>JBDTXU010000393.1:0-3011 GCA_040006055.1 Sphingomonas bacterium | reverse complement strand
CATGCCGGGCATATCGGCATTCTCGGCGTCGACAAGAAAGGCACCGAGAATTACCAGCTGCTGCTCGGCGGATCGGGGGCTGAGGATGCGAGCCTCGGCAAGATCACCGGGCCGGGTTTCGACGAGGATGGCATCGTCGATGCCGTCGAGCGCGTGACCGACCGCTATGTCGCGCTTCGCGAGGAAGGCGAGCGTTTCCTCGACACCTATCGCCGTGTCGGCATCGATCCGTTCAAGGAGGCGATTTATGGGTGATCTGCTGCGCTATCGCGACGATGCGGTTCATGAAGAGCCCGCCGTGACGCTCGACGCTTTTCTGGGCCAGACCAATGCCACCGCCGTCCGCGTCGAATCCGGCGACGATGTTCGCGCGCTGATCCCGCATCTCGGACAGATCGCGCTGATCGAGGTGAGCTTCCCCAAGTTCCGTGACGGGCGCGGCTATTCCTCGGCCCGCATCCTGCGCGAGGCGGGTTATGCCGGCGAGTTGCGGGCGGCGGGCGATGTGCTGGTCGATCAGGTGCCGCTGATGCGACGCTGCGGTTTTGACAGCTTCGCGCCCGAGGCCGAGATCGACGCCGCGACGCTGGAAGCCTCGCTGTCGCGCTACGACCATGTCTATCAGATCGCGGCCGATGGCGCCGTGCCGGTGTGGAAACTGCGTCATGGCTGAGGCAGTTCGCAAGATCGACATTATCGACGCGCGGCCGGCCTTTACCCAGGCCGATGCCGATGCACTGAACGCGCGCTTCGCCGGCGTCGACACGCTGACCATGCTGAAGGCGCTGTTCGCCGAGGGGATTCTCGGTTCGACCGCGGTCGTCTCGTCGTTCGGCACTGAAAGCGCGGTGCTGCTGCACCTCGTGGCGCAGGCTGACCGCCGTGTGCCGGTGATCTTCGTCGATACGCTCAAGATGTTTCCGGAGACGCTTGCCTATCGCGAGCAGCTGATCGCCGCGTTCGGCATCGAGAATAGCTGGGTGGTCGAGCCAGATGCCGCGCTGCTGGCGGCGAAGGACGACAAGGGCCTGCGCTGGTCCTACGACCCCGATGGCTGTTGCGAGATCCGCAAGGTCGAGCCGCTGAAGCGCGCCAAGGACGGGCTCGACAGCTGGATTTCGGGCCGCAAGGCGTTCCAGTCGGTTACCCGGCAGAACCTGCCGCGTTTCGAGGTTGAGGATGGTCGGCTCAAGCTCAATGCGCTGGGTGACTGGGTGAAGGCCGATCTTGAAGCCTATTTCGTCGAGCATGACCTGCCGCGGCATCCGCTTGAGGCCGAAGGCTATCTGTCGATCGGCTGCCAGCCCTGCACCAGCAAGGTGCAGCCGGGCGAAGACCCGCGCGCTGGGCGCTGGCGCGGGTGGGAGAAGGTCGAGTGTGGGATCCATGTGGCTGAGAAGCCCGGGGAAGAGCCGGTGTTTTAATCCTTCTCCACTTGGGGGAGGAGGATATGAAGACTTACGAGCGTAGCGAGTTAGTCGGAGTTGGATGAGGGGGATGAGGCTCGAGACACACGCCCCTCAGCCTCCCGTCGCTTCGCTCCTCAGCATTTGGGTCGGTCATGCCCCCGGCATGACCTGAACAGCGCGGGGCGCTGTTCACCCAATGCTCCTCTCCCCTGCAGGGAGAGGGAGAAATCAGTAGCCCACGAAATCGCTGAACCGCGTTACGCTTGGCTCGAACTTCAGGATCACTTTGCCCGTGGCGCCGTGGCGTTGCTTGGCGATGATCAGCTCGGCGAGGCCGAACACCCGCTCCATGTCGGTCGCCCATTGCGCGTGATCCTCGAATATCTTCGCGCTGTCGCCCTCGACCGGGCGCTTGGGCTCTTTCGCCGCGACATAATAATCCTCGCGGTACACGAACATCACGATGTCGGCGTCCTGCTCGATCGAGCCCGATTCGCGCAGATCCGATAGCTGGGGGCGCTTGTCCTCGCGCTGCTCGACCGCGCGGCTGAGCTGGGAGAGGGCCATGACCGGCACGTTCATGTCTTTCGCGAGCGTCTTCAAGCCGCGGCTGATCTCGGAGATTTCCTGCACGCGGCCGTCGGACGACGCCCGCGCAGAGCCGGTCAGCAGCTGGAGATAATCCACCACGACCAGGCCGATCTGGTTGTTGTGCCGCCGCTGCAGTCGCCGCATCCTTGTGTGGAGTGCGCCGATCGTGAGGCCAGCGGTATCGTCGATGAACAGCGGCAGGTTTTCCAGATCGGCGGCCGCTGCCGCGAGCTGGTTGAACTCCGCGCGGCTGATCTTGCCCATGCGCAGCGCCTCGGAACTGATCCGCGCCTGCTCCGATAGGATACGCGTCGCGAGCTGGTCGGCCGACATTTCCAGGCTGAAAAAGGCGACCTTGGCACCGACCGATTCCTCCGGCGCAATGCCGTCATTCATGTCGCGCATCCAGCGCTGCGCCGCGTTGAAGGCGATGTTGGTGGCGAGCGAGGTCTTGCCCATGCCCGGGCGGCCGGCGAGGATCATGAGATCCGAGTGATGCATGCCGCCCATCTTGGCATTGATCGAATCGAGCCCGGTGGTGACGCCCGAGAGATTGCCGCCCGAATTGAGCGCGCGCTGCGCCATCTTGACCGCCATGGTCGTTGCCTGGGCGAAGGTCTTGACCTGGCTTTCGGTGCCGCCATCCGCCGCGACCTTGAACAGCTCCTCCTCGGCGAGCTCGATCTGGGCTCGCGGGTTGACCTCTTCCGACGTATCGAGCGCGCGGTCGACCAGGGTGCGTCCGACCGAAACGAGCGTGCGGAGCATCGCGAGATCGTAGATCTGCTTGGCGAATTGCCGCGCGCCGATCAGGCCTGCGCCCGAGCCGGTGAGCTGGGCGAGATAGGCGGGGCCGCCGAGTTCGCGCATGCCCTCGTCCGCCTCGAACATCGGGCGGAGCGTGACGGGGGTGGCAAGCATGTCATTGCCGCGCGCGCTCTTGATCGCGGCGAAGATGCGGCCGTGCACCGGCTCGTAGAAATGATCGGGCTCGAGCATGTCGACCAGATC
>JBDTXU010000392.1:0-38634 GCA_040006055.1 Sphingomonas bacterium | reverse complement strand
AAAAAAGCTATCATCATGGCGATCTGCGCGCGGCGCTGATCGAGGCCGGGCTGACGTTGCTGGAGACGCGCGCGGCGGACGATCTCGGTTTGCGCGAGGTTGCCCGGTCAGTGGGGGTGAGTCCGACTGCGATCTACCGCCATTTCCCCGACAAGCGCGCGCTGATGGTCGCGCTGGCGGCCGAGGGGCTGGCGCGGCTGGCGGTGGCGCAGCGGGCGGCGTCCGAGGCGGCAGGCGGCGGGGTGCTCGGGTTCAGTGCCACCGGAGCAGCTTATGTCCGGTTCGCGCTCGCCAATCCGGCGCTGTTCCGGCTCATCTTCGCCAATTCCGGAAAAGGGGACCTGCTCGCCGGCCAGCCCGAGGACGAGGCGTTCGCATTCCTGCGCGCCAATGCCACCGCGCTGGCAAAAGAGGTGGGGGGGGATCCGCAGGTGGTTGCGCTCCAGGCCTGGGCGATCGCGCATGGGCTGGCGATGCTAATGCTCGATGGTCAGGTGCAGGTGGACGACGCGATGATCGACCATGTCATCGATGCGGGCGTGATAAATTCCCCTCCCGCTTGCGGGAGGGGCTAGGGGGCGTGTCCTCCCGAGCGGCGGTGCGTTTTAACAGGCCCTCCCCCCCAGCCCCTCCCGCTTGCGGGAGGGGCTGGGGGGGAGGGAGGAAGAAGAGGTCAGTAGCCCGCTTCCAGATCCACCACGTTCTTCATCTCCCGCCCCGCCACGAACGCGTCGAGATTGTCGAGAAACAGCGCCGCTGCCCGCAGGAACATCTTGGTCTGGCTCCGGCCTGAGAGGTGCATCGAGTGGATCACATTGGGCGCGCTCCACAGCGGGTGCTCTGGCGGCAACGGTTCCGGATGCACCGTATCGAGGAAAGCGCCGGCAATGCGCCGCGCGGTAAGCGCGGCGATCAGCGCGTCCTGATCGATCATGTCGCCGCGTGCGATGTTGATCAGCCAGGCCGATCGCTTCATCGCCGCGATCTCGGCTTCTCCGATCATAGCCTTGGTCGAGTCGGTCGAGGGGGCGGCGAGGATCACCCAATCCTGGGCGCCGAGCGTCTCCTGCCATTGATCAGGCCTGAGCGTGCCGCCACGGCCCGATCTCGTCACTGCGGTCACGGTGACCCCGAAGGCTTCGAGACGCTTCCCGATCAGCTCTCCAATCGTGCCATAGCCAATGATCAGTGCTGAGGTTTCGAACAGCTCGAGCTTCCCGGGAGCATCAGTCGGCCATTCGTGGCGATCGGCGAGGCGCAGCACTTCGTCGAAACGCTTGGCGGCGGCGAGCACGCCCATGACCGCATATTCAGCGACCGCGATCGCGTTGATCCCGGCCCCATTGGTGACGATGACGTCATGGCGTCGCAACGCGTCGAGCGGAAAGGAATCGAGCCCGGCATAGATGGTCGAAACCCATTTGAGCTTCTCGCCGCGGCCGATCGTCTCGCCGGTCCAGCCGGGTTGCTGCTGGTCGACCCAGGCGATATCGGCATCGACCACCATCGCGTTGGCCTCGTGATGATTGGCGTACCAGGCAACATCGAGCCCGGCAGGCATGCGCGGCTCGAGGAGTGGGCGGGCGAGGGCGGGGAGCACAGCTTTCATGGACAGGGTCCTAACTTAGAGTGCGAGCTTCCAGTCCCAGCCGAGCGGATCGCCGTCCATCACTTCGACACCAGCCGCCGTGAGGTCATCGCGGATCGCATCCGAGCGTGCAAAGTCCTTGGCTATGCGCGCCTCACGGCGTTCGGCCAGCCTTGCCTCGATCTCGGCCGGCGTTATTGCCGCGCCCGCCGGCATCATCCGTAAGGTCTCACGCGTCAGCTCCGACAATGCCAGCCCCAGGACATCGTCGAACGCGACCAGCGCTTTCAACCGCGTGGCGGGCGACAGTTTTTTGTCCGCCAACATCTCGTCGAGCACCGGCAAGGCGCGCGGCGTATTGAGATCGTCCGAAACCGCAGCGTCGAGCGCCTCGAGGTAGCGGGCGGCATCACCGGTTTCGGTTCCGTCGCTACTGGCGCGGAGAGCTGCGGTGGTCATCACCAGCCGCTTCAGCCGCGTCAGCGCCGCCGCGAGATTCTCGCCCGAGAATTCGAGCTCGCTGCGATAATGCGCGCTCAGGCACATCAGGCGATAGGCTAGCGGATGTACGCCGGCATCAATCAGCGTCTGGAGCCGCGTGAACGCCCCGGCCGACTTGCTCATCTTGCCGCCGGCCCGCTCGACCAGGAAGTTGTTGTGCATCCAGAAATTGGCGCCGGTGTCGCCGCAGCCGCAATGCGCCTGGTTCTGCGCGATCTCGTTGGGATGGTGGATCTCGCGGTGATCGATGCCGCCGGTATGGATGTCGAAGCTGGCCCCGAGATATTTCCGGCTCATCACCGAGCATTCGAGGTGCCAGCCCGGCGCGCCGCGACCCCAGGGCGAATCCCATTCCATCTGGCGATTCTCGCCTGGCGGCGATGTGCGCCAGATCGCGAAGTCCTGCGGATGGCGCTTGCCCGCGACCGGATCGATCCGTCCCTCACGCTCGTCGTCCGCAACCCGGGCCAGGCGACCATAATCGGGGACCGTGCTCACATCGAAATACAGGCCGCTCTCCAGCGCGTAGCAATGCTTCGGCGCGATATCGGTCGCGAAGTCGATCATCTCGACGATATGATCGGTCGCCAGCGGGAAGCGCGAGGGCTCCCGGATGTTGAGATCCTTCAGATTCTGTTTGAACGCCGTGGTGTAGTGCGCGGCGATATCCCAGATGCTCGTCGCGCTCGCGCGCGCCGCCGCTTCCATCTTGTCGTCGCCGGCGTCAGCGTCCGAGGTGAGGTGGCCGACATCGGTGATGTTGATGATGTGTGTGAGCGGGCCCCACCCCATCTCTTTGGCCTTCCAGGTCAGCACCCGGCTCAGCGTGTCAGTGAAGACATAGGCGCGCAGATTGCCGATATGGGCGTAATTATAGACCGTCGGCCCGCACGAATAGACGCGCACATTGGCGGGATCGATCGGCTGGAACGGCTCGAGCGACCTGGTGAGGCTGTTATAGAGGGTCAGCGGGGCGTGATGGGTCATGATCGTCAGGCGCTTAGCGATCGATATGCCTCGATGTCACTTGAAACTTGATGGCTCCGCTGGTAGGGGCCAGCCCCACACGGCGCGGACACTTGTCTGCGACGACCAATTTCTATTGATTCGGAGTTCGGCGGGTTTATGCAAATCATCGTTCGCGACAACAATGTTGACCAGGCGCTGCGCGCCCTGAAAAAGAAGCTGCAGCGCGAGGGCGTCTATCGCGAGATGAAGCTGCGCCGTCATTACGAGAAGCCCAGCGAGAAGCGCGCCCGTGAGCGTGCCGCTGCCGTCCGCCGCGCCCGCAAGCTCGAGCGCAAGCGGCTGGAGCGCGACGGGGCGCGGTAAGACCGCGTCGAGGGCCATAGCCCTCGTCTTGGCCCTATCTTCCCAAATCTTCGGCACCGTCAGGCGCCGCGTCAGGGTGCCCGCAAATGTCATCGATCACCGCCGTTCCGTTGCAACCCGTCAGGCGGAGCGTGCTGGTGTATCTGTGGGTGGGTATCGCGATCGCGGTGCTCGGCGCCTTTGCGCTCGCCTGGATGGCGCCGCTCGATCCCGTTTCGTCTTTTCTTGCGAAGAACCGGCGGGCGCCGGGGGTGATTCAGACCGCCTCGGGCCTCCAGTATGAGATTCTTTCCCCCGGTAAAGGCGGCGTCAGCCCGACCGACACCGATGTTGCCCTGATCAACTATGAGGGCAAGCTGACTGACGGCACGACCTTCGACAAATCGCAACAGCCCACCCCGCTGGCCGTTCGTGCCGCGGACGGAAAGGGCGGCCAGGGTATCGTGCCCGGCTTCTCCGAAGGGCTGAAGCTGATGACCAAGGGGGCCAAATACCGGTTCTGGATCAAGCCGAGCCTTGGCTATGGCGACAAGGTGAATGGCCCGATTCCGGCGCATTCAGTGCTGGTGTTCGATGTCGAGCTGATGGATTTCCTGTCCGAGTCAGTGATCCGACAGATGCAGATGCAGCAACAGCTACAGCAACAACAACAGGGCGGCGCGGCCGGTAGGGCGATGCCGCCGGGCGCGGGCGGACTGCCGCCCGGAGCGATTCCTGGTCAGTGAGCCCTGCTGACGGGCACCGCCGCGATACTTTCCCTGACATTTCGGCCCGCCGCGCTCGCCGCGGCCCGAGGAGATAGAAAATGGCCACCATTCCCCCCGTTTCATCCAAGCCGGCAACGCCGCGGTCGCCGCTCCTCTATGTCGTGCTTGGGATCGCGATCGGGGCGCTCGCCACGGTAGTGATCGGCTGGGGCGTAATCGCCTGGAAGGCCTATTCGAAGACGCCCGAATATTTCCTGTCTCACAACCGCAGCGCCGACAAGAGCGTCGTCGAGACGGCGTCTGGCCTGCAATACAAGGTGCTGACACCCGGCAAGGGCCCGAAGCCGACGGATTCCGACGTCACCTTGGTCAATTACGAGGGCAAGCTGACTGACGGCACGACGTTTGACAAATCGGAACAGCCAACGCCGATGCCGGTCAAGGGCGTCGTGCCGGGCTTCTCCGAGGCGCTGAAACTGATGAGCAAGGGCGGCAAATACCGGCTCTGGATCAAGCCGGGCCTTGGCTATGGTGCCAGTGCCAAGGGGCCGATCCCGGCCAATTCAGTGCTGGTATTCGATGTCGAGCTGATCGATTTCATACCTGAAGCAACGCTTCGCCAGATGCAGATGCAGCAGCAGATGATGCAACAACCGGGCGGCGCGTTGCCGCCGGGTGCGGGCGCACCGCCGGCCGGGGCGCCGAAGGGCAAGTGAGCGGACGTCTTCTGCCGGCGCGCGCAGGATGGGCGCGCTTCGCTATTATCGTCGCTGCCTCGGGCGCTTCCTGGGCTTTGCCGGCTGTGGCCGTGCAGGCCACGCCTGATCCGGCTGCCGCGTTCCTCTCGACGAATCGCACCGCTTCCGGCGTGGTCGAGACCGCGTCCGGGCTGCAATATAAGGTGCTGACGCCGGGGCAGGACAATGCCAAGCCGACGGATCAGGATATCGCGCTGGTCAACTACGAAGGCCGTCTCGTTGACGGCACCACCTTCGACAAGTCGACCCAGCCGACGCCGATGCCGATCGCCGGTGTTGTTCCGGGCTTTGCCGAAGGCCTGAAGCTGATGGCCAAGGGCGCGAAGTATCGCTTCTGGATCAAGCCCGAGCTTGGCTATGGCAGCGAGGCGAGCGGGCCGATCCCGGCCAACGCGGTGCTGGTGTTCGATGTCGAGATGCTCGATTTCCTGCCAGAGACTGTCGTCCGCCAGATGATGGAGCAGCAGCAGTCCCAGCCCGCCCCCAGCGCGGTAGCGCCGCAACCCTGAGTCGGTTGCGGCGGCGTGCTTTGCGCGCCCGGCAGGCTGCATCGGCCGCACTTGCAAGGCTGCGAATCGGGGCGCAAAGCCGCGCGAACCAGGGAGCAATCCATGTTCGACGCCGTCGATCCTATCCTGCTCGCACGCGCGCAATTCGCGTTCACCGTCAGCTTTCATTTCATCTTCCCGTCCTTCTCGATCGGGCTGGCGAGCTATCTCGCGGTGCTCGAAGCCTTGTGGCTTAAGACGGGCAAGCAGCTCTATCTCGATATCTTCCGCTTCTGGCTGAAGATCTTCGCGGTCGCCTTTGCGATGGGCGTCGTCTCAGGGATCGTCATGTCCTATCAGTTCGGCACGAACTGGGCGGTGTTCTCGGACAAGACCGGGCCGGTGATCGGGCCACTGATGGCCTATGAGGTGCTGACCGCCTTCTTCCTCGAGGCCGGTTTCCTGGGTGTGATGCTGTTCGGGATGGAGAAGGTCGGCAAGGGGCTTCACTTCGCCGCAACCTGCCTCGTCGCGATCGGCACCTGCCTTTCGGCCTTCTGGATCCTCTCCGCCAATAGCTGGATGCAGACGCCCACAGGCTATGCGATCAATGCGCAGGGCCAGTTCGTCGTGGCGGGATCCTGGGCCACGGTGATCTTCAATCCCAGTTTCCCCTATCGGCTCGTCCACACGGTGATCGCCGCTTATCTGACGACCTCGCTGGTGGTCGGCGCGACGGGCGCCTGGCATTTGCTGAGGAACCGCGCCGATCCCCATGCGCGAAAGATCTTCTCGATGGCGATGTGGATGGCGGCGCTCGTCGCGCCGGTCCAGATCCTCGCCGGCGATGCGCAAGGGCTGAGCACGCTCGAGCATCAGCCAGCCAAGGTGATGGCAATGGAGGGGCATTATGACAGCCATCCGCACGGCGCCCCGCTGATCCTGTTCGGCATTCCAAATTCAGCTGAAAAGCGAATGGATTATGCCGTGGAGATTCCCAAAGTCTCGTCGCTGATCCTGAAGCACGATCTGAATGCGCCGCTTGCGGGGCTCGATACCGTGCCCGTCGATGAGCAGCCGCCGGTCGCGATCCTCTTCTGGTCGTTCCGGATCATGGTTGGCCTTGGCCTGGCGATCTTCGGCCTCGGGCTGTGGAGCCTCGTCGCGCGAGCTCGGGGCAAGCTTTACGACTGGCGCTGGCTGCACAGGGCGGGCGTCGCGATGGGCCCGGCCGGGTTCATCGCGGTGATCGCGGGCTGGGTCACGACCGAGGTCGGGCGGCAGCCATGGACCGTCTGGCATCTGCTCCGCACGACCCAGAGCGCATCGCCGCTTGCGGCACCGGCGGTTGGAGCATCGCTGATCGCGTTCGTGTGCGTCTATTTCGCGGTGTTCGGGATCGGCACCTGGTACATCCTGAAGCTGATCAGCAAGGGCGTTGAGCCGGGCGAGCCTGAACTCAGCAGCGCGCCGATGCGCACCGCCGGGATCACGCCTGGCCCTGTGCAGCCGGGCGGAGGGCAGGTGCCATGAACGTCAGCCATGATCTCGCGACGATCTGGGCTTTCCTGATCGCCTTTGCGGTGTTCGCTTATGTGGTGCTCGACGGGTTCGATCTCGGCATCGGCATCATCTTCCCGGCCTTTGCGGTCGGCAAGGAGCGCGATTCAGCGATGAACGCCATCGCGCCGGTGTGGGACGGCAACGAAACCTGGCTGGTGCTCGGCGGCGGCGGATTGATGGCGGCGTTTCCGCTGGCCTTTGCGATCCTGATGCCGGCCTTTTACCCGCTGGTCATCGCGATGCTGCTCGGGCTCGTGTTCCGCGGCGTCGCGTTCGAGTTCCGCTGGCGCGATCCGCGACACCGGGCCTTTTGGGATTTCGGGTTCACCGCCGGATCGATCGTCGCGGCGCTGGCGCAAGGAATCATCCTCGGGGCTTTGCTGCAGGGGGTGAAGGTGGCCGGGCGTGGTTATGGGGGCGGCTGGCTCGACTGGCTGACGCCGTTCAGCCTGTTGACCGGTGCCAGCGTGATTGCCGCCTATGCACTGCTCGGCAGCACCTGGCTGATCGCCAAGACTGAAGGCGAGGCGCAGAAACAGGCCTATCGGCTGGCGCGCCGTTACGGCGTCATCACGCTGATCGCGATTGCTGCGGTCAGCGCGGCCACGCCTTTCCTCGCCCATGATTATTATACGCGCTGGCTGACCATGCCCGGCCTGTTGCTCACCGCGCCGGTGCCGCTACTCGTCGCCATACTCGGCTTCTTCTTTTGGCGAGCGCTGGGGCGCGGAGCCGAATCTGCGCCGTTCCTGTTGACGCTGGCGCTGTTCGCGCTCTGTTTTGTCGGGCTCGGGATCAGCATGTATCCCTATATCGTGCCGGATGCGGTGACGATCTGGGATGCGGCCTCCCCCGCATCGAGCCAGGGCTTCATGCTGATCGGCGCGGGGATCATGCTGCCGCTGATCCTTGGCTATACCGGCTGGGCCTATTGGGTGTTTCGGGGCAAGGTCGGCACTGAAGGCTATCATTGATGCCGGGTGACACTGCCGGGCCGTTATGGAAGCGGCTCGCCTGGGTGGCTGCGATCTGGGCGATGAGCGTCGTGGCGCTGGGGGTGGTGGCAATGATCCTGCGCTGGTGGCTGCGCGCCTGAGCTGTGTCGGGTTTCACTGGCAGGTGCAGCGTGATACCGACCCCGTCATGGGGGATCGACCGACCGAGGCCATAAGCCGAGACGAGCATCTGGCGAGGCTCGACGTGCTTCGGTTCCCGCTGATCGCCCTGGTCGCGATTGGGCAGCACGTCCCCACGGTCGCGCCCTTCTTCAATGGACAGAACCTTCCGTTGACCGCAATGCGGCCCTTCCAGATGATCGACGCGATCATCGGCATCACCCGCTATCCGACTGCCTATCAATTCTGGTTCATCCGCGATCTGATGATCCTCGTTATCCTGTCTCCATTGCTGTGGCTCGCGGCACGATATGTCGGGTGGGTGGTGCTCGCGATGTTCGCGATCGGGTGGATCTTCAATATCTGGCCGGTGTCCGTGCCAGCGATCGAGCCGACCCTGTTCTTCTATCTGGGCGGTTTCGTCTCGATCCGCGGATGGTCGTTGTTCGCGTTCGATCGGCTTGGGTGGTGGCTCGTGCCTTTGTTTGCCCTGCTGCTCGGCGTGTATTGCGCCGAGAAACTCATATATCGGACTGACTATTCACTCCATCCGCCGATGGTGGTGGGGCTGATATTGGCGCTCAAGGCGAGCCGCTGGCTGGCCGAGTCCAATCGCTGGCGCGAGCGTCTCATGGCGCTGGGCGGCGCTTCTTTCTTCGTCTTCGCGGCGCATGAGCCGCTCGTCACGATCGGCAAGAAGCTTGCCTTCCACTCGCTGCCGATGACGGCAGGAACGGTGCTTGCCACCTATGCGGTGCTGCCGGTGGTGGTGATCTGCCTGGCGCTGGCCGGATACTGGATATTGCTGAAGACCATGCCCGGCTTGCTGCGCTTTATCACGGGAGGGCGTTAGGACACCCAGATGCCGCGTGTGTCGTAGATCTGCTTGTCGGCGCGGCATGCCAGAGGCACGGCCTTGAATTCGTCATGATCGACCAGGACGATCAACACCTCGCAACGATCCAACGCCTCATCAAGTGACACCAGAACAGCTCCGGTTTCGTCCAGCGCGATCGGAAGTGCTTCGATATGCGGCTCCACGATCATCACCCGATCGCCGTATCGTTCGGCGATCGCCGACGCGACCTTGATCGCGGGGCTCTCGCGTAGATCGTCTATGTTCGCCTTGAAGGCCAGACCGAGACAGGCGATCGACGCGCCCGGAGCCGCTGCGATCGCCGCTTCCGCCCGGTCGATGCTGTAGCCGATCTTGTCGTCATTCACTTCGCGCGCGGTTCGGATCAGCCGCGCGTTGGCTGGATCGCTGTCGACGATGAACCACGGATCGACCGCGATGCAATGGCCGCCGACGCCTGGGCCGGGCTGCAGAATATTGACGCGCGGATGCCGGTTGGCGAGCGAGATCACCTTCCAGACGTCGATGCCCAGTGTGTCCGCGACCATCGACAATTCATTGGCGAAGGCGATGTTGACGTCGCGAAACGAGTTCTCGACCAGCTTGCACATTTCCGCCGTGCGTGCGTCGGTGATGACGCATTCGCCTTCGACGAAGCGCTCGTAAAAGGCCTTCGCAGCTTCGGCGCAGGGCTCGGTGATGCCGCCGATGCACCGGTCATTGCTGATCAGCTCCTGCAGGATTTTGCCCGGCAGCACGCGTTCGGGGCAATAGGCGACGGCGATGTCCGGCTTGCCGGCGCACCGTCCGGGCCAGTTCAGGTCGGGGCGTGACGCCGCCATCTCGTCGCGCATCGTCTCGGTCGTGCCGACGGGAGCGGTCGATTCGAGGATGACGAGGTTCCCCGGACGAAGCACCGCGGCCACCGCACGCGCGGCGGCTCGGACAAAGCGCAGATCCGGAACATGGTCTTCCATGAACGGCGTCGGCACCGCGATGACGAAGACATCGGCGGGCTGAGGCGCGATGGCCGTGCGCAACAGGCCGGACGCGACCACGTCACGCACAAGCGCATCGAGATTCGCCTCTTCGATATGGATATCGCCGCGCCCAACGGTCTCCACGATATGTGCGTTGACATCGATGCCGAGAACCTGCGCGCAAGTCTGTGCGATCACTGCCGCAGTCGGCAGCCCGATATAGCCTAGGCCGATGACGCCGACCTGAAGAGCACCAGTATTTTGCGGCCATTTCGATGCGCTCGGCTGGGTCACGTGGCTTGCCCTATTTTTTTCCGAAAATGCGCCTGGATTGCCTTGCGGCCGACGAGGGGTCGACGGTGTTCACGCCGAATCCGTTCCATATCTGCGCTTGTGGTATACGCACTTCTTGTCATTCGCAGGGGTTCCTTCGAAGCTCGGGCATAGCCGGGCCAGACTCTGCCGTATTGGATCGTTGCGCCAGTTTTGGGGTTTGACGGCTGGGGGGCTGTTCTCCACTAGGCGCACAGCGGCTACGCTTGTCGCGAACGACTATCAAGAACCGCGAGGTATTTCGTGTCGAACATGTCCGATGGCGCGATTGCGTGGCACGATGATATCGCGGAGCGTTTCGCCGGCGCCTACAAGCGCTCACCTGCCTTTCAGGACAGGCTTAAGGTCTGGTCGGGCCTGATCGAGGCGCATGTCCGGCCCGGCGATGCCGTGCTCGACATGGGGTGCGGACCCGGGTTGTTTTCGATGCTTGCCGCGCAGCGCGGTGCGCAGGTTCTCGGCATCGACGGCAGCGAGCGCATGATCGAGTTGTGCCGGGAGAGCGCCGCCGCGTCGGGCGTAAGCAACCTGGCGTTCGACGTAGCGGATATCGCGGCGCTGGATCATCGCGCGGCGCGGAGCCTGGACGTGATCCTGTGTTCCAGCGTCCTCGAATATGTTCCGGATCTCGACCGGCAGCTGGCGCGGTTCGCCCGGCTCCTGCGGCCGGGAGGAACGCTGGTCGTCTCGATGCCCAATGCCCAATCCTTCTATCGTAGGATCGAGCGACTGGCCTTCCTGCTGACGAGGCGGCCTCGCTATTATGCGCATGTTCGCAACGTCCCCAGCACGACTGGAATGACGGCTGCGCTGGCGCGTGCTGGCTTTGGCATCGAGGACACCCGCTTCTTCGCCGCGCCGCCCTTTGCGATACCGGGCGTCGGGCCTCGCCACAGCGCAACTTTGTTCGTCATGGTGGCGCGGCGAGAAGGTTGAGATAGCAGCCTTCCCTTGGTTGAGCCGCGTGGCTAGGGCAGGCCGATCCTGCCGATGCCGTGCATCGGATCCAGATTTCACGATGAGGCGATGAGATGGAATTCAAGCCGGTACGCAAGGCTGTCTTTCCGGTCGGAGGGCTGGGAACGCGGTTCCTCCCGGCGACCAAGGCGCTTCCGAAAGAGATGCTGCCGGTGGTCGATCGCCCTTTGATCCAATATGCCGTTGATGAGGCGCTGGAGGCGGGCATCGAGCAGATGATCTTTGTCACTGGCCGTGGCAAATCAGCGATCGAGGACCATTTCGACATCGCGTATGAGCTCGAAACGACGATGCGCCAACGCGGCAAGTCAATCGAATTGCTGCATCAAACGCGGCTGAAGCCCGGCGCGGTCGCCTATGTGCGCCAGCAGGAGCCGATGGGGCTCGGCCATGCGGTGTGGTGCGCGCGCGACATTGTCGGCGACGAGCCGTTCGCTGTGCTGCTGGCGGACGATTTCATGGTCGGCCAGCCCGGCTGCCTCAAGCAGATGATCGAGGCCTACGGGAAAGTCGGCGGCAATATGATCTGCGCGCAGGAAGTGCCTGAGGACCAGACTCATATGTATGGTGTGATCACGCCCGGCAGTCGCGACGGAAGACTGACCGCTGTCCATGGGCTGGTGGAGAAGCCGGCGCCGGGTACGGCGCCATCCAACCTGTCGGTGATCGGGCGCTACATTCTGCAACCTGAGGTGATGCGCGTACTGGAGAATCAGGAGAAGGGGGCGGGTAGAGAAATCCAGCTGACCGACGCGATGGCCCGGATGATCGGTACCCAGCCTTTCCACGGCCTGACCTTTGATGGGCGGCGCTACGATTGCGGCGACAAGGCCGGCTATATCCAGGCCAATCTCGCGCTCGCGCTGCAGAGGGAGGATATCGGTCCGGTTGTGCGCGCATTCGCCGAGGAGCTGTTGCGCTAAAGCGTTCGGGCGAACCGAAAGCGGGCGCTAATCGACCGGTGTGATCGAAAGGCTGTCGACCCAGATCGACAGGGGATTGAGTCCTTCCCCCGGGGTGCCGCTAAGCGAAATCTGCTGTTCCGGGCACGCGCCAGAGATCTTGAACGTCGCCGCGAATTTCGCCCAACGCTTCGCGACGGGGGCAAGCGGGATCTGGGTACCCTCCCCGCCGGGGGCATCTTTGGTCGTGCAGGTGAGTGACCACTGGAATCGACCCACAGGTACATCGTCATCTGCCCGCACTAGGCCTACCAGGCGGTAATTGCCCGGCTGCAGCCGCAGGTTCTGCCTGGCGAATTGGGTTGCAGCATCGCCTTCAAACGACGCGTAAAGCACGTGTCCGGTACCTGCCGGATTCACGGAGAACTCCGAATAGATGCCGCTGCCCGGGGTCAATTTCCAATTATAGGGCGCTGGTGCGTCCAGTCCCTCGAACGACCCGTCTCGCAAGAGTGCATCCTTTGGTTTGAGCGGTCCGCCGGGTAGCAGGGCGAGCCATCGCCGATAGAGTTCCGCGCCCGTCAGCGTCGGGCTCATCGCGTTAAAGAACGGTTGCAGCTCGGCGGTCGTCGGTGCCGTAGCTGTCCGGTGCAACGCCTCAAGCGTGGCGTAGCTGGCATCGCTGGCACCATCTTGCATGCCCATCGCAAGCAAGAAATCTCCCCGCCAGAATGGTTTGCGGGCGAGAAGGCGCACAAATGCCTCGCGGAATCGCCTGTCGGGCAGGGAATAGGTTACTTGCGGAATGACGAGCTGCCAGCCCTCGACACGCTGGCGCATCAGGATGTCGACCTCGCGCGTTGATTCGTCGTACCGGCCCTCGGCAAGGTCGCGATCCAGCAACCAGGCATGAGTCAGATAGTCTCGCAGGGAGATGCGCCCCGCCAGCCGCAACAGCTGCTCGGCCGTCGCGTGGCCCTCGAGATCGGCGACAAAGCCGAGGTTTCTTATCGCGGAAGAGTCGAAAGGCTCCAGCGCGATCGCTGCTCGCGAAAAGCCGGCGATTGCCTTATGGTCGGGAGCCTTGCCCGCGACCAGCATCGCACGATCCCCGAGGACGCTCGCCGCGACCGGGTTGTCCGGATCTATGCGTCGCGCGAGCTCGGGGTTGGACGCGGCCAGCGCCAGCCCAAGCCCACTCTGCACCACGATCCAGGCGAGGCAGAAGCCCGCAAGGCTTGCCGCTATGCGGAAGATCAGCATGTGGGGCAGGCCGTTGCGCTAATCCTTGGCAGTCCGCGAGGGGAGAATCCCACGCAACGTCTTGCGAATGACCGATTTCGAGGTCCGGTCGCCATAGGAATAAGTGTAGTTATACGCATATTCATAGCCCAGCGACTTCGCGTTGAACTTGGTGAGGACGGCACCAATGATATGCGCCTTCACGTCGGCCAGGCGGCGGAGTGAGACGCGCGCAGTCTTGGTCCTCGTATCGTTCGCGGCGATGACGAATACGGTTGCCTCGGCGACGCTGGCCATCAGCGGCGCATCGGCCAGTCCGAGCACGGGCGGTCCGTCGATAACGATGTGGTCGACCTGCTGCAGCAGCGCTTCGAGAGTGCGGCCGAGGTTCGGACCAGCCAGGAGCTCCGCCGGATTTGGCGGAATCGGTCCGGCGGTCATCACCAGCATCAGGTCATGCGGACCAGGCTGGACGAGCTGTCGCAGATCCTCGGTCCCCGAGAGAGCATGGCTCAGGCCGAAAGCATTGGAGAGGCCAAGTAGTTTGTGCGTCGACGGATCGCGCATGTCGGCGTCGATGAGGATCACCGATCGGCCGAGCGCGGCGAAATTGCGTGCAATCGCGATCGCAGTTGTGGATTTACCTTCGGATTCGCGTGAGCTGGTCAGCAGGAGAACACGTGGCGCGCCGGTGCTGGTCGCAAAGCGGAGCGAGGTCTGCACCGACAGATAAGCCTCGGCGAGCGGCGATTTCGGATCATCGAGCTCGACGAGAGGGTTGTCGGCATCGGGGACCTTGGGAACGCTGCCGAGCAACGGCACGCCCAGCTTCTTTTCCAGATCGTGCGGAGCAAGGATCGATTCGTCGAGTTGCTCAAGCAGGAACGCGAGTGCAGCACCGACGAGCGTGCCTGCAATCAGTCCGAGCAACAGGTTCATGGTCGTGCGCGGTGTGAAGGGGCCCCCTGGTGCGAGTGCCGGGTCGACCACCGACACATTGTTCGTGCCGACGCCGCCGGCGATCCCGACTTCCTTGTAGCGCTGGAGAAGCCCGTCATACAGCACGCGATTGGTATCTGCGTCGCGTTGGAAGATGTTGTACTGGATGCTGCGCCGACGCAGATCCAGTACGCCTTCCTTCAGCCCATTCACCTGCGACTGCAGGGCGGCCTCGCGCTGGACCGCAGCCTGATAATCGCTGCGCAGTGAGCTGACGACACCCGTGTTCTGCTGGCTCAACTGACGCGTGATCTCGTCGATCTGCCGTTTGAGCGCCTGCATCTGCGGGTAATCGGCTTTAAACTGGGTCGCCATCTTCGAATATTCGACCACCAGCGCAGCACGTGAATTGCGCAACTGGGTCGTCGCCGGGTCGGCAAGGGTCTGGGAAGATGTGCCACCGGCGTTACGCGCCTGATCGAAACGGGATTGCGCTGCGATCCGCTCCGCCTTGGCCGCCCCGAGCGCGGAATTGAGGGACGAAAGATCGGCGGCAACGAGTGACTGTCCCGGAGAGGACCCGGGGGCCGTCGATGTGGAGCCGCCGGCACTGGAGCCAGGAGCGGGGGCGCCGTCCAAGTTGATGATGCGTTCGCGGGTTGCGTAACCGACGACCTCACGCTCGGATTGTTCGAGTTGCGCCCGGGTACGCGCCAACTGATCCTCGAGGAATTTGCGAGCATAAGCAGACGAATTGAACCGACGCGCAAGGTTCGAAGAGATATAGTTCTCCGCGACTGCATTGACGACATTGGCCGAAAGCGCCGGGTCCGGACTATCGAAGCTCACATCGACGAGGCTCGAATTTCGCACCGGGGCGACGGTGAGATGGTTGAGCAGAATGCCCGCCGCCGACCGCTCGAATCGGGCACGACGCAAGGCGCGCTCGGATGCGGTCATCTTGGGTGGCTTGGAACGCGTATAGCCGTACATGAACGTATCGTTCTCGCTGAGGCGCAGCTTGCGGACCACCAGTTCGGCGAGAGAGCGCGCTTTCAGCAGGCCATATTGGGTCTGATAGAATTCTAGATTGCGCGATGCCTGGTCGGGCTCGACGTCATCGACCTTCACGACCTTGGCTGCCTCGCGAGCGATTTCGAGCTTGGTCGTCGCGCGATAGAGCGGCGTAACGTTCAGCGTCAGATAAAGCGCCGTCAAAACTCCCGCCAGGATGAAAGCCAGCACGATCCAACGCCTGCGAAACAGGATCTGGAGATACTGTGATAACGCGCTTTCGGATTGATGCTCCTCAAGAAACGCTTCGAGCCGCAGACTCGCGTCCCGATCAGCCTCGGTGATTTCTCGGGCGGACCATTGAGATACGCCTACAGGAAGATTATTCATACAAGCTAGAGGCCTTATTCCCTGGCGGACGCGCTATTTGCCTGACCATTCCGTCTCAATCGTACGAATAGCGGTGTCATTATCTGACTTCTCACTCGCTCCCAGACACAACCAGCCGCGCGTCAAGCTCCAGGTGCTTCAGTACGCATCTGCGCTCTAACCCGTTCCATCGCGAATGAAAAGGCGGCTAAATCGTCATTGGGGCGCCGCGACTGACGATCTGGCCACGCGTTGGCGCTGGCTCCGCACACCGCTTGCGGGCGCTTCGAGCATCGCACACATGAAAGCAAACAGGGTGAGGATTGCTGCCGTGCGCATCGGATAATCGGCAGCTGAATGGGCGAGCGCGAGCAAGGTCACGAGCGTTGCTACGCGCCCTTGGCGTTGGATGTCTCGATAAACCTCGCGATTGCCCGCTGCGCCTCGCCAGACCGCCACGAAGTGGATCAGCCACCAGATGATGAAGATCGCTAGCAGCGCGATAGCAGCGGCGCCGCCTTCGATCGCCAACTGAGCATAGTCATTGTGCGCAGCATTGAGATACGCGAACGTAAGCGTGTCGGGAGTCTCGTACGAGCGGTAGAGCGGGTCGAATGTTCCTAGACCGGACCCGACCGGGAACTGGTCTGAAACCATGTGGCGGAAAATGGGAAGGTGATCGATCCGGCCCTCCTCGACATGTGTGATCAGGAAACGGTCTTTTAGCACCGCGCCAGTCAGTAACATGGTGATGGCCGCGACCAGGGTGACTAAAGGCAAGCCGACGGCCGCTCCGATCATCCATCGCGGCGCGCCGATGCGTCGCAGCGGCAGGAGCGCAAAGCCGCCCACAAAGGCGACAACCGACATGATCGCGCCCGCGCGCGAATCCGTGCTGATGATCGAGAAGTAGAGCAGCGCCAACATCAATAACGCGCTAATGGTAGGTCCGCGGGGGATAGTGCGCCGTTGCTCGACGAGCCGGGCAATCCAGGCGAAAACCAGCACGATGCCGATGGCGAGAAACAAAGACTGGTGATTCGCGTTGGAAAACAAGCCTACGCCGGCATCGCGATTGGTGATCGCGTAGAAGTAAAGCGCGCTGCCCGAGCCCGCCGCCACTTGCAGCAGACCGAGTGCTGCGCTGAACAGGCAGAGTGACAAAGCGAGCGTCAACAGGCTGTTGCGGCCATCGACGTCGAGCAGTCTCCCAAGAAGGAACGCGGCGATTGCTGGCAGCAAGGCCAGCGCGCTGTTCAACGTGCGCCCAGGGGCGATGCTGATCGGGTGAGTCGGACGCTCGCCCAGGATATCGAACAGCGATTTGGGAATTTGGCGGCCAGGAAGGGTCGACCAGGCGTCGAAAGGAAGCGGTATCAGCTGGAGCAGCGGCAGCGCGACCGCCCCGGAGAGAAGCAGCCAATGTATCCAGCGAAGCTCCAACTGGCCGAGCGGACGGGTCCAGACGAGCCACATGATTGCGACGATCCCCGCCAGCCGGACTACAAGCGGGGAAAGCACGTCGGTTCGCGAAGCGCCACCAAGCAGCACTGCGACGAAAAGCAAAATGAGCGACGCGTACAGCACCCCGGGCCGGTTCGACTTGAAGAAATCGCTGATCATCTGGTGTGCGGCAATCATGTTGGGACCGGCTGAGCTGGCTGTAGCCAACGCCTGGCGGATTGCAAAGTCCACGAGCGGCGGCCTGTTTCTAGGCATGCTTGAACTGCCCCCGCTTTGCCACTAGGCCGCTCGCCTGCTCGGGCATTTGAGGACGAAGTAGGTCGATGGATCATGCGGGCAGCATCGAGGGTTCCGCCCCGGCGCAAGGTCGTCGCATCCTGGTCCTGTTGACGGACGCCTTTGGCGGACAGCCCGGCGGGATCGCGCTGCATAATCGCGATCTACTGCGCGCGCTGTGCGGGCATCCGGACACGGCCGAAGTCGTGGCATTGCCGCGGCTCGCGGGTTTGCCGTTGAAGGACCTCCCCGACAAGCTTAACTTTGACGTTTCCGGGCTCGGCGGCACATTCGCCTATCTGCGCGCGCTCGGCAGGCAGTTGATGTCGAACCGGCCGTTCGATGCTGTCTATTGTGGGCACATCAATCTGATGCCGCTCGCGGTATTCGCTGCGCGCATCCTGCGAGTGCCGCTCATCCTGGGAATTCACGGCATCGATGCGTGGGAGCCAAGCGCAAGGCGGTTGACGAGGTTGGCAGCTGGTCATGCCGACCGTGTATTATCGGTCAGCCGGGTCACGCTCGATCGTTTTCGCAGTTGGTGTACTTATCCCGAAACCGCCTGCACGGTGATGCCGAACGCGATTCATCTCGACGAGTTCGGTATGGGTACACGCGATGCCGCGCTGGCGGAACGTTACGGCCTTATCGGCCGCCGCGTGGTGATGACCCTCGGACGGCTCGCCGGAAACGAGCGCTACAAGGGTTTCGATGAAGTGCTGGAAGCAATGCCGGCACTGATCAGCCAAACGCCTGACATCATCTATGTGATCGCCGGAGACGGCGGCGACCGCGGCCGGCTGGAGGAGAAGGCGGCATCGCTCGGCATTGCCGACCATGTCATTTTTACCGGCATGGTCGCTGAAGAAGAGAAGGCGGCACTATACAGGCTCGCGGACGCCTATGTCATGCCGAGCCGGGGGGAAGGGTTCGGGTTCGTCCTGCTCGAGGCGATGGCCTGCGGCGTCCCGACCATCGCCAGCACACTCGATGGTGGCCGCGAAGCGTTGCGCGACGGGATGCTCGGCGAACTGGTAGATCCCGGCGACGGTGCCGCAGTGATCGAGGCGATCCTGCGGGCGCTGGACAAGCCGCGGGGAATCCCTGCCGGGCTCGAATATTTTTCCTTCCCCGAATTCTCGCGCCGGTTGAACGACGCGATCGACCGGACGCTTGCCACCGGGAGGCGCTGAGCTGCGGGCCTATTTCGCCAACCGCATCACCATGTCGGCGGTATAAACCCCGCCCTTGGTCGAGGCGAGTTCAATCATCAGCCGCGCCTTGATGCCGAGCCGGATCATCTGCCACAGCACATAGCGGATCGTGCTGATCACGCCGTGTGGGCGCGGCCCGCATTCGCGAAAGGCGAACTGGCGAAAGCCGCACAAAATGCCGATCTGGCGCACGCTCGAAGGCGTGTAGGCGATGTGATGCGTGATGTCCCAGTAACGCGTCATCGTGCCATAGGTCGAGGTTGCGTTCGGCGTCACCGCGACGAGGCAGCCGGTCGGG
Organism: Sphingomonas bacterium; assembly: GCA_040006055.1. Lineage (GTDB taxonomy): Bacteria > Pseudomonadota > Alphaproteobacteria > Sphingomonadales > Sphingomonadaceae > Sphingomonas. The sequence continues at coordinate 19,717 of JBDTXU010000392.1, read as the reverse complement.
CGCAGCACTCGCGCCGATTCAGTCAGCACAGCGGCGAGCGTGTCCTTGTCGAGATGCTCGAGGATGTTGAGCGCCATGATGCGGTCGACGCTATTGCTCTCCGCCGCGCTGAGCCACGAAACGAGATCCGAATCGACGAAGGTCGCGTCGGGTACGATTTGGCGCGCGAGGATGTTCTCGCCGGTGCTCAGATTAACGCCGGTAGCGCTCACCGCCCCGCGTCGCAGCGCTAGCGCGCATCCTTCCCCCTTGCCCGACCCGAGGTCAACCACGACCTCGCCGGCTTGGGGTGCCCAGTCACCCAGCATCCGGGCCACCCCTTCGGTCGAGGCAATGATCTCGGTCGGGTCGATGCCCGATCGGGAGGACGTGGTCTCCAGATAGTTCGCGACGACGCGATCATGCACCGACATGATGTGGGGAGACTGTTCGTTCATGATCGGATGATGCTCCCAATTGCCGATTCGACCATTGCCGCTTGCTCGGGCCACGTAAAGAACCGATCAGTCGCGGTCGGGATCGGTCCGGCTGGAAGCGTAGTGGCGGCCTCCAGCGCGGCCACGACACCCGCCAGATCCGCAGGACGGTCCAGATTTGCACCCAAGCGCTCGGCCTGCTCGATCGTCTCGGGCAGTTCTCCGCCGAACGCAATCACTGGTCGTCGGCACGCGAACAGCTCGAATGTTTTGTGATGGAAGGTCCGTCCGTGAAAAATATAGGCGTTCGCGGTGGCCCCCTGGCAGATGCTGGCCATCTCAGCCGGCGCGACATAGCCTGCGCCTTCCACCAGCACTAACCCGTCATGCCGTGTGGCGGAGCGCTGCAGCATCGCCAGCTGTGATCCGAGGTGGACGATGCGGAGCGGCGCCTGCGCAGTGCGATTATAGGCAGCGATGCCGTTGACGAATTGATCGACCTTGTCGGGGAAATACAGTCCGCCCACCAGAGTGACATAAGCGGGTCGTGCCGGATTGGCTGGCTGACGCTCGAAGAAAGCGGAGTCGACTCCGCTGTAAACGATCTCAGGCCGGGTGCCGAGCCAACGCTCGGCCGCATCGGCGTGCAGGCGTGAGTTCGCCTGCAGCGCCGCCCAGCCGCGCAGACGGAGTGCTAGCATCGGCCGGAGTGAGCGAGGGAGATAGAGGTCGACATTGTCTTTGATGTCAAACAACCAGGGGATTCCGTGGCGACGCGCCAAGGCTTTTGTGGTCACAACCGTCTCTAGGTTGCCGAAGGTGCACCACAACGCCTGGGGCCGGAAAGCCGCGACAAGTGACTCGCCGACAGTGCGCAATCCCCTGACGAGATCAGCGCGGTTGCCCCCGAACCGCAGGATGTTGACCATTGTGCCCAGCGATCCAAACCTGTGGGCCGGCGCGTCTGGAAGCGCCGCTGCGACGACCAGCGGCGTGGACCAGTCACGCGCCAGATTCAAGGGACCGGTGGGGGGTGCGTTCGGAAGGGGGGGGCATAGCAACACGCACTGATAGCCCGCGCTCGCCAGCTCAGCGGCGACGCGGGCCGCGCGCAGTCCCGATATGTGCGCCGCATCGGGATGCGTGCCGCTGATCAGGAGCAGGCGCGGACCGGTTGAGGGATCGTCAGGCAGCACGCAGTGCGGGCATTTCGGGGTTTTGCGATGCGGGCGCCAGGAAATGCTCCTTCCACATCTCGTGGATGAAGGGCTGCCAGATCACCCAGGCCAGCCCGAGGTCGCCACGCCTGACCCGGTCGAGGGCGCGGTTCCACCAGGCCGCATCCCAGACGCTCGATTGTCGGAAGGAGGCCGAGCCGAGAGTATCGCCGATCAACTCGAGAAAGGCCGGCGAGGTGAACCAGAGATCCTGGGGTGGGCGAAAGCCTTGCTTGTTCCAACGCGTGGCGATGCGCTCGGGCAGGAACTCGCGCAGCCCCTCGCGGATCGGGCGCTTGGTCTGCACGCCGCCCATGATCAGTTCGGGTGGAAGCGACAGTACGAACTCGCCGAGGCGGTGGTCGCAGAACGGCAGCCGCACCTCGCGCGAATGCGCCATCGAGTTGCGGTCGCCGTAGCGGAGCAGAGTGGTCAGGAAGCGTTCGAAGCTGTCCTCGTACAGCGCGTCGCGCAGCGGCACACCGCTGCCGAAATCCTTGCGCGCCATCTCGCCGGAAACGTGAGCGACGAAATTGCGCTGCAGGCCGAAGCGGACATCCGACCCGGAGTTGGTGGCGTGCGCCATGATGTGGCGCAGGCGGTGCGGCATCTTCGATCTCAGCCGCGCAACCCCCTTCAATGTCGCGGCCGGATAGCGCGCCTGGATCTGTGGCAGCTCCTCGGCCAGCCTTGCGGTCTCGCCGCGAGCTTTGAGGCTTGCAATGTAGTAGGCGAAATACTGTTCATAGCCGCCCATGGCTTCGTCGGCGCCCTGGCCATCGAGCAGGACGGTGATGCCATGCTCCTTGGCGAGCCCGAAAACGCACCACTGCGCAAACTGGCTCGATGATCCGACTGGCAATTCATTGTGCCACATGAACTGCGGCAGCTCGGCCATGAAGCGCTCCACCGTCGGCTCGACGATATGACTGACGACGCCGGTCGCCTCGACCACTTCGCTGGCATAAGTCCACTCGTCGGCCGAGGTGCCGGGAAAGCGGCCGGTGAAGGTGTGATAGACCGCGTCGGGGCCAAGCAGATGGCGCGCCACGCCGACGATCGCCGATGAATCGAGCCCGCCCGACAGGCAGGATCCAACCTCGACATCGGAACGCATCCGAATCCGGACCGAATCGACGAACAGGTCGCGATATTCGGCCATGGCGTCGCGGTCGTCGGCGAAGCGGCGCTCATGGGTCAGGTCGATCGAGTAGTAGCGGAAGACGTTGGGCTTCAGCGTGCCGAGGCTCAGTTCGAGCGCCTCGCCGGGCAGGAGCTGCTGGATATCGTCGAACACGGTCTGGCGGTGGCGGTCGGCGCTAGCGCCGGGCTGGCAGGTCTCGACGACGATCGCCACTTCGTCATAGGCGGTCGAGATGCCGGGCAGCGCCAGCAGCGCCTTATATTCCGAACCGAAGGCGAAAAAGCCGGGCTTGCTCGAGTAGAGGAACGGCTTTTCGCCATAGCGATCCCGTGCGCACAGCATGATGCTCGCCGGGCGATCAAGCAGCGCCAGCCCGAACATGCCGTTCAGCCGCGAGAGCACGTCCTTCCCCCAGAGGCGATACCCCTCGATGATGACTTCGCTGTCCGAATGCGACTGGAAGGTGGCGCCGAGCGCGATCAGCTCGGCGCGGAGCTCGACATAATTGTAGATCTCGCCGTTGAAGATGAGCACGAACCGGCCGTCATGCGAGACCATCGGCTGGTCGCCCGCGGTGGAGAGATCGATGATCGACAGGCGGCGATGGCCGAGCCAGATGCCGGCATCGCCATCAATCCATTCGCCTTCGCCGTCGGGCCCGCGATGCGCGATCGTGTCGAGCGCGGCGCGGCATCGGCGGGGATCGAGCTGGCGTCGATCAATCAGTCCGAGGATTCCACACATGGTCTTGCTCTACCTTTTGGCGGGTTGGCCAATGCCACGCGCGGCGCTTAGCGACAATGTGTGACGGGCGAAATCAGTGCCGGCCGCCGGTCAGGAGCGGGCGGGCAGGCCGCCGAACAGGGAGCGGCCGAGCGGGATGAGATCTCGCAGCGAGCGGCGGATGGCGGCGGCGGGCGCCGTTTTGCCGCCGGTCCGCGACAGGGCTTCCAGATCGCTTTTGAGGCTCATGCCATGGGCCGCCTCGAGCGGCGCGAGCAGGGCCTTGTGATGGCGCAGGATCGTTGCCGCGAAATCGACATAGCCGAGGCTTGCGGTGATCAGCACCAGCTTGGCCGCGGTGACGGCATTGTCGATCCGGCGGAAATCGCGCACGCAGATGAGATCGCCCTGCGCGAGCACGCCGTGCGACCAGGGTTGCGCCGACCCGTCGCGATAGGGATGCGCGGCCGCATAGCCATGCCGCCAGCGCTGGATCGCGATCATGTCGATGACGAGAAAGCCCTGATCGTGGAGCTTCCCTCCGATTTCCCAGGCGAGCGGCTGATCGATGCGCTGCTCGAGGAACGCGACCTCGATCCGCATCGCCAGCGTGCCGCGCAGAAAGGCCCTGCCTCCGTCGAGAATGGCGCCCTCGGCACCCTCGACATCGATCTTCACATAATCGGCCGCCGGCAGCAGCGCCTCGGCCGCGAGCGCGTCGAGCGTGCGCGTCTCGACCGTGACTTCGCGACCCACGCCGTGCTGGCTCTCGACCCCGAACCAGGCGATCATCTCGCTATTGTGGCGCAGCAGCGACGCGCTTTCGGGGGAGGGCGGAATGAAGAGCGTCGCCGGGCCGTCGACACCACCGACGGCGGCGGGAATGATGCGGCGGCTCTTCCACGGCGCGGCGGGCGCATTCTGCAAGGCTGCCGCTTCGGCCGGCTCAGGCTCGAAGCCGATCATCTCGGTCGCCCAGGCAAGCGGCAGCATGGCGGCATCCACGCCGCCGCGCGCGCCGATATCGACCGCGGTGAAACCGGTCTGCTCAGCGAAGCGCGCGGCGCTCAGACCCCGAACGGCACTGTTAGCGGTTGCGGGCGTCATGGATCGGGGATTCCCTCGCTGGCGGTGGATGATGGGGCAGGGGCGCCCGTGGAGTGGGCGCGAACGGCAAAAGTGACGAGCGCCGCCGTCACCAGCCAGGCGGTGAGCTGGATATAGCCGAGCTCGGCCCCGCGCAAGCGCTCGCCAAACCACAGGGCACCGGCCATGTTGATGATGCCGAAGGGAATGAAGATTAGGAACTGGCTCCACATCCGGCCGGCCGCGACCAGATATTGCTGGTGGACGTTGCAATAGACGGTTGGTACCAAGGCGATCAGGAACAGGCCGAACACATAGCCCTGGCCCCGGAAATCGCGGCCATATAGGCCAAGGATAAAATCGGCGCCAGCGATCACGACGATGCTGAAGCCGATGGCGATCGTCATGTTCACCAACATGTTGAGCGTCTGAAGCCGCCCGGCCCTTCGCAGCCCCTCCATCTCCATCGTGCGCCCGAGCATCGGCAGCAGCGCCGACGACAGGGCAGTCATGACGATCAGGATCGGGCCACGCCACTGCACCGCGGTGTTGATAACCGCGAGGTCGCGGAACCCGGCCTGATGGCGCGAGAGGATGTAGCTGCCGATCCAGGTGGCGTAGGACATCAGCAGGGTCAGCGCGCCGCTCGGCAGCGAGAACTGGATGATGACCGGCAGCTGGCGGCGCGCCTCAGCCACTGAGCTGAGCGCTGTCAGCGCCCGGACCCGCTTGCGCGCCGGGATCGCTACCGACAGCACCCGCACGACACCGCCAGCGACCAGCGCCATCAGCACGCCGCGAAGCCCGAGGCCATAGTGCATCGCTGCGATCAGCAATCCGAGCTGGAACAAGGCCGTCGTGGTGCGCGCGATCGCGAGGATCCGGAACTCCTCGCGAGCCTGGAGTACGCTGTCGTACAGGCCCGATTGAGTCGAGAGCAGAAGTATCAGCGCGCCCAGAAATGCGGTGAAGCCATAGCCGGTGCTGCCGTAAAGCCATACCGAGACCGGCCCCGGGAACAGCGCGCAGATCAGGACGATCATTCCCGCCATCAGCAAGGTCAGGCGCTCGCCGAGCAGGACGACGGCGCCGGCGCGCGCGGGATCGCGCTCCGCATAGCGCGACACGAAGAAGATGATGGCATAAGGCAGTTGCAGGCTCGCGATCGGCGAGAGCAGGCTGATCGAGGTGAACAGCAGCGCATAATGCCCATATTCGTCCATGCCGATGGATCGGGCGATCAGGACAGTCTGGCCAAGTGCGACGACGCGCTCGACCATCGACGACGAGAATACCCACCCCGCGCCGCGCAGCCATGACGCGACCGGGCTGTCGCCGAGCAGATAGGCGAGCGACAGGCGCGCGCGAATGCCGCGATAGGTATCCTTCACACTGTCACCTTGTCATCGCGGCTGCATTGGCCCGGATATGCTCGGGTGAGAACATCGAACACAGGATGGCGCGGCAGCGAAAGCGGGCCTCAAGGGTGTCCGCGAGCACCGACAGATCATCGGACAAGCGCCTGAGTTGCGGGTCAGCGCAGGTGAAAGGGGAGTGGACGATCACCTCAACATCGCGATAGCGCTCCGGGACCGCGAGCATGCCAGCGCTGAGCGGCGCCTGCACCACTGCGCCCTTCAGAAGCCCCTTCGCCTCGAGCCAGTTGAGGCTTTCGAGGAAGGATTCTCCGACTGAAAAGCCGTAGTCGCGGATGGTGCCGGCGGACTTCAGATTGCGCATCCAGGCCACGACCGGCTCGACCCCGGCGGTTTGGATGTTGAAATTGTGCAGGATGAGCACATCCAGATAGTCAGTGCGAAGTTCGGCGAGGCTGGTTCGCAGGCTCGCTTCGAGCACCGGCAGATCATAGGTAGCAACCGGCCTGAGCGCAGCACTGCCGGCCGCCTTTCGCGCGAGGCCGCCCAGCATCGGCAGCCGGCGGACCACATTGCGTGCGACAGCCTTGGCGAGGCCGAGCAAACGGGTTCGCGGCACCGGCATATATCCGCATTTGGACACGAGGATCAGCTGGTCGCGGGCCGTTCCGGCGATCGTCTCTCCCAGCAGCCCCTCCGCTTCGCCCCAGCCATAGGAGCGCGCGGTATCGAAATGGCGTATCCCGGCAGCCAGGGCACACAGGATCGCGTCGCGGCTGACGCGCCGGCCATGTTTGCCGAGTATGGGCGCGGTACCGAAGCCCAAATATGCGTGCGTCATGAATAGCGGAGCTGAAGCATCAGGCGGTCGCGCGCCACGGGCGGCAAGGCCTTGTGGTAGCAGGACGTATCTTCGAAAAACCCTTCACCCGCAGGGCGTTCGATCAGCTTCACCTTGCCCCGGCCATATGTCTCCTCCGCCACCGCGTCGGAGATGCGCGCCGAACCAAGCAATTGGCTCAATCGCTTCCTGCGATGGGTTCCTTCGACCAGCACATGAGCGCCATTGTCGCGATCGGTATCGAGCAGATAGAAGCTCACATAAGCGAAATTATAGCCATGGACGTCGAAATGATATTCGATCGTCTGCTGCCGCGCGACGCGCTCCTCGAACGACAGGTCGCTGCGGAAACTCCAGAAGAAATAGGGTTCGATCATCTTCGGCCGAAAGCCGAGATAACGCTCGATCACATCGACGATCGCAGGGTCGCCGGCGATCCGCTGGATGACGTCGTTCTCATGTTCCGTCGTCAGGACCGCGGTCGTGGTCGATTGGCGAAGCTCGGGAGACAGGTCGCCGAGCCGATCGGCGGCCACGTGCACGTTCGGCCCCACGCGGTATGTGATGGGGTTGTTCTGGGCGAATTCGCGTAGGGCGGCGACCGCGTCGGCGGTCAGCCGAATGCCGTCCGACCAGGCGTTCCGGTCGAGCCGTTGGAAATGCGCGTCGGTCGAATGGTCGGATTGGACCAGGCCAGAATGGGTCCGTTCGATCCGGATGCCCGAGGTCGCGTATAGCGGCCCGATCTCGAGCGGAACATTGCGCGGGCGGATCGTGCGTTGGACCCGCGAATATAGGCCGCGCACCGAACGAAAGCGCCCGAGCAGGTACGAGGGATTGTTGGCGATATGCCACCCCACCTGTGTCACGGCCTTCAACATCTTAGGGGTCCCGAGCTTCCTCTGGCAGATGTCGCGCATATGGCAGCGGCCAAAAAAGTCTATCTCTAAAAGCGCGATCATGCCCCTGGAGTGTGAATGTTAGGGGTCGCCCAACGTTGATCCCGTATGTCGGAAGATCGGATTGAAGCAGGTGCGGGCGCGCGCTAGACACGTGGCGGTGACCGTGCTCGCCAGAAACTCCGCACTCGATGCTGTCCGCGGAGTGGCGATCCTTCAGGTTTTCGCATGGCATTTCATTGCCCCGTTGGCGGCGAAAAAACTCGGTGCCCTGGGGCGGGTGTTCAGCCTGACATGGTCTGGCGTGGATCTGTTCTTCGTTCTGTCCGGCTTCCTGATCGGAGGAATCCTGATCAGGAATCGCGGCGCCGAAAACTACTTCAGCGTATTTTATGCGCGCCGGATCTTGCGGATAGCCCCGCTCTATATTCTCGCGCTGGCAATTTTCTTCAGTTTCAACCCCGGCGCATTCGGGCCGGAATATCTCGGACTATATCAAAACTTCGTGTGGGCAGCACAGGATAGCTTTGGCCCAGGCAGCATTGCAGCGACATGGAGTCTGGCCGTCGAAGAGCAATTCTATATTGCGCTACCCTTGCTCGTGGCATTCTGCCGTCCCCGATACCTGCCCTATGTCTGCGCCGTGCTGATCATCTGCGCCCCGCTGTTCAGGTTGGGGTGCCACATCGCCGGATATCCACACGCAGCCTATCTGCTCCTGCCTGCCCGGATGGATGCCTTGCTATGGGGCGTGCTGCTCGCATGGGCGAACAGTGCCGGTTACCATGACCGCGTCAAATCCTCCGCACGGACACTGATCATCCCGCTGGGGCTGGCCATGCTCGGCTTGATTCTGGTTAACCGCAACGTCCTCGACCCGGCCATGTCGGTCGGTGGCTGTTCAATCATCGCCCTTTTTTACGCTTGTGTTGTCGCTTTGGTCGCACCGCTCAAGGGAGATGTCGCGCTGCCGCTGCGCCCCCTGGTATGGGCGGGTCTTGGCGCTTACTCGATCTATCTGTTCCACTCGATGATCGGGGGCGCATCCTATCGCATATTCGGGCCAAATCCCCTGGCCCTGGTGGGTATGGCAGTTGGCATTTCCTTCGCGGCCATCGCGTGCTGGAAAGTCATCGAGGCGCCGCTTATCGCCTACGGCCATTCACGGTTTCGCTACCGCAACACGTGACCTGTGCATGATGCGACCGGAACCGGGGTTCGCGATCCGGCTGGGTCGCATCCAGAACCAGCGTCCGCTACTGGTTTGACGACGCGGATAGATACACTAGGAGGCGCGGTCACCCGTGCTGAGGAGTCAGCAATGTCCGCCGCCAAAGGCCCGGTTCCGATGATGATGGCGAAGGGTAGTTACGTCAGCGCCGAAACATTGCGAGCGCTCGCGACGCAGTTTTCCAAATGACCATCTCGATCAAGGACCCGGTGTGACACTCTTCGCCAACCTAGCGCGAACGGCGCCCTCCATGCTGATGGCGGGATCCCATATCTCCTATTCCACCGACGCCGGGCTTGCCTATGGTTTCAGGGAGCTGGGCTGGGACGTCGCGGAGGTGTCCATCTATGACAGCATGATCGCGTCCGACCTCACTGCCTTGCGGGTGGCCGCGAAATTGACTGCGGGCCTGGCGATACGAAGCTTCAACGACGCGATCCTGGCCGAGGCGGAGCGGCTTCGGCCGGACATCATGTTCGCCGTCAAGGGAACCTATATCGCAAAATCGACGGTCATGACGTTGCGGGGATGGGGCATTCCTACCGTCATTTTTTACCCGGATTATCGGCTCGAATATCCCGGGCTCGACGAAGGCATGCTGGATGCGTGCGATCTGATCATCACCTCAAAGTCGTTTCAGCTTCCTTATTTTGCCGAGCGCATGGGCGAACGCCGCGTCGCTTTCGTGCACCATGGCTATGTGCAGGCTCTACACCGGCGGCGAACGCCCGAGGGTGCGACGCCCGATTATCTCTGGGACGTGAGCTATGTGGGCAATGCCTCTCCGAGCAAGCTCGAATGGCTGGTGGACGTGGCGCGGCACATAGGGGATCGGCGCTTCATCGTCGTCGGCCATCGCTGGAAAGAGGCCGCCAGGGGGACGCCGCTCGAGTCTTTCGTTCTTGGCCACGCATTGGTCGGCGACCATTTCGCCCGTGCGATCGAGCATAGCCGCGTCAATATCGCTTTCCATATGGGGAAGGGCGGGAGCCAGGGGTGGGAGGATCTTGTCTCAACCCGCACGTTCGAGATCCCCGCGTCAGGGGGATTCATGCTCCACATCGACAACCCTGAAGTAAGATCCTTGTTCGACGTGCCCGGCGAAATCGACGTCTTTTCGAGCAGTGACGAGCTGAATACCAAGATTGACTATTATCTGGACCATTCGGAGCAGCGGCTCGCGATGACGGAACGCGCCCATAAGCGGTGCGTACCGGCTTATTCCCTCGCGGCCCGGGCCGAGGAAATCGCCGGAATATTGGGTGACCGGAAGATCGTTTGAAATCCCGCTCAGCGTCTTCTCGGCCGGGTATATGTTAGCATTTTAAGGGCGTTTTTAACTCGCGCCCGCGTGGCTCGAGAGCTGACAATCCTCACCGCAATTCACGAGTGAATGGGCTGTGCATGGCAAGAGCAGCGCACTCCAGATTTCGCCAAAGCGCATCACTCACTTTTTGGCAGATGCGCGGTGGCGGCTATTTCGGCGCCCACGGAACGGCGAATTCCGAAAGTTTTGCGAATGCGCTCTCGCATTGGCTCTTCGAAGCCAAGGAATACCACTAAGGACACCAATATTATGGCGGGATATTGGGCAAGCATGATAAGGCGATTGTCTCCAACCAGATATTTGATCGCTGTGTGAACAGGCTGATGCATCAGATAAAGAGAATAGCTCGCTCCACCCAGTAATACCAGCGGCCTCCAGTTCAGAAATCTGGTTGCTGGTCCGGTATCCGCTTGAGCCATGGCTATAATTAAGACTGGAGTCATGACTGAGATCATACCCGCGACGATTTGGGTCGTGCTCGTCGACAATATCAGTACAAAAATGAGAGCTAGCAGGCTGGGTGACAATATGGAAGGAATACGATAGCCTCGCAGGTATAGTTCTCCTGCCCCAACGCCGATGAAAAATTCAGGAAATCTCATTATGCAGCTGGGAACCGCCGCATGCCAATCCGCGAGTGGGCCGCTCGTTGGGTAAACCGAAGAAGTTCCTGCCGCCAGAATTACGACCGCGCCAATCAGTAGTGCAGCCAGCAGTGCCTTTGGTGGCGCTGACATCGCCGCGATCGATAAGAACGGAAATAGCACGTAGAAGAGCGCTTCAACCGACAATGTCCAGGCCGGCCCGTTCCAGCTTTCAACCGGCGGATACGTTGTCCAGCTTTGAAGCAAGAAGAATTGCGGTATTTGCCATACATTAAAGTGCGTAATTGTAGGAAGAAGTGCCAATATAGCTAGTAAATAGACCGGATATACTCTCGCAAATCGAGAGACTAGATATGGCCTGATATTCGACTTGTCGCGAAACTTTCCTCTGTACACGACCTGTAATATAAATCCAGATAGTACAAAAAAGAAGGTAACACCGGTATATCCATTGAGTAATAGGTTCTTAAACAGAAAAGGCGCGCTAGTTTGATCTCTAAGCCAACTTGATCCAGCATGAAATAGCACCACCGCGAAGGCGGCAAAGAATCTGGCCGACGTCAGGGAAACTATTAATCTTGTATCTTGCGCCATCGAGGTCCCAATATTTCTGGTAACTGTACAGTGATAGCCCTTAAGAGAAGGCCGGGGCGGGGTGCCGATTGAAGTGTCGCTAGCTCGCCAACCTCCACACTAATCTCTTCTGTTCTTCGTGTGCGTTCCGCGTTGTGCCGATCTATCGGATTCAGTCTGGCACCGGTAAGGGGTTCGCTTCAAATGCTAGTAAGCGTTTGACGTCGGTTGAAAAGGCCATTTTTCTGCCTGTGCCTCCAATCCCTGGCTGTGGTGCGCGCAGGTGCGGGCCTCGAGGATTTCTCGGCCGTTGCCGTCGCGGTTGTAGTCGTTGATCCCCGTCACCCCTATCGGTTGGCTTGACGGAGCTTTGCTACGAATGGCTTCGGGGCCTGCTCATCTCAGGTTTGCGTAGGCATTTTGTGGCCGGGGCGGCGACCGCGTTCACGCCATGGAACCTCTATGAACTTGTAGGTGGCGAAGGACAGGGCGAGCGTCGTCGCCAGAAATATGACCGATAACCCATCGCCGATCCATAATGTGAGAGAATCCGGAGTCTTGCTCGAGAGAAAGGGCATCAGGCGTTGCTGCGCCGAGCCAAATACCGTCATGAGAACGCCGTGATTCAGATAAACAGAATAAGATATAGCGCCCAAGAAGGTTGGAACTCCGCCGTTCCAAAGCCAGAGAAATCCGGACCGATCGTCCTTCGCCATGATACCAGTGAGAATCGCAAACAATATGGGTAAAATGTACAGGAGTTTGGAGTTTCCTGGAAGAAGAGATATGGCTGATAGAATAGTAATCCACAAAATTAATTGAAAGGCGAGTGATATAAATGGCGGAATCGCGGCCGGAAAATAATTTACGATCTGAAAGGCAAGAACTCCCAAGCCGAAGCCATACAAACATCGAAAGACGCGTAAATTTATCGGACCTTCCAGAGAATAGGAAGCGGACAAAAGCACGATAAGGCTGATTGCGGCTGCTGCTACAAGCAATGCTACTCGGTATCTTAGATCTCGTACAATCAGGCAGGTAGCCGCAAAGACTATGTATACGAAAAACTCCGTGCTTATGCTCCAGCTCGGAATATTAAGAATTATATTATTCGTCCAGCCAAACGTGTGGGTCAGCGTTAATATGGACAGAATAAGCGGAATCCAGCTCAGGTCTATATGATAAGTGGAAATCGTATCGGCGGGCATCACAAGATATCGGGCACCCATTAGAGCGAGGGCGGTCATAGTGGTTACAAAATGGAGCGGATAGATTCTGAATAAACGTCTCTTCATGAAAGACTGGCAGTCCGCAAAATTTTGCAGACGATCAATGTAAGCTAATGAAATTACAAATCCTGACAGCACGAAGAATAGGTCAACAAATATCCACATATTCGAGTAAAAGGGCAGCTGATGAAGATGCGTCGACCAGCCGATATGGTAGAAGCAAATCATAAGAGCAGCAACACCGCGGATAGACTCAAGATTTCGGTAGAAATTTTGTCGCACGCAAAATCCTAAACTATGGAGTTATACCGTGATATTGACTGGTTGTTGATTTTTGACAGCGTTCCATCGGAAAGGCAAGGGCGCGGTGGTTGGTGTGGTGCCCCCAGGGAAGGCGCCCTTGCATCGGCTAGCCAAGTGGTGGGCGCGCCTGTCCCCGTTCAGTCATTGCCGTCACGCAAGGTCGGATAGCCCGTATTTTCAACGCTGGCGGCCGGCAATTCATGTGCGCGCCGTCAAGCATTGACCCTGCCCGGTCGCCACGCCATGGGTTTCCCCAGTCCTCCCACTGTGCGATGGCCTTTTCATGTTGAGCAAGTTGGCGTCTGATTTTCGTGGGATAATTCGCGTCAGCGGATTTGGCACTGCTCTGCGCTGGGCGGCATGCGTCGCGGTGACGATGCCTCAGAATCTCAGAAAGCGAAACTTGCTCGCCGCGGACAAGCTCATGGGAACGGGGCCATTCCGCGTTCGTCATTCGGCAGGCAGCGCCGTCCTGACCGGCCCCCAAGCCTTTAGCGGGCTGCGCGAGATCTGGGTACGCGACGTGTATGCGCGCGGCGGTTTCCTGCAGATTCCAGACGGCGGGCTGGTCGTCGACCTTGGCGCGAACATGGGCAATTTCTCAGCCCTGGCGCTGGCTGCAAATCCGACGGCAAGGCTGGTTGGGGTCGAGCCAAGCCGGGAGATGGCCGGCAAATGGCGCGCCACCGTCAAGGCCAATGGATTCGAGGATCGCGCGACGCTCTGTGAAGCCTTTGTGGGTGTGTTCACTGAGAAGCAGCAAAGTGATTTCGATAACGATCCGAATTATCGGGGTGTCGCGGTGCTCAGCGAGGCCGAGTTTCTGGGACGTTATGGTATCGAGCGCATTGCTTTCCTCAAATGCGATATCGAGGGCAGCGAGTTTTTCATGATCGAGCCGGGCAGCCGAATTCTGGACATGGCCGACCGCCTGGCGATCGAGGTCCACGATTTCGGCGGCGATGTGAACGCTTTCCTAAATGGCCTGCGCGAGCGCGGGTTCACTGAAGTATCGGTGGACTGGTATGGCGCCGAATGTATCGCGCGGGCAGCTCGGCCTTCCGCGTTGGCGCGGGCGGCGTAATCAGCGATGGCAGTTCGGGCTTTTCTGAAGTCTGGAAAAGACGAAGTCCGGCCGACGGAGGAGCGCCAGCGGCTCTCCATGGTGACGGTAGTCGCCAATATGCAAACGAAATTGGGGGAGGCGGCATTGTGCCTGTTCTGCCTTTTTCTATATGCAGTTGGTGCGGGATATGAAGGTGACACGCTTACCGTGATCAACACGGTAGGCCCTTTGTTATTTTCTCTTGGTTTGATCTGGGGCATTGTAAGCCTGATTCAGCGAAGCGTGAATAATCTATGGGTGCCATTATTCTGGTACCGTGTTGCGATGCTGGTTTATTTCGGCATGGGTGCGCTCGTGCCGCTTTATGCTAACGAATCCGCGCGATCGATGATCCAAAATTTTTATGAGTTTTTTCCCAAAGACCTGTTGCGCTTAAACGTATTGCTGACAGTTTTTCATTTGTTGGTGTTGTTTTTTTCGACGATTATCATGTCGATTGCCAAAAACACTACAAAGCGGCGAAAGGTGCGGAGTAAACCTTTTATATCTAGCTCGAACATTGGCCTAGGTGCTTGTGGCGCGATATTTCTCATTGTCGGCGGTCTTGTCAATTTTCTTGTTATTCTCCCTTCGGTCCTTGGTGTTTACGACCTAACCATCTTAGGACAGTTCATTAATTTGTCGCTGGCTTCATTACTTGGCTATTTCATGCTGACCTTATGGTCGTTGCGAAATAAATCCGGATGGCTACTGGCGGTTATTGGCGCGGCTACGCTTGAAACGCTGCTTGGTTTGCTGGTTATGTCAAAATTCGTTACGCTATTTCCCGGAGTGATGGTTGGACTTGGCTTTGTATTCTATAAGCCGACATTAAGGAGATTGGCAATATTCGCGAGTGCGATGCTATTAGTGTTCACAATGCTTGCTCCAGTTATCGGATACGCCAGAAATAGTTCCCTGTTAGCGTATGCCGGACAGGCAAAACCGCTCGAGGTGGCATCCATTTACATATCTTACTATTCCGGCGACATGATCATTGACTTCGACAAAGACTCGCAGGGCGGCTGGGCGCGCTTGAGCTATGTCAATGTTGGCGCGTTCGCGATGAATCAATATGACGATGGCCATCCGGGAGATTCACTAAAATACGCTCCTATCATCTGGGTGCCGCGCATACTCTATCCAGACAAGCCATATGTTACCGACATCGGCAAAGAATTTACCTACGCAATCAATGGTAATTATGAATCTTCGACCAGCCCTGGAATTCCAGCGGAATCCTATTGGGATATGGGCTGGCTGGGGGTTGTCATTATTTCGGCTGCTCTGGCGTTCCTATTCACGCTCTGGTCCTTCTATACCTATATCGTCATCGAATGTGAGGCATGGCATCTGTTTTTCGTCGTGCTGTTCGGAATGCGGACCGCAAGCCGCCTCGACGGGGGCTTTGTCGTCGACATTTTGGGCCCGCTTGGTCTCGCCGTGCTGGCTCACTTCGCTATCGAGTTCCTGAATCGCTTCCTGCCCGCGCGGCTGGCGGCGATTTTCGGGCGCCGGGGAAAGAAAAGCGGGGCGAGGAGGTCGCCAACGGTTTCTCGGGGTGCCTTGACCACCCGCGCTCCGTCTGCGAACTCGAACCGGTAAGCGGTCGACTTCCGCGTCGGGCATTCTGCAAGCGAGGTTGACGCAGTGATACAATCAAACAGCCGGCGAGCCGCGGAGCGCGGCAAGTGGCGTCAGCAAGGCGTGAGTCGCTCGATATGAGCCAGGCGATGCTGTCGGCGCGGCGCGTCGTGGGGAGGGCGGTTACCCAGGCATGGGTCGGCAAGGCCGCCGCGTTCCTTCTTCGGGACAGGATCCCGCACCGTGGACTTGTGATCGACACCAGCGATCCCGTGGTGAGCCCGACGATCAAGGCAGCGCTGCTGGCGCGGGCTTATGAATCGGGCGAATACCGCTTTGTCCGTGCTTATCTGCCCCGCGATTGCGACGTGATAGAGCTTGGCGGGAGCCTGGGGGTGATCAGCTGCACGATCCGCAAGCATATCGCGCCCGGCCGCCGGCAGATTGTCGTTGAAGCCGACCCGCGGCTGGCGCGCGTGTTGCGCGGCAATCTGGCGCGGAACGGGTGCGACGCGAATATCGAAGTGGTCGAGACGGCGATCAGCTATGACGACGGCGATACCGTGTCCTTCGCGCTGGGCGAAACCTCGGTCAGCGGGCGTATCGCCGAGCCGGGCTCCTCGCTCACCACGATCGAGGTACCCGCCACCACCTTGCAAAAACTGGCGGATCGCTTCGCCCTGCGGGATTTCGCGCTGGTCAGCGATATCGAGGGCGTGGAATGGCAGGTGGTCGAGAATGATCTCGACACGATGAAGCGCGCGCGCATCCTGATCATGGAGTTGCATGATCGGCCCGGACACGGCCGCTATCAGGATTTGCTGGCGAAACTGCTCGCGACCCAGGCATTTGACCTGCTCGACCAGCATGGCCCGGTCGTGGTCCTCCGACCCCGCCCGGTTTCCTGACGCGACCATGGTTGCCGCGACCCGCCTCGCCATCGTCATCACGCATCCAGTGCAGCATTTTGTGCCCTTTTATCGGGCGCTGGCGGCACGGCCCGACATCGCGCTGCATGTGCTGTTCGGTGCTCCGATCGGCGTGAAGCCCTATTATGACGAGGAAATGCAGTCCCGGATTTCCTGGAACATGGATATGCTGGGCGGTTATTCGCATGAATTCCTGGGCGAGGCGGGGGAGGGCATGCGATCGGGATTGCGCACGCCGAGCTCGCCGGACGTCGGCAAGCGGCTGACCGCGTTCGCGCCGGACGTGGTGCTATTGTACGGTCACGCGCAGGTGAACGTCTTCCGGGCGCTGTTCTGGTGCCGCACGCATGGCGTTCCCGCCCTGACGATCGGCGACAGCGAACTCCTCCAGCAGCGCAGCGCGACGCGGCGCCTGGCGAAGCAGATCGGCCTGCCGTTGCTGTTGCGCCAATATTCCGCCGCGCTGGCGGTGGGTGATCGTAACGCCGAGTTCTACCGGCATTATGGTGTGCGGCCGGATCGGATTTTCCGGTGCCCCTTCACCATCGACGAGACGGCATTTCGTGCCGCCGCGGCGAATCGCGCGACGTTGCGGCACCAGGCGCGGCAATCCTTCGCGATCGATGATGACGCGATCGTGGCGTTGTTCGTCGGCAAGCTTTCCGCGCGCAAACGCCCGGGCGACATTCTGGACGCACTCGGGCATCTCGCGCGCCGAGAGGGGGGCAGGCGGCGGATTGCCGCGATCTTCGCCGGAAATGGCGAGTTTGCGGCGCAGTTGCAGGCGCGCGCGGAGACGGAGCAGCTTGACGCGCGGTTCGCGGGCTTCGTCAATGTCGATCAGCTGCCATCGCTTTATGCTGCGGCCGACATCGTCGTTCACCCGTCCCAGGCGGATCCGCACCCGCTGATCTGCTCGGAGGCCGCGTGCATGGGCCTGCCGATGGTGATCAGCGACCGCGTCGGCGCGGTGGGCCCGACCGATATCGCGCGGCCGGGCGAGAACACGATCGTCTATCCCTGTAGCGACGCAGCGGCGCTGGCGGACGCGCTTGCCATGCTCGCAACGGACGACGCCTTGCGTGATCGCATGGGCAAGCGTTCGCAGGAAATTTTCGAGGTCCAGGACGTCGAGGCGAGCATCGGCGGGCTGCTGGACGCGATAGCGGCGGTGCGGCGGTAAGTACCGCTCCGCCGGTCAGTGTTTGACCGCCAGCACCATATAATCCTCAGACTTGAACGGCTTGAGGGTGAAGGGCTCATAGAGCGTAAAGCCCCGATCCGAGAGCAACGACGGCACCGCAGGATCGCGATCGAAGCCGTCGATATAAACGCAGCGAATCCGGTTCGCATCGAACAGGGCAGTCGCGCCGCGAAGCACGTCGAGTTCCTGTCCCTCTACGTCGATCTTGAGGAACAGATTGCCTTTCAGGTCGAAGCTGTCGAGCCGGCGTGTCCTGGCCGTGAAGCGCCGTGTCGGTAGGTTGTACGCAGTCGCGCGGTCGGCGGTCGTGGTCACTCCGGACACCGCGCCGCCGACGAACTCGATCTCGCGCTCCTCGGACGCCAGCGGGCAGTTGATCGCCTCGAAGCCGTATCGGTCGGCATTCACTTTGAGCCGCGTCGCCGTATCCGGGTTCGCCTCGAAGGCGACGATCCTGAAGTTCGGATAGATATTGCGAACGTCGGACACGCTGACCGAGAACAGGCCGACATTGGCGCCAATGTCGACAAAGGTCATGTCGTCCGCGAGAAAAAGCGAAAGGCGCTGCAGGATCGCTGCCTCATGGCGCAACGTGTTGCTGTTGAGCGCAAGCCGCGCGGCACGGCAATAGCCATTTTCCAGCAGGGCGTTGATCCGGATCTGGTGCTGGAACAGCTCGATATCGGTGTCTTTCGAGCCGTAGATCATTCGCGTCAGCTGCTCGCGCACGCGGGGCTGCGAGTTCACGAAACGATGCACCAGTCGCATTGTTAAAGACACAGGCTGGCTTCCTCCGGTTGACCTGCCCGCGCTCCTCCCACGCGGCATGCGCGTTGACAAGCGTCGATCACCCGGCCGCCGATCCGGACAGTCGTCTTGACCGGTCGTGACGCATCTGTAATCGCGCGCTTCCGGAGCGCTGACGGGAATGATGGCGGTTGCCATTCGTGCCCGCGGCGAGCTCAGCCGCATTCGGCCGGATCGATGTTGAAATCAGAGTGTTGAGAGGTCGGATCATGGGCGAGCTTCACCCGAGTACCCCGGCCCGCGTCGTCAGGGCACTGCGCTATATGGCGATGGTGCGGGGCTGGCGACGACTGGCCTCTAAACTGGCGGGGAATTCCGGGCAGTTTCGTGTGTCCAATCGGGGCATATGGCTCGAAGGTGAGATCGACTCTTATGTCGAGCGGCAGGCCTATCTCTATGGCGGCTATGAGCAGCGTGAGATCGAGTTGTTTCTCGAGACCATTCCGACAGACCGGCGTCGTACGATTCTGGACATCGGCGCCAATGTCGGTACCCACAGCCTGCGCTTCGCCAGGGCTTTCGCCCAGGTTCACGCTTTCGAGCCCAATCCGCTTGTAGTCGATCGACTTCGGCGCAATGTCACGCTCAATCACGCCGACAATATCGAGATCCATCATGTTGGGCTGGGTGATGAGGCAGCTATGCTTGACCTTTATGCCCCGGACAGCGCCAACCAGGGGCTCGGTACGTTCCTGGAAGCCGAACAATATGATCGTGCGCTTACGCGGATCGGGTCGGCGGAAATCGTGGTTGGGGATAGCTATGTCGCTGGTCTGGCCGGCGGAGCCACGATCGATGCGATAAAATGCGACGTGCAGGGCTTCGAAGTCCAGGTGTTCCGCGGCCTCGCCCAGACGATCGCGCGCGACCGGCCGGTTATCTGGGTCGAGATCGGTAGTGGTGCCCATACGGTAGAGCAGGAGATTCAGCAGCTCCTGCCTCTATTGCCGAAGCCAGCGCGCTATTTTCGCATGTCAGCCGCTCATTCCGGCCCGTTCACCAAGTCGATTCTCGTCGAAACGAAAGAGCAGGACCTGGCCGCCGGCGACTATATTGTGTTGCCGCTCTAGGGTCTGTTGAGATTCATCTGGAATTGATGACGGCAGCGGCGAGGTAGA
>JBDTXU010000391.1:0-4134 GCA_040006055.1 Sphingomonas bacterium | reverse complement strand
GCATCGAAGACGGCGCGATCGAGGAACGGCTGCGCGCGCTCGGCTGCTCGAAGGGTCAGGGCTATCTCTATGGTCGACCGATGAGCATCACCAACACCCGTCGCCTGCTCGCCGAAAAGCGCCTGCTGCGCCCGACGGATACGGAAAAGACGGAGCGGAAACCGTCTGCGGGAAAGCGCCTCGTCAACTAAGGGTGCAGACCTTCCGGCCGCCATCACGGCCATTGCGGTAGTTGAGTACGGGCCCTAGATCACCGCGCATGCGCTCCCCTTGCGGCCACTCTCATGGCTGAACCCCTGATCGTCAGCCTCGGCTGCCGCCTGAACATCGCGGAAAGCGAAACCATTCGCGCGCTGAACGGCGGGCGCGACATGGTCGTGGTCAACAGCTGCGCGGTTACCAACGGCGCGGTGCGCGAGACCCGCGCCGCTATCCGCCGCGCCCGCCGCGACCGGCCCGCGGCGCAGATCGTGGTAACCGGCTGTGCCGCGCAGATCGATCCGCAAGGCTTCGCCGCGATGCCCGAGGTCGACCGGGTGATCGGCAATGCCGAGAAACTTCTGCCCGAGGCCTGGGCCAGCCAGGACGCAATGCTGGTCGGCGACATCATGCAGGTGCGCGAGACCGCGCCGCACCTCGCTTCCGCCTTCGCATCGCACGCCCGCGCCTTTGTCGAGGTGCAGAATGGCTGCGACCATCGCTGCACCTTCTGCGCGATCCCGTTCGGACGCGGCAACAGCCGTTCGGTGCCGGCTGGCGCGGTGATCGAGCGGATCCGGACGCTGGTCGATAACGGACACCGCGAAATCGTGCTGACCGGCGTTGATCTCACCAGCTACGGCCCGGACCTGCCGGGCGCGCCGAGTTTGGGAATGCTCGTCGAGCGAATCCTGCACCATGTTCCCGCGCTGCAACGGTTGCGGCTATCGTCGCTCGATTCGATCGAGATCGACGACCGGCTGTTCGAGCTGCTCACCGCCGAGCCGCGGATGATGCCGCATGTCCATCTGTCGCTCCAGGCGGGCGACGACATGATCCTGAAGCGGATGAAGCGCCGGCATTCGCGTAGCCAGAGCGTGGCTGTGGTCGAGCGGCTCAAGGCCGCCCGCCCCGAGATCGCGATCGGTGCCGACCTGATCGCCGGATTCCCGACCGAGAACGAAGCGATGTTCCGCAATACGCTGGCACTGATCGACGATTGCGACGTGGTTCAGGCGCATATCTTCCCCTATTCGCCGCGCGCGGGCACGCCGGCGGCGCTCATGCCCCAGGTCGAACCCGAAATACGCAAGCGCCGGGCGGCGTTGCTGCGCGTGGCCGGAACGCGGCGGCGGGCGGAATGGTTGGCGACGCTGATCGGCACGACACAGAATATTCTGGTGGAGCGACCGGGCGATCGCGGCCATGCACCGAACTTCGCTGAAGTGCGCTATGCCCTTCCCACCACAATCGGCTCTATCCAGGCCGTCCACATCACCGGCGCCAGCGCCACGACACTCACCGGAACACCTGCATGAGCACCATTCCAAGCTGGCACGACAAGCTGCTCGGCGGCTTCAAGCGCACCTCGGATCGCCTGCTCGGCAATCTGACTGGCCTCGGCACCGCGCGGCTCGATGAGGCGACCCTCGACGATATCGAGGAAGCGCTGATCGCTTCCGATCTTGGCCCCGAGACCGCCGGCCGGATCCGCGCGCGGCTCGCCGAGGGCAGCTTCGAGCGTAACATGGAGGAGCTCGGCATCCGTCTTGTCGTCGCCGAGGAGATCGAGAAGGTGCTGGCGAAGGTCGCCATGCCGCTCGAGATCGAAGCGTTTCCGCGCCCGCAGGTGATCCTCGTCATCGGCGTCAATGGCTCCGGCAAGACGACCACCATCGCCAAGCTGGCGCATCTGCTGATGGAGCAGGATTACGGCGTGATGCTCGCCGCGGGCGACACGTTCCGCGCCGCCGCAATCGGCCAGCTCGCCACCTGGGCGGAGCGGGTCGGCGTACCGATCGTCTCGGGCAAGGAAGGCGGCGACGCGGCGGGGATCGTCTATGAGGCGGTCAAGCAGGCGACCGCGACCGGGATCGACGTGCTGATCGTCGACACAGCGGGGCGGCTCCAGAACAAGCGCGAGCTGATGGACGAGCTCTCGAAGATCCGCCGCGTGCTCGGCCGGATCAACCCCGAATCGCCGCACAATATCCTGCTCGTGCTCGACGCGACGACCGGGCAGAACGCGCTCAACCAGATCGAAGTGTTCAAGGAGTTCGCAGGCGTGACCGGGCTCGTCATGACTAAGCTCGACGGCACAGCGCGCGGCGGCGTGCTGGTTGCAGCCGCAGAGAAATATGGCCTGCCGATCCACGCGATCGGCGTCGGCGAGGGCAGGGGCGATCTCAGGCCCTTCGATGCGAATGAGGTTGCGCGGATCATCGCAGGCGTGGAAGGAGTCCGGCATGGCTAATCCCTCCCCCACCGCACGCCCGAAGATCGGCGCCGGCCTGCGGCTCGCGATCGATATCGGCCCGCTGGCGATCTTCTTCCTCGTCAATTTCCTGATGCGCGGCCCGGACATCGCCAAGCTGCTCGCGGGCACCACCGCCTTCATGATCGCCAGCGCAGCGGCGATGATCGTCTCGCGCTGGAAGACGGGGCATATCTCGCCGATGCTGTGGATGACCGGGACGTTGGTGCTCGTGTTCGGCGGCCTGACGCTTTGGTACCACGACAAGACCTTCATCCAGTTCAAGCCGACCTTCATTTATGCGAGCTTCGCGGCGATCCTCGCCTTCGGTCTGGCGACCGGGCGGCCATTGCTGCAGATGCTGCTCGAGGCCGCCTATCCGGGGCTCACCGAGAAGGGCTGGCGCCAGCTCACGATCAACTGGGCGATCTTCTTCGTGTTCATGGCGGTGCTGAACGAGATCGTCCGGCACCAATTCTCCTATGATTTCTGGCTTTCCTTCAAGCTCTGGGGGGCGATTCCGCTGACATTGGTGTTCACCTTCGCCAATATCCCTATGCTGCTGAAGAATGGGCTCAATGCCGAGGGCGCTGCTCCGATTCCGCCCGAGGGGTAAACCTTCAAGCCCCTCCCCCTTCAGGAGTGTCAGGTGAACAGCGCCCCGCGCTGTTCAGGACATGCTGGGCGCATGTCCGACCTGACACTGGGTTGGGGGGTGGGGGACTCTGCAACAGCAACAACATTGCTTGAGGCACTGCCCCACCCAACCCCTCCCCTGAAGGGGAGGGGCTTTTTTTGAGAGCTCAGCCGACCACGCTATCGTAAATCCGCCCGGCCTCGTCCCAGTTCACCACATTCCACCACGCCTTGAGATAAGCGGCGCGGTCGTTGCGGTAAGTGAGGTAATAGGCGTGCTCCCACACGTCGTTGGCGAGGATCGGCGTGCCCTTCACGGCGACATCGTCCATCAGCGGATTGTCCTGGTTGGGCGTGCTGGCGATGCTCAGTTTGCCATCGGCGTCGGCCACGACCCAGGCCCAGCCCGAGCCGAACTGGCCGGCGCCCTTGCCGTTGAAATCTTCCTTGAGTTTGTCGAGCCCGCCATAAGCGTCGATCGCCTGGGCGAGCTTGCCCGATGGCGTGCCGCCGCCGGGCTTCATGATCTTCCAGAAGAAATCATGGTTCCAATACCCACCGCCATTGTTGCGCACCAGCGGCGGCTGTGACGAAATCTGACCCAGGATTTCCTCGATCGTCTTTCCGGCAAGCGACGGGTCCTTCTCGACGCCCTCGTTGAGCTTGTCGGTATAGGCCTTGTGATGCTTGTCATGGTGAAAACGCATCGTCTCCCCATCGATGGTCGGTGCCAGCGCATCATAGTCGTACGGAAGGGGGGGCAGTTCGAAAGCCATGGGGAGACGCTCCATCATTACGGGTTTGCAGCGGTCCAAACGAGCCCCGGCGCAGCTTGTTCACCCGGAGCGCGGATTTTCTCGATCGTTACGTGTGACAAACGAAAACGAACCGCTTACCATCGCCGCCGGGCAACGCAGCGCACGACAGCGCGATATAAATGGGAGGGAAACCCCGATGGACAAGATACTCACTGATCTCCGGATCACGATTGCGGTCGGCGTGCTGCTGGCCGTGGGCCTTATGTTCGCGCCTTATTATCAGCCGCC
>JBDTXU010000390.1:0-8110 GCA_040006055.1 Sphingomonas bacterium | reverse complement strand
TTCACCCGCTGGGTCTCGCGCAACTTCGATCCGTCGATCACCTGGGCCGATCTCGATTGGATTCGTCAGCATTGGAGCGGCCAACTGGTAATCAAGGGTGTGCTCGATCCCGCGGATGCAGTCTCGGCCTGTGATGCGGGTGCCTCGGCGATCATCGTTTCCAACCATGGCGGTCGCCAGCTCGACGGGGCGCCCTCGACCATCTCTACGCTGCCCGCCGTAGTAAAAGCGGTCGCTGGTCGCACAGACGTGTTGATGGACGGCGGCATCCGCTCCGGGATCGACGTCCTACGGGCAATGGCGCTCGGCGCCAAAGGCGTGCTTCTCGGCCGCGCCTGGGCTTATGCGCTCGCGGCCCAAGGCGGTGCGGGCGTGACGCGGATGCTCGATCTGCTGCGCCACGAAATGGCGGTTGCGATGGCGCTGACAGGCCAGACCGACGTCAAACGGCTCGATCCGGAAATGCTGTTGCCCAGCGTATAGGTACCCTTCTCAACACTCTATCTTGACGGTGGCGCGCCCTCACCGTAGATGCGCCGCTTCGCTCGCACGGCCCCTTCGTCTAGCGGTTAGGACGTCGCCCTCTCACGGCGAAAACACGAGTTCGATTCTCGTAGGGGTCACCAATCAAGCGATTTATCGCATTGATTTAATATAAAAAAAGCAAAAATCTGCCGATCCGACACCACAAATGTTCCCACATTTTGCGTGGGGCGTGTTGGTATGATTCGGACTTCACCGAGACGCTTTTCGGCCAGCATTAAGCCACTCTTGTACTTTCGGCGATTCGGGAAGGGCCGTTCCTGCTCGACCTCTAGGCGGACCGTCGCTCAGGGTGACGTCGAACTAGGGCGAATCGAAATTGGTAACGCGCGGCACGACGATTGAAAACTAACCGCAATGTGATAACGCGGAGAAGGAAGAGCATGGGCCACAGAGCTGATCTCAAAAGAACTATCGCCCGCGACCCAATCCGCTGGGAGGCGTCGCGCCTTGCCAGGTCGTGGGCTTGCCGGACTGCGGAATCGCTGCCGGATTTATTCGCGACGCAGTATGGGATTACCTTCATGGAATGCTCCCACCCCGCCCGTCGGGGATGTGGAAGTAGTCTGGTTCGGTCGTAGTTCGATCAGGCGATGGGCGCGGCTCGCCGGAGTTGGTCGCACTTGGCGAGGACCGACGCCGGGAGGAGCGGTTCACCAGCGGCGACATGATCGACCGAGCAGCGAATGGAGCGCGCGACAGGCGTGATCGCTGGGCGCGATCGGCGCGGTGTCAGGGGCTGGGACCGCGAGCGCCCGATCGGCGGCGCCGAGCTTGCAGCCTCATGCTATCTGCCGGGCAGCGGTCGGCGTTCGAGCATGTCACTGACGGCAAGAAGCTCGGTGTCGTCGTCGGCTTTCTCTTCGATTCGCTATTTCATCGCCGGATCTACGGGCAGGCCGGTCGGAGTGCGCCACGAACATCAAGGATTTGAGGGAGGACCGGTCGTTGGGACTGGACGCGTTGCCGGCAACGCGGAGGCGGAGCGGGTAACTGCGAGACGAACTGTATCGGGTCGAAGAATTTTGGTCTTTGTATCGGGAGCATGTTAAGGAGGCACCATGTTTATTCGGTTGGTGGCGCTTGTTCGCAGCCTGACAGGCGCGCTTTTCCAGCCCGGAAGACTGAGCGGAACCTGGTACTTGCTTGCCTCGGGAAAGGTCGTGTTCCGCGTCGTGGTTCGCAAGATCGACAAGGGATGGAGCGGGGCGTGGCATCATCCAGATAATTTCCGGTTCGACGGCATCTCCTTCACCAATGTCTCCGGCGAGTGGGTGAAAGAGGTCGCTCAGGCCGGCCGCTCGATCGATTGCGGCATTGAACTTATCTTCGAAGATCCGGCGTCCGAAGATCCGCCCTTCACGATGGTCATCCATGGGGTCGATCCCGACACTGCGAAGATGACCTTTACGGGCACCAATCTCCAAGGCCTTCCCCTTGTCCGCTCACCCGGTCGCGAGCCACCCTGGCCTTGGGACCCCGGCCGCAGCTACGATATCGTGGTCGCGCATTCGACAAGCACCGAAATGGATGCGATATTCGCGGCTGACCAGAGCGACCGCGCGGCACTGCAGGAACGTCTGGGCACGGCAGGTTTAGCGGATCTGCAACGCCGCGAACAAACCCGGCAGCTCCTTGAGTCTGGTCAGCTCAACAGTGGTTCCGATTTCTATCATGCGGCCTTCGTGTTCCAGCACGGCGATTGCTCGATCGACTACTTGCAGTCGCATCTGCTCGCGCTGGTTGCGGTAGCCCGGGGGAGAAATGATGCGCTCTGGATCGCTGCGGCCAGCCTGGATCGTTATCTCCTAAGCATCGGGCAGCCGCAGGTGCTTGGAACGCAGGTTTCGGCGGAGAATGGCGCAATCGCCGAACCCTTCGATCGTAAGGTCGTCCCCAATACCCTGCATGACGCGCTTCGCCTTCCCCCGCGCGTCGAATAGGCCATGCGGAACGTCAATCACGCAAGCAAGGCCCATTACCTTGGTTCTCAGCGATCCGAAAAATGATAGGCCGGTTACAATTGGAGGGGATAGGCTGGGTATGTTGTGGATTATTAAGCGTATCGTACACCGTAACCGTAGCGACGATGCGAGACGCTCGATTTCGGCAGGCAGCGTCCTAGGGAATGCTCCCCACGACCCGCTTGTACTCGGGCACGCACCAAAAATGGTCATGAGAGCACTTGCATACTCCGCACGGGGCCATTTCCAGTCATGACTGTCGCCTCCACGGCCTGATCGCCCCACACCTGTTTTGCGCGGTTCACCTGAGCATGTTTCCAGAGCGTGTCCTCTTGGAATCGCAGCAGAGCCGGCGTTCCTGCGAAAGCAGTAGACTCGGGTTTCGGGCGAGAGGAGTCCGGGTGCCGGGCTCTTGCTTTCGCAGGAGCATGATTGGGGCTGAACCGGACTGCCTCTAGGGCTGGGGCGGGCAAGGGCCGAGCGTCCCGTTCATCTGTTCCAGATATTCCGCCTCAGAAGAGAGGCCGATTTCGTGGCGCAGCGCGTCGACACGGGCCGAATCCTCAAGCGGCTGTGGGCCCCGCACCCCTTTGGAGCAGCTTGCCTGCGTGCCATATCGCTGCCGGCCGGTCAGCTTGAGGAAGACCCGGTCGTATAGATAGGCGTAATTCTGCTTCGAAGCCTCCCCCGTAGCGACGAGCGGCTCCATCTTCTTCAATGCCTCGAGCTGAAAGATCGGGTCCGCGTCGGCATGCTGTGCCAGCAGCCAGGCTGCGCTTGCTCCGCCCGCACCGAACTCGGAAATCTTCGGCCAGCCCCCTTGCTCCACGATGGATTTGAGCAGTTCCGTGTTCTCGTAATCGCGCTCCGCGATGGCAACCGAAATTCGGGCCAGCACGACCACCCGCTCGTCATCTGTAAGCCGAGGTGCATCGTTCATGGGCCCGGAGCCCCAGCTTGTGGCCTGCCTCAGCACCTGTTCGCCCAAGGTCTGCGCCCTCAGAAATTCACCCTGAGTCGAAACACCGACCCGTGCCGTGGAATTCACGAGCGAAACAGCGCCCAGAAATCCATCAGATACCAGTGCCGCCCGTGCTGAGGCGGTCACGAACGCCCGTAGATCCTTGCGATCCCCCAGAAAGGGCTGAATGGCGAATTGGCGACAAAGCAGCGGGCCGACTGCCAGATTCTCGACCGCTGCGGTCGGGTAGCCCCGCTTAGCGAGGTCGGCTTTCAGCTCCGCCTTGGCCCTCTGCAGGCACTCCGTAACCCAGCTGGCGATCCGCAAGTACCTGACCCGCTCGACGGGACTGGCGCCGTCATACGCCCCCCGCACCCACGCGAATTCCCCGGGCCGGTATTTTCCGTCTTGGATTAACGGTGCGATCTCGGAAGGCTGGTCTATGACTGCCGCTGACGAAGGAAATGCTGCAAGGTTCAGGGTCACGAAAAGCACCAGCGCTTGCAACCATTTCTTGACCTTCATACCACTCTCCAAGCACGATTATGCCGTCTCATCGGCCTCCATCTCTCCGACCGAAACCGCATGATCCGGCTCGCGCCGGCGCAGTTTGACGCTGGTGGGCCGGACTCTTCCTAGGCCGCCGCGGACGCGCGCGCCATAGGCACGAGTGACGTCGGATAATCGCCTGTTCCTGAGCTTCCGGACCAGATTTTGGACCTGGCCCGCGACCGCAACGATATCGATGATCCATAGCTGATCCCCTTCGTTCCATTCGCTCAAATGGAGGACATAGGCGGGGTCCGCCGTCAGCCGTTCGCCGCAGCTCTCGGTCAGAAAACCCCATGTGGCGAAGGCAATTGGCGCCCCGTGTGAATTGAAGAGGAACTCGATCTGATTAAGTCGTATCGGGGCCGTGAGCCGACGTGATACGTCGCCCAACAGGACCGGCTTTTTCCCGCTTATAGCCCAGAGCAGCCGGCACGCGTGTCCGAACTGCGCCGACATCCGCATCTCGAAGGCACTCTCCGGGTAGGTCGTTACGCGATGGGGGGGCTCGATCATGACGAGGTATCCGTGACGATTCCCAATCCGGGACCGCAGAAGGGCCGAAGTCGGCCAGCAACGTTCACGCCAAGCCCTTGCAGGGCCGGCACGACCTCAACAGAGTCGGAAACCGGCTTCCGGAACCAAGCCCTACCCGCTTCCACGATCGGCGGTGTCGCGGTGAAAGCATCAGGTCCCAGTACGCAACCCAGGACATGCAGACAGTTGGCGAGAAACGGCCCTTCCAGATGCACGCTGATGCCGCCACGGCAAGCGTCGCGGCAGACAAGAACCGACGAGGCGATGTCGGTTGCATATTCAATCACTTCGAGATCTGGATCCAGATGCCGCCACCTTCGGATCGCGGTGGAGAACTGAGCTTCGATAAATGCCGCAGTGTCTGCTTCAATGTCACGGCTATGACCCAAGTCCTCAGTGAATTGCTCTATCTCGGCATTGAAGACAGCATAATTCAGGGACGTCCGGGGCGCGAAAAAAGCAGTACTCCTTGACCTAGAAACTGGAAATCCCGCGGATTCCAGCCGATCGAGCTCGGCAATTAATTCTTGCGCCATGCTCACTTCCGCCCGGTGGCTGCCAACGCAATCCTCCCCGGTTAACAACCTAAATATGGTAGACGGTCCGCACTCCGGGCCATCGCCCTCAACGTGTCGCTGTTCATGATCATAATAAGCGGCGATCAGGGCCTCGAGCGCGCGCTGCTCGCCGGAAGGCGCCGGCGGGACGCCAAGTCCCTGGAGGCACGCATCCAGAAATGATCCCTGCACCAGAGCAGGAAGTTCCTTATAAAGTGCGGTGAAGTCGAAACCCAACTCATCGCCTTCGGCATATTTCGCATAATAATATAGGACCGATGCGAACCCGAGGCGCAATTGGTGCGCTTCACCTGGCCTCCGATCAGTACCTTGCCCTCGGTGGGGCTGTGCAAACCGAGAAGGAGCTTCAGCAGCGTCGACTTCCCGCCTCCCGTGGGCCCGACGATGGCCACGAACTCCCCCTCCTCGATTTCGAAGGTGACGTTCGAAAATACGTTGCGATCGGTCGAACCATATTTGAATCCGACGTCCACAACGGAAATGGTCTGGCTAGGCGGCAGGACGGCTAGAGTCGAAATGTCATCGACTTCGGAAGGCGTGCTTATTATGTCGCCGAGCCGGTCGAGGTAGACGCGCAGCATCGCGACTTCCTGCAGGTTCCCGACCAAGACTCCTGCCCGGTCGCTGAAAATGCCGGCATAGGTTAGCACCGCGTACATCATGCCGATCGACAACCCGTCGGCGCGGATCGCGTTGTCGGCGCACAGATATATGAGCGCGCCGACCTGAATGGAGACAATTAGCGATTGTGCCAACGTGATCAAAACGTGAATTCTTTGCAGGCCAACGCTGGAGTTGAAGCTCTTGCTCAGCGCGTTTCGCCAGACCGAGTGCCGCTCCGGCTCACCACCCATCAGCTTAATGGTTACAGCCCCCCGGATGGACTCCATCAGGATCGACTGCTCCTTTGCAGAATTGGAAATCGACAGTTCGGTGCGCTTCCGTAACAACGGCACCGTTCCGATCTTCAACATGATGATCAGGGCGGTGAAGGCGATCACTGTCAGCGCGATCGGCACGGAATAAAAGAAGCAGATCAGGATCGCGGCAAGCGCCATCCCGCCATCGATCAATGCCGACAGCATTCCCTTGGTGACCGCGTCCTGGATGGTTCGTAACGACCCGAATCGCGACAGGATGTCGCCGAGATGCCGCTTCTCGAAATAGTTCGAGGGCAATCGGAGAAGATGCCTGAAGACGTTGCCGGAAGCTTGAAAGACAAACTGCGACCCGAACAACTGCAATGTCCAGTCGCGCACCGCGGTTACCAGCGCGCCCAGAACGCCGACAAAGGAGAAGCCCACCACGACAACGGCCAGCAGGCTGACGTCCTGATTGGCGATTACCCGGTCGACCACTACCTGCATCTGGAGGGGCGATACGAACGCGAGCGCTTGGATAGTAATTGACAGCAGAAGCACGAACATCAGGTTCCCGGCCAGCCCTTGCAAGCTCGACCAAAGCGCCTTCGGATTCACTGTGGTTTTGGCATCGATCGGCACGAAATGCTCCGCTCGGCCAAGCTCGAGCACTACACCAGTGAAGTGATCCGAAAACTCGGCGATCGAAAGCACGCGCCTACCAGAGCTTGGATCGTGGATGACGATCTTGGAGGTTCCGACGGCTTCCAGGACAACGAAGTGCGTCATATCCCAGTGGACGATGATAGGAAGCGGCAACTGCCCAAGCGCGCCGAGCTCGACTTTCAGGGCCCGCGCGCTCAGACCAATCTGATCCGCCAGCTGCATCAATCCGCGCAAATTCGTCCCGGAAACCATGTGCCGCGCCATGCGCTCGGGCATATGCCACCGCGAACAACGCCTTGTACTCGCTCTCGACACTCACCCGCTTGCGGCCGAGGCTGGCTCCATTGAGGAGCAGCTCGACCTCTGGAAGCTCCGAATAAACCTCGACCTCGAGCGGTTTTCCCTCCTGGCCCGACCATGTCCAGCTCTGATGGACATCGTCGAGCGCCCAGTCGAGATGCGGCCCCGTGATCGGGAAGAGGTGCCGATCGGGAAGATCCTCAGTGCCTTTCGGCTGCCGTACAAAGGCCGAGATTGGATCGACCCCCGTCTTCCACAGGACCTCGCGATAATAGGCGGCGGGGCGCTTGCGGCCCGTCGCATCGATCTCGCCGCTATAGGCGAGATGCCACGGATAAGGACCGAGCTTCTGCCAATCCTGGCTGTAGCCCATCCAGCCAATGCCGCTTTCGCCGATATAATCGACGGCGGTCCACACGAAATCTCCGATTATCCACGGCCTGGTTTCGACAAACCGCCAATAGGGAAAGGCATCCTTCGAAAGCGATTCAGAGGTGTAGAAAATCCGATCCGGGAATTTTTGATGCTCCCCCTCGAAATCATGCGCATGGTAATTGAGACCCGCGACATCGAGCAAAGCTGCCTGGTCGGAAAGCTTGGGAGGATCCGCATTGATCGCCTGGGTAATCGGGCGCGTCGGGTCCAGGCTGCGAACCCGCTCGGCAAGCTTGCGACCGGTTTCGACGCCCAACGGAGTACCGTCCTCGGGGATTTCGTTGCCGATGCTCCAGAACACCACGCTGGGGTGATTCCGGCCACTGATCACCAGGCTGTCGATATCGGACGCCCAGTTGTCAGCGAAAAAGCGGCTATAATCCTGAGCTCGCTTATTCTTGTTCCAGGCGTCGAACGCCTCGTCGATCACCAGCATGCCAAGCTCATCCGCGGCATCGAGCGTGGCCTGGCTCGCCGGATTATGGGCATTGCGGACAGCGTTGTAGCCTGCGGCCTTCATCAGCGCGACCTTGCGCGAATCAGCGTCAGGGGCGCCCGCGCCGCCGATCATATAATTGTCATGGTGGATGTTCCCGCCGCGCAGGACCACCCGCTGGCCGTTGACGCGCAGCCCGTTCACCGCGTCGACGGTGATGGTACGAATGCCGAAGCGGGTGCGGCGCACGTCAGTGGTGGCGCCATTGGCCCGCGTCTCCT
>JBDTXU010000389.1:0-1551 GCA_040006055.1 Sphingomonas bacterium | reverse complement strand
CCGAGATCTGGCGAGTCACGAAACCGGGCGGGCAGATCCTGATCTACGACATCCGCCATGCCGGCGCCTATGCCGATCAGTTGAGAACCCTCGGCGCGACCGATCTGCGGATGAGTGGGCCGATCTTGCTGTGGGGCGTGTTCGGGCGCCGTTTCTCGGCGATGAAGCCGGGTTGATGCGATACCGGGTAGAGAGGGGGCGCAGTGCGATGTTCCACAAAATTCTCGCCATCACGCTTTTCGCAATCGCCATGCCGGCCCAGGCGCAGGTGAACCCCGATGACGGCGCATGGAAGGTCAAGGGCGATCTCGCTACCGTTACCGACAGCGGTATCGGCATTCCCGCCCAGGCGGGGGTCATTTCGCTGACCAGGACCGGCGAGGCATCGCTGAAGGGCAAGGGCGTCGACAATGTCGCCCAATATGAATCCGAGGACCGGAAAGTCTTCGCCACCATCTATATCTTCTACGCGGCCTATGCCGACACGGCGCTCGCAACCTGGGCGACCGATCGCACAATCCGCAAGCGTTTCGGCCCCAATCTCGTCCTGGTCAGCGACACCGTCGCTGCGGCTGGAGGTGCGCCGGGGGTGGCGACGCGCCGCATCTATGACAAGGCCGAACTCGAGCCAGGCAAGCCGTTGGCTACGGCTGCCGGCTTCGTCCGCGCTGGCAGCTGGATGGTCGCCCTACGCGTCAGCGGTCCCGCGGAACGCCGCACCGAAGTAGAGGGCGCGTTCGATGCCCTGCTGGCTGGCATGCGGTTCAGCGGCAAGGACAAGCCGATGCAGGCGTCGCCACTGCGGCTCACTGGCCCCTGCCCGGTGTCGGATGAAAAGCCTGCGCATTTTCTCGGCGACAAGACGTCCGGCAGCAATGCTCTTTTCGCCTCGCTGATGGGTGGCTCCATCACGATGAAGGATGAGGAAAAGGGAACCGTGACCGAGCAGGCGCCTCCACTCGCCTTTCCGCATAATGGGGCTTCGGCATTGTGCGTCCGTGGAAAAGTCGACAGCGGCAATCTCTCGCTCGATGTGCTCGCACCGGCGAGTGCCGATGAGGGCCAGGTCGCCCTTGTCCTGCTGGACGACGCCGGCGGCACTATCGCCGTCGAGCCGTCGCTATTGCTCGGCAAGGACATCGGCAAAGGCTTTGTCGTGAAGCGTTACGGGATCGGCTTCGTCCAGGTGATGGGCAGTTTCGACAGAATGCCGAACCTTGCCCAGCTAGGTGCGATCGTGAGCGGCGCTGACAGGCGCGGCGCTGCCATACGATCGACTACCGTCTTCACACCGGACGGAAAGTCGACCATCAACATCGACCCGAATATGCTGAAATGACCCTGAAAGCGCCGCCATGTTCCTGAACTTCCTCGACGAGCTGCGCGCGGCCGGCATCCCGGCGAGCATGAAGGAGCATCTCATCCTGCTCGAGGCGCTCGACCGGGACGTGATCGACCGTACGCCGGAGGATTTCTATTACCTCTCGCGCGCCGTGTATGTGAAGGACGAGGGGCTGCTCGATCGCTTCGACCAGGTCTTCGCCAAGGTGT
>JBDTXU010000388.1:0-2237 GCA_040006055.1 Sphingomonas bacterium | reverse complement strand
GCGACCAGACGAAGCGCATCCCGATCATCTTCCTGTCGGCGGTCAACAAGGAGAACGAGCACCTCATGCGCGGCTATGCGATGGGTGCTGTGGATTATGTGTTCAAGCCGGTGGAGCCGGTGGTGCTACGCTCCAAGGTCGCGGTGTTCGTCGATCTGTTCCTGATGACGCGTGAAATCCAGCGCAAGGCCAGGCAGGAGCAATTGCTGCTCGGCGAAATGATCCGCGCGGACGGAGAGCGCCTCAAGGCGGAGGAGGAGCTGAGGCTTTCGGAGCAGCGCCAGGCGGCAATCATCAAATCGCTGCCGATCGTGCTGTATCTCGAAGCGGTGGGGATCGTCCCGCGCATGCCGCAATTCGTCAGCGGCGATTTTGCGGCGCTCACCGGCTTCGCCTTTGACGAGCTGCAGGGAACGCCGACGCTGTGGCAGGACCGCCTCCACGACGACGACCGCAACCGCGTGCTGGCGGCGATCGAGGCGCGCGAACATGGCCATTCGCTCGCCATCGAATATCAATGGCAATGCGCTGACGGCCGCTACAAGCATTTCCTCGACCAGGCAGTGCTGCTCCGCGATGCGCATGGCCAGCCGCTCGAATATGCCGGGACCCTGCTGGACGTGACCGAGCGCAAGGACCTCGAGACTCAGCTCCTCCATGTCCGCAAAATGGATGCGATCGGCAAGCTGACCGGCGGCATCGCGCATGATTTCAACAATTTGCTGGCAGCGGTGATCGGCGGCCTCGCGCTGATCGAACGCCGGGTGCCGATGAACGAGGAGCAGCACAAGCTGCTCGCAATGACCCAGCACGCCGCCGGCCAGGGCGCGGAGCTGGTCTCCCGCCTGCTAGCCTTTGCGCGCAAGCAGAAGCTGGAGCCGGCGGCGATCGACGTGACGTCGCTCTCGAACGCAGTCAGCAATCTGCTGTCGCATACGCTGGGCGGCCTGGTCGAGATCGCCTGGGATATCGATGCGAAGGTCGCGCATCCCTATGCCGATGAAGGACAACTCGAGCTCGCGCTGATGAACCTCGCGATCAATGCGCGTGACGCAATGCCCGAGGGGGGCACGATCCGGATTTCGGCCCGCAATTCGGTAGCCGGGCAAAAGGACGAGCTTGGCCTGAAGGCTGGGCGCTATGTCATGCTCGTGGTCGAGGATACAGGCTGCGGCATTTCGGCCGATCTGCTCGAGCGCGTCATGGAGCCGTTCTTCACCACCAAGGAGGTCGGCAAGGGCACCGGCCTCGGGCTCAGCATGGTCTATGGTTTCGCCAGCCAGTCCGGCGGCGCGATGCGGATCGCAAGCCGCGAGGGCGAAGGCACCAGGGTCGAGCTCTGGCTGCCCGAGGCGCCGCGCAACACCGCCGCGCCCAGCGCCGGCGAAGCCGCCACGGTCCATGGGCCGTCCGAGCCGCTCAACATCCTGCTGGTCGATGACCATGACGGGGTCCGCGAAACCACCGCGGCGCTGCTGGCGGACCTTGGCCACAGCACAGCCGTGGCGGCCGACGGGATGACGATCCTGGACGCGTTGCGCGCTGATCCAAGCGTGAGCCTCATCATCAGCGACTATGCGATGCCGCATCTGTCGGGCTGTGAGGTCATTCGCCGGGCGCGGAAGATCAAGCCCGGGCTCTGCGCGATCATCATCACCGGCTATGCCGATGAAGAGGGTCTCAATCTCTCGAAAGAAGACGTCGTCACGCTCACCAAGCCGTTCACGCCGAGCCAGCTCAGGAACGCGATCGGCGAAGCGATGGCGATGCGTGTGCCGACCTGAGCTATTTGGCCGCGTATTGTCCCGGCTCGGCGCCGAAATGCTCCTTGGCGTGCGCGCGCGCCGCGGTCGCGGTGGGGAATATCTCGTCCTGCAGCGTTGACGTGACGATCGGGTAATTCTGCGAATTATACCGGGTGTCGCGCACGGTGAGGCGATAGCTGCCTTCCTCGTTCTTCTGGATCAGGAAGGGCTTAACAGGGATTCTCGACATAGGGTTCTCCATCAATTCGCTTGCCCCACCCACCCCGTCACCCCGGACTTGTTCCGGAGTCCACTGCTCCGCAAAAGCAATTGAGGCGATGCTTGCGGAGGGGTGGATGCCGGAACAAGTCCGGCATGACGTTTGTGGGCGGGCGTTAACTCAGTAGCTGCCCGTCTCGGCAGTATCAGCGCTGTCTTCGACCCAGTCGGCGATTGCCGCCTCGGTGGTGATCAGCAGCCCTGCGATCGAAG
>JBDTXU010000387.1:0-19286 GCA_040006055.1 Sphingomonas bacterium | reverse complement strand
CACCGGCCGCGGTCAGATCGCTGACCAGC
This sequence comes from Sphingomonas bacterium, assembly GCA_040006055.1. Taxonomy (GTDB): domain Bacteria; phylum Pseudomonadota; class Alphaproteobacteria; order Sphingomonadales; family Sphingomonadaceae; genus Sphingomonas. The sequence continues at coordinate 19,257 of JBDTXU010000387.1, read as the reverse complement.
TTGCGGATCACATCCTCGTCGCCGGCTTCCTCGAATTCGGCCTGGACGACCGCGGAGGCATAGGCATCGGCCTCTTCCTTGGTGAGCTTCATCAGGCCGGCTGCCCAATGGCCAAGCAACCGGTTGCGCCGCGCGGTGACGCGAAACGCCATCTCTTCGTCACGTGCATATTTCGTCTCGAACGCCCGTTCGCGATCGTCGAAAGTGGTCATGCTGTTCTTCCCTTGGGCGTGCGATTGTCAGGTCTGAGATAGGGAGGGGGAGCCGGATAGGCAACGCCCCTTTGTTCCTCCCCGTGCCGGGGAGGATCGGCCTATTCGGCGACCGTCACCACCAGTTTCCCGATCGCGCCGCGCGCAGCCATCTTGGCGATCGCCTTGCCGCCGTCCTCGAAGGCGAAGGTCTCGGTCACGCGCGGGGCGATCTGGCCGTCCTTCCACAAGCGGAAGAGGCGCTCGATATTGGACTGGTTCGCCTTGGGCTCGCGCGCGGCAAAGGCGCCCCAGAACACGCCGCAGACGTCGCAGCTCTTGAGCAGGGTCAGGTTGAGCGGCAGCCTGGGGATGCCGGCGGGGAAGCCGACCACCAGATAGCGGCCCTCCCAGCCGATCGAGCGCAGCGCCGGCTCGGCATAGTCGCCGCCTACCGGGTCATAGATCACGTCAGCGCCATTGGGGCCGAGCGCCGCCTTGAACTGATCGGCAAGCGCCTTCGACTGATCCTTGTCGAACGGCGCGCGGGGATAAACGATCGTCACGTCGGCACCGGCCTCTTTCGCCGCGGTGGCCTTCTCGTCGGAGGAGACAGCGGCGACCACGCGCGCGCCGAAGGCCTTGCCGAGTTCAACCGCGGCGAGACCGACCCCGCCGGCCGCGCCCAGCACGAGCAGGCTGTTGCCTTCGACGATATGCCCGCGGTCGAGCAGCGCATGGATGGTGGTGCCATAGGTCAGCAACAGCGAGGCGCCCTCGGCGAAGCTGCGGCCCTCCGGCAGGCGGTAGAGGCTGGTCACAGGGAGCGCGATCTTCTCGACCAGGCCGCCAGAGCCCGTCGTCGCGATGACGCGGTCGCCCGGCGCCCATCCGGTCACGCCCTCACCGACGCTTTCGATCACGCCGGAGATTTCGCTGCCCGGCGCGAACGGGCGCGGCGGCTTGAACTGATATTTGTCCTCGATGATCAGCACATCGGGATAGTTGATCGAGCAGGCCTTGACCGCGACCACCACCTGGCCTGGGCCGGCGACGGGATCAGGCAACTCGTCGATAACGAGCGTTTCAGGCCCGCCCGGTGCTTTCGACAAGAGTGCCCGCATTTGCCCTGTCTCCACTCATCCATGGCCGGTGTTCGGAGACGCCGGCCTCATAATTCGAAATCGCGGTATCCCTTGCCAGCGTCAGGCCGATTTCGTCCAGCCCCTGCATCAGACATTGGCGGCGGAAGCTGTCCATTTCGAAGACGAAGCGGTCCTGGAAAGCGGTGGTGACCGTCATCGTCTCGAGATCGACGGTGACGGTGTCGGTCTTCGCGACCTCGATCAGCCGGTCGATCGCCTCTTGCGGCAGGACGACGGCGACGATGCCGTTCTTGAAGGCGTTGCCGGAAAAAATGTCGGAAAAGCTCGGCGCAATCACTGCCTTGATGCCCATGTCCGCGAGTGCCCAGGCGGCATGCTCACGGCTGGAACCACAGCCGAAATTGTCGCCGGCGATCAGGATGGGGCTGCCGGCATAGCGCGGATCGTCGAAGATATTGCCGGCCTGCGCGCGCACCGTCTCGAAGGCGCCCTTGCCGAGCCCTTCGCGGGTGATCGTCTTCAGCCAATGCGCGGGGATGATGACGTCTGTGTCGATATTCTTCGCGCCCCAGGGATAAGCGCGGCCCGAGACCTGGCTGACCGGCTCCATTATCGTGCCGTTTTGGTCTCTGTGGGGTTTTCCGATGCAAGGGCTTCGGGCGCGGGGCGGGCGCTCGCGGCATAGGCTGCGATGCCGCTGATCACGGTGCCGAGTATCAACAGGACCAATGCGCGCTTCATGCCGGTTTCCCCCCCATAAGGTCTCGCCCCATTAGATCGCGAACGTCACTCAACCGCCCGGTTACCGCCGCAGCAGCGGCCATTGCCGGCGATACCAGATGCGTCCGCGCCCCCGGTCCCTGCCGTCCTACGAAATTCCGATTCGAAGTGGAAGCACATCGTTCGCCGGGCGGCACTTTATCCGGGTTCATCGCAAGGCACATCGAACAGCCGGGCTCGCGCCACTCGAATCCGGCGTCGGTGAAGATGCGGTCGAGCCCCTCGGCCTCGGCCTGGCGCTTGACCAGCCCCGATCCCGGCACGACCAGAGCGCGCACGCCGTTCGCGACATGGCGGCCGTTCGCGACCGAGGCTGCGGCGCGCAGATCCTCGATGCGCGAATTGGTGCAGCTCCCGATAAAGACATGCTCGACCGGCACGTCCTGCATCGCGGTGCCCGGCGTCAGGCCCATATAGGCAAGCGACTTGCGCGCCGCCTCGCGCTTTGCGGGATCAGCGAAGCTTTCGGGATCGGGCACGGTGCCGGTGATCGCGACGACATCCTCGGGGCTGGTGCCCCAGGTCAGCGAGGGCGCGATATCGGTCGCGTCGAGGCGGACGCTGCGGTCATAGGTGGCCGACGCGTCGCTCGGCAGCGTCTTCCACCAGGCGACAGCCTTGTCCCAATCCTCGCCCTTGGGCGCCATCGGGCGGCCCTTGAGATAGGCGAAGGTGGTTTCGTCGGGCGCGACCAGGCCGGCGCGGGCGCCGCCCTCGATCGACATGTTGGCGACGGTCAGCCGCCCCTCGATCGACATCGCGCGGATGATCTCGCCGGTATATTCGATGACATAGCCGGTGCCGCCCGCGGCGCCGATCTTGCCGATGATCGACAGAATCACGTCCTTGGCCGACACGCCAAAGCCGAGCGTGCCGTCGACACGGATCTCCATCGTCTTAGATGGGGTCAGCAACAGCGTCTGCGTCGCGAGGACATGTTCGACCTCGCTGGTGCCGATCCCGAAGGCAAGCGCGCCGAGCGCGCCGTGCGCCGAGGTATGGCTGTCGCCGCAGACAAGCGTGGTGCCGGGCAAGGTGAAGCCCTGTTCGGGCCCGACGACATGGACGATGCCCTGCGCGGCCGCGATCGCATCGATATAGTCGATGCCGAATTCGGCGCAGTTGCGCTGCAGCGCGTCGAGCTGCGCCGCGCTTTCCGGATCGGCGATCGGCAGGCGCTTGCCGGCGGCATCGACCCGCGCGGTGGTCGGGAGATTATGATCGGGCACCGCGAGCGTCAGATCGGGCCGCCGCACCTTGCGCCCGGCGGCGCGCAGGCCGGCGAAGGCCTGGGGGCTGGTCACCTCATGGACGAGGTGGCGATCGATATAGATCAGGCAGGTGCCATCATCGCGCCGTTCGACAACGTGCGACGCCCAGATCTTTTCGTAGAGAGTCAGCGGACGGGAAGCCATGCTGGGGCTCTAGCCCTTTCTTGCGCTGGATCAAGCCGCTGCGGTGTTTTGTTGCGTGAAGCTGAGGTTGTTGATGGAAGCCCGAGGCTGGCTTACTGCGCTCCAATGCCTGCCTGGAAATGCTTCATTCGTGGGACTGGCTTCCCGGTCGGGCCGACGGGGACAGCCGGATCTTATGGCTTTTACACGACGCGATGGGTTCAGGCGCTCAATCCGAGGCAGGCGGAACTCAAGGGGCTGGTGCTGCTCCGCAAGGACCCCTCCTTCGAGCCGCCGAAGCGGAAATTCCCATGGAGCAAGGCGCCCGATCTCAGCGCGGCGCGGGTCCATTTCGAGGAGATCGTGCGCGTCGCGCGCCTGCCGGGCAAACATCGCCTCGGTGCCACCTGGTTTGCTGAAGACGCGGAGTCCGACCGGCTCGATCCCGCGGCGCGGGTGCGTGAACGGATTGAGGGGCGTCGCAGGTCTCGTTGAAGAGAACGCCTCGACCGCCGGCGCTGTTTAGGGATAATCGCACGTGTTCGTTGGCCGAATTAGGTATTGTGTCCCTTTATCTCTCAAGTGCTGGTGGCCGATTGGCGACAGTGATTGGCGGCGTGGCCGCGATTGCAGGAGGAGCAGCAATTAGAAAGGTTGGCGCTCAGATAATTGTAGATATGCTGCCCTTGAATTTCCTATATCGGAACGCTGACAAGATGGCAGTAAATAATATTATGGATTATGTTGAGATACCCGACCGAGCAAGGTGTATAAATCAATGAATATTCTGGGAATAAGATAGGGTGTTTATCGGCATCAGCTCCTATGGTGCTAGGGCTTGGCATTATATTTGCTGCCACGTCCCTGTCTGTGCGTGGATACGACTATCCAATCCTTGTCTACGTTGGTTTTTTGATAGCTCTAATTGGAATAGCTCTGACGTCATTTTGGGTCTGGGACTTCTTGCGGTCTAAGCTGGGGCTAAAAAAGAATGTCGACCGCTAAAGAAATGGGCGGTTGTGTGCTTCACCACCGATGAACCCAATAGAAAAGGGGTCAGAGTCATTTACGGCGCTGGCCACCGCCGGCGCGCTTCCGGTCCGATGGTTTCGATATTGTCGGTCAGGATAATGCCGGAGAAGCCGTCGGGCACAGCATCGAGCTGACTGGCTTGCTCGACGCCGCTGGCGCCAGAGGTGCCGGAAATGCTCTTGCCGATCGGCCCCACCAGCATCACCTCGACGTCCGCCGCTTTCATCCGGGCCAGAAACCGGTTCGGCCAGCCCCAATAATATTGACGCCAGTTGATCGGCACCCCGATAATCGCTCCCCGGCAGGATCTGGGTACATATCCACTCCAGCCGAGCTTGAGATAGCCGATTGCGCAATCCTTGCCGCGCGTCTTCGAGGTCAGCAGCGCCCGGGGCGCAATTTGCTGGAGCCGGTCGATAGGCTTGTCGGCGGCGTACACCCACAGCCGCCGGTCGATCGGGTGGCCGTGCGCCTTCAGATAGGCGACGAGCCGGTCGGACTCGGTCGGGTCTTTGCTCTTGATGTTGATCAGAAAGCGCCTGCCGGGAAAAGCGGACAGCACCTCGTGCAGCGTCGGCATCAGCCCAACGCCCTTGCCGCGAAAAGGGAAGGTTTTCCCGCCATCGGCGGTGTAGCCATATCCCACATCGAGCGTCTTGAGGTAGGTCATGGACTGATCGCGGGTCACACCGTGGCCGTCGGTGCGGCACTCGATCACCCAGTCGTGAAACACGGCGAATTCGCCGTCGGTGGTCGGATGCACGTCGAGTTCGAGCGCAGTCGCGCCGGCCGCGAAGCTGGCGATCATCGAAGCAATTGTATTCTCGAGATAGGGGTTCGTCGGCGGATAGATCCTGGTCGCGGTGCAGTCGTCACGCTTCAGCCCCTTGTGGCTGAAGGTCTGATGGACCCCGCGATGGGCAAGCACGCCGGGCCTTCCCGTCGGCATCGGCGCAAGCCACGAAGCGTTGGCAAGGTAGCCGCCGCCGAAAAGGACCAGAGCCACGCCCGCCGCTATCCACCTTTTCCGCACTGGCGAGCCTCAGCCCCGTTGGCGGAGGTTTGAGAATGCCATAAGCTGATCGTCAGACACCATCGCTCGAATCCTCTCCGCCTCGTTTCGACAAGCGTGACAAAAGACCCGCCAGCCATCCGATCAAAGCGCAGATTGCCACAATCGCAGCCAGGCCCAGCAGCTTCATCCAACCCCAGCTTATAGCGCATGGCGGCCCGACATGCATGTCGCACGAGCGCTCCCCGAGAAGCATGACCGCCCAAAGCGGCAGGCCTGCGATTGCGAACAGCAACACCGCCACGACGCGTCCGGGATGTCTGGTTCGATGGTAAGCCACCCCGCTTTGTGTTCATTTTAGCCTGCGGGCGCAATGCCGGCATTTGGGGGAGGTCAGCGGCGAAAAGGGGTCAGAGTCATTTATTGCGCCGTGCCACAGAGTCCCGCGCATCACGCCGCGACCAGCATGTCCTTGGCGACAAGCGTCAGCGCGGCGGCTGGCTCGCCTGCGACACACACCTGGTTACGTCCGCCGCTCTTCGCGGCGTAACACGCCTGATCAGCGCGGCGGAGCAGGGTGAACAGCGTTTCGTCAGGCAATAGTCGCGCGACGCCGGCGCTGGTCGTGGGCGAGAGATGCGTCGCCTCGGCCGATACCATGGCCGAAACGCGGACGGCCTCGGCGCGGTCGAAAGCTCGGCCGATGTCCTCTGTGACCAGCATCGCGAATTCCTCGCCGCCGAGCCGCGCGATCACGGCGGTCGCGGATGCGTGCCGCCGGAGCCGCGCCGCGAAGTCGATGATCGCCCTGTCCCCGCCATCATGGCCGAACCGGTCGTTGATCTGCTTGAAATGGTCGAGGTCGAACACCGCCACCGCCAGTGGCTCGCCGCGGCTGCGGGTCCGCGCGATCTCTTCCTGCGCAAGCCGTTCGAAGCCGCGGCGGTTGAGCAAGCCGGATAGCGGATCGGTTTCCGAGGCCATTATCGCCTCTGCAATCGCTGCATTCGCCACGATCAGCAGCAGGATCATGCCCGTCCCGAGCATGAGAATGCCGGTGCTCGCCTGGGACAGCAGGGCGTAGCTGGTGGCCGTATAGTCGACCAGATGTGTCGGAAATCCCCATGCCAGCGCCAGGAAAGGCTTGGCCAGAAAGTTGAGGGCTAGCAGCGCGTAGCTGACGCCCAGCGCCCTGACCAACAGGCTCCGCGGTCCGATCGAGAACACCGAACGGGATGCCAACATGGCGGCTGCCGCAAAGGGGAGCTGATATGCCATTCCGGTGGCGAAAGTCGCGGGCGCGAGGAGAAACGAGATTTCGTGAAGGACCGCGCCCGCGCCCAGCAGCGTAGCGACGATTCGCCAAGGCGCGCGCCGGCGATGATAGGCCGCCCAGCCCGCCGAAAAGAGCAGGATTGCCAGCTGGAAGCTCGTATAGCTCGCCCGCTCGAGCACGGCCGCGCCGCCGACCAGTGAGATCAGAAAATTGAAAACTTGTGAGAGCGTGCCGATCGCATAGACCGCGCTGAACCACAAAGCGGGACGTTGCGCGCGGTATGAGCACGCAATCATTGCGTAGCCAAAGATGAAAATGGCCGCCGCAGCGATATTGATCGCCAGAACGACCTGACCCCCGTTCATGCCCGCTCCGTTTCTCGGCCGAAGCCGGGCACTACGGCGCGCTGATAAACGTTTTATGAAGAGAGCTTAGCCCCAGCGCCGAGCGGGATTGGAGGATCTGCGCTCGCCCTGGAGTGCACCCCTGAGGTGAGACACGATCGCTTCAGTGACTCTCCTGGCGGAAATCAAAGAGCCCGAAGGCGGTTTGTTTGGGCAACGTCCAGACGGTGTTCACACGCTGGAGGGTTTCGCTATCGCTGCCGGGCGTTCCATCAAGCCGCTTTCCAAGCGCGGGGTAGAATTGCGTTATGGATGGGGCACGGGTCCAGGCCGGAATATCCACCAGTCGATAGCTGTATTTGACGCTCAGCCGGTCCGGCGTGATTTCATCGATCCCGCCGCTGGTGACGGTATCGACCTTCCGGCGCCCATAACAGATCAGCGTCCTGGATCCGAGGGGACTGCCCTCGCCTGACCGGATCGATTGCTGGCCGAGCGGCGTCTCCTCGTACCGCGCATAGCGTTCGGGCGCGCCGGTCACCTCATGGGGTTTGACGATCTCGCCGCTGCGCCTGAGCAAACCCGCGGCGGCAAAGGCATCGAGCTGGCTGATCCGATAAGACGAAGGTTCGATGCGAACCTCGGCCGGGACTTCGAAGAACGGCGCGCATTCGGGATTCTTGTCGAAATAGGTCTGAAGCGCCTGACGCAGATCGCCTTCGCTCGGCGCGCCGGGAGCCGCTTGCTCATCCGGTGTCCCCGAGCACCCGGCGAGGGCAATGGGGACGGCCATAAACATTGCGACGTGGCGGGGGCTGAATGCCATTGGAGACTCCTGTCAGCGCGCCGCGGGGAGGGGGCGGATGAGGATTTCCACCCTGCGATTGCGCTGTCGTCCGTCGGGATCATCGGAACCGTCGGGATGGACATTGGCAGCGATGGGCTGACGTTTGCCAAGCCCCTTTGCTTCGGCCGCGCGGCCGGTTTTTGCCTTCAGCCAATCGGCCACCGCACGCGCGCGGCGTTGGGACAGCGGATCATTATAGGCGTCGGTTCCCTTACCGTCGGTGTGCCCGTTCACCGCAAGCGGCGCATCGGGATAGCTTTCGACCAGCCTGGTGGCGCGAGAGAGCGGCTCTTGCGCATCCGGACGCAGTTCCGCCTTGTCGAAATCGAACAGCACGTCCGCGGGCAAATCGACCACGATCGATTGATCCGCGGTCTGCCGGGCCTTGAGTCCGGAAATCAGCGCCTCGGTGGCTTCCAGCTTGTCCGGCGGAACTTCGGCGGCGCGGAAGGTCGATCCGGGTGCCGCCGGTTCGCCGAAGCTGCTTTCGGGGCCACCCGCCGCAAGGCCCTCACCTCCGCCCGCAGGCGCAAACCGGCTCTCGGGCGCGTCCACCTTTACCCGGAAGATGCTCGTCTCGTCCTTCAGGCTGCGCGGTGCTGGACGGCTATCGCAGCCAGCAAGGGTGATCAGGCCGCAGGAGATCGCGATGGTCCAGCGCGTCGCGATGGCGACCATGGAGACCGAAGAGCGGCCCATCACTGCGCCGCACTCTCCAATGGAAGCGGAATGGTCAGGCCGGGATCGACGAGATTGTTGCCGTCATTATTGTCGTTGAACACCAGCTTCACCGATTTTGCGTTCTCGGCAACGGCCCCCAGGAAGACGAGCTTGCCTTGCATCGTCTGTCCCTTGACGATGCGAAGATACTGATTGTCCTGGGGCGGCTTCAGCATCAGGCGGTTGCCGTGCTCATCGAGCAGATAGGTGGCCGCTCCGGCGAGCGTGATGTCGTTTGTGATCGTGCCGCCATAAGAGGCGCTGACGTCCAGCATAGTGGCGTCCGTCCCAAGCTCGATGGTCAGGACCCGCACAGTGACCCCAGCGGGCGCGACGCCCTGAACGTTGACCGCCACCGTTCTGCCCTTGCGTGGGAGACTGACAACGCCGGGCGCGCCGGCCACGGCCGCGCTTCTATTGGAGGCCGCGCCCACGGTCGCATCGTTTTCGGCGTTGGGGGCATTGGAAGCGGAGCACGCGGCAATGGCGAGCGCCATCAACGGCGCCACGGCCAGGTCCATTCTGCGTTTCAAGAGCGCCCCTCCTGCGATTTTCGGAAAAAGGGTAACTTTACAAGCCGATCAAAGTTCCTCCCGAATGGCATTTCTGGCCTTGGAGCCCGTTGCTTATCATCACTGGGCGCGATCCTGCGTCGTGTGCGGTCCGTCATCGCGTTGCGATTGGCGCGGGGCGTCCGAAGAGCTGCGCCGGCGTGCCATTGGCGTGCCGACAGGTTCTGTACAATGTTCTGTACAGATAGGAAATGTCAGTGACCCCTCATGACATTTCCAACAATCGTGGAGACACTGATGGCTGTTCTGCGCAGGCCCCGGCTCATGCCCGGGCTGCGATAACCCCGGATAGGCATGACAAAACTCTCCAACACGGGCGCGCCGTTTTCCGGGCATTTCCTCTCGTGGAACCCGCTTCCGAGCGCCGAAATCCCCGCCGAATTATGTCACACTTCCAACATATCCGCCCCGAGCTCGCGCACGCGATTCAACCCGTGCCTGCAAGCGCCCATAGGGTCGTAGCGAGCCGTCAGAAGCGGTGCGCGCCGCTCTTTCACATGACTGGAATTTTCGTCGCTCAGAACGACTTGGCGATCGCCACATTGACCTTCGGGTCGGCATGGCCGGTGTCATAGCGCGGGCCGGTCATCGGCACCGCCACCTCGAGCGTAGCACCGAGGCCGTGCGCCAGATCGGCGCGGAGGCCACCACCGCCCGAGGCGAGCGCGCCGCCGCAGCAACCGCCGCCGAGATATTCGACCCGGCCGCCATCGATAAAGGCATAGATTTGCGCGCGCCGCACCGTGCCGTTGTCGCCGGTGGGCAGGGAATATTGGAGCTCGGCCGATCCCGTGACGCCCTCGTCGCCCGATCGCTCGCTATAGTCATAGCCGCGCAGGAATGGTCCGCCGCCCAGGCCGATCTGCTCGGCGATGAACAAGGGACCCGAGGCGACCTGCACCTGCCCGGCGAGCTTGATGCCGAAGCCTCCGCCGAGGGACTTGGTCCAGTCGGCCCAGACCGAGGCCGAGGTGAAATCGTCACGGGCCAGCCAGCGCGAGGCGCCGAGATCGGTGTCGCTCGCGTCGAACAGCGGCAGGCCCTGGGTCAGCAGCGCGTTGTAGCGCAGATTGCCGCCGGCAAAGCGCTGATAGCCGTACAGGCCGAACCGTGCGGCGACGATCCGGTCGCGCTGGAGGCCGATGCCGTGCGACCATTGCCGCGCGTCTCGCAGATCGAGCCCGGCGCTCAGCCACATGCTGCGGGTGCGACGGCGCAGCAATGGCTTGAGCATCGAGACGCCGAAAGACGCGTCATGGCCGATCAGGTCATAGGGGGCGAGATAGGCGCCGGGATGCGTCGCGGAGAAGGAGCCGCTGAGCGCAAGCTCGGTGCCGCTCGCGCCGACGCGGAGCTTGTAGCGCAGCTTGGCATAGGTGAGCTCGCCGGGCTCGAAGCTGCTGCCGAGCGTGAAGCTCACCCAATCGTCCGCAGCGAGCAGCGAACCGGCGCCGACTTCGATGCGGACCTGTTCGGGGCCGAACGGCCTGGTGCCGTCATTGGAGACGACCACGCGCCCGCGCACACGATTGGCACTGACCTGCACGGTCAGCACGCCAAGCCCTTGTTCGCGGGCATAGCGCGTATGGCGGATGGCGATGCCGTCGATATCGCTCGCCAGCATCAGCTGACGCTCAAGCTCGGCCATCGTTACCGGTTTGCCGCTGGCCAGCGGATCGAGCGTCGCGTGGAGCGCGGCGCGGTCGCTGCCCTCGATCCGGACATGCCCAATCCGGCCTTCATCGATATAGGCTGCGAGCACGCCTGCCACGAGCCGCTGGGGTGCGATCGTCGCCGAGGCGAGCACGTAGCCGCGCGCCCGGGCGCGCTGGGTCAGCCGGGTGGCGAGCGCTTGGAGATCGGCGGTCGTACATTCCTTGCCGACATAATCGCCGAGAATGTCAGAGAAATCAGCCGGCGTCAGGATCTGCAGCCCGACCAGCCTGATAGCCCCGACCGCGACCGGCGCTTCGTTCGAGGTGGCAGGCGACGGCGCGGCATCATCGGCAACGTCGACGGGGGTAGGCGCGACGCTGGTGGCAGGCGCAGTCGGGCGCTCGTTCTCGCCCTGGGTCGCACGGGCGGCGCGGTCGAGCGCGCTCTGCGCCGCGGCGGCGCCCGACAGAGCCAGCGCAGCGCAGCCAAGCGCAAGCTTTCCAAGGGCCCTGGCCGGCCGGCGCTGCATTGGCATTCCCGTCGTTTATCAAGAACCTTCCCACCTACAGGTGCAGCTGTAAAAAATAGGTTGATGAGCAGTAAGTTAACCAGCCTTACCAACCTGGTTGCAAGCGCGACCCGCTATCCGGCAAGCGAGGGATGGGGGGTTTTCACAATGCTTCGAGCCGGGTTGGCTGCTGTTGCTGCGTTGCTGTGCAGCACGAGCGCCTATGCGCAGAATACCGGCTGGACGATCACCGAGGCGAGCGGGCGCGTCGTCATCCGCGACGGCGCGGGCGATCACCCCGGCGCGCGCGGTGCTGCGGTACCGGCGGGCGCCACCGTGATGACCGGGCCGACCGGGCGCGCCATATTGGTGCGCGGCCAGGATTTCGTCACTCTCTCGGCGAATGCGCGGATGCGGCTTCCGGTGGCGGCGCAGGCCGGTGGCCTGTTTCAGATGATCCAGGAATGGGGCAATGCGCTGTTCCGCATCGAGCACCGCCGCGATCCGCATTTCGCGGTGCAGGCCCCGTATCTCGCCGCGGTGGTCAAGGGCACGACCTTCTCCGTTACCGTCACGCGCGAGGGCAGCTCGGTCCAGGTGATCGAGGGCGCTGTCGAGGCGGCGACCGCTGACGGCGGCGCCCACGAACTGATCCGGCCCGGCGCGGTTGCGAGCGTGATGGCGAGCGATCGCTTCCGACTCACGGTGCAGGGCCAGACTGCGCACAGCGTCGACTCCCCGGCGCGCGGGCGGGGTGGGGCGAGCGCTCCGGCGGCGCCGACCCCGAACGGCGAGAGCCCAAGCGGGGATCATAATGACGCCGGGACGGTTGATGCTTCGGCCTCCGGCGGCACCGGCAGCCATGCGGCAGGCTATGATGATGTCGCGTGGCAGGACATCGCGAACAGCGTCGTCGCCGCTCCGATCGAAGCGAAGCCAGTAGATCTCGGCAAGATTACCGAGGGTCTGGTCAGCGGCAAGAGCAACGGCACCGCGGTGGCCAACGCTGCGGCGATCGCGCGCGGCGAGACCAGCGGCTCAGGCAACGGCAATGGGGCTGGCATCGCCTTGGGCCATGGCAATGGTTCCGGCGCCGGCGCGGGGACTGGCACCAGCGGGAACGGGAACGGCAACGGCAACGGCAACGCGAGTGGTGGGGGCAACGGTGCGGACGCCAGCTCGGGCAGCGAGAACAGCTCGGGGAATGGGAATGGCAATTCCGCCGGCGCGGGCAACGGGAACGGCAATTCCGGCCATGGCAATGGGAATGGCGGCGCGGCCGATAACGGAAACGGCTCGGGCAACGGGAACGGCAATTCCGGTAATGGCAATGGGAATGGCGGCGCGTCGGACAACGGAAACGGCGCGGGCAACGGGAATGGCAATTCCGGCAACGGCAACGGCAATGGCGGCGGCGATGGGAATAGCCCGGGCAACGGGAACACGAGCCCCGGCAACGGCAACGGCAACGGGAATGGCGGCGGCAACCCGAAGGGTTAGTGGCGATTGACGCTCCGTTAGCTTTGTCGCGGTAGGTGACCCAATGAGCCGCACGCCGCTCCCATCCCCGTTTCTCGCCCTGTTGCGGCGTCGGTGGCGACCGCTTGCTTTGGGCCTTGCCGCTTGCGCCGGCGTGCTGACGGGCGGTGCCGAACTCGGCGCCGGTGCCGAACACATGGTGCAGGATTGGCGCTTCGCACTGCGGCGCCATGCCGCGAGCAGCGACGTCGCGATCGTCGAGATCGATGCCCACAGCATCTCCCATATCGATCGCTGGCCCTGGCCGCGCCGCAACCACGCGGCGCTGATCGACCAGCTGCGTCGCGCCGGCGCGGCCGCGATCGCGTTCGATGTCGACTTCTCGTCACGCTCCAATCCCGACGATGATGCAGCGCTCGCGGCCGCGCTTGCACGGGCTGAGGGCCAGGTGATCCTGCCGACCTTCTCGCAACCCCCGGGGAGCGGCCGGCGCGGCGTGACCGATTCTCTCCCGGTGCAGCAACTGCGCGATCATGCGATGCTCGCCTCGATTATCGTGGCGCCGGATTCGGACGGCGTGGTGCGCAACGTCCCGCTCGGCGCGGTCACTGCCGGGGTGCCGCGCCCCGCGCTCTCGGCAATCCTCGCCCAGCGCGGCGGTGACGCGAGCACGCAATTCCCGATCGACTATGCGATCGATCCGGCAACCATCCCGCGGCTCAGCTTCATCGACGTGCGTGACGGGCATTTCGACCCGGCCGCTGTGCGCGGCAAGCGCGTGCTGGTCGGCGCGACGGCGATCGAGATCGGAGACCGCTATGTCGCCCCCGCCCATGGTGTCGTGCCTGGCGTAGTCATCCAGGCGCTGGCCGCCGAGACGCTGCTGCAAGGCGTGCCGGTGGCGGGCGGCTGGATCGCGCCGTTGCTCGTGGCGTTGTTGCTCGCCGGGATGGCCGCCTTCGTCTCCTATCGGCGGCGTTGGATGCTCGGCGGGATCATTGCCGCTGGGCCGGTGCTGTTATTCCTGACCGCGGTCGCCGTCGCGAGTTCCTTTGGGTGGATCTTCGAACTCGTCCCCGCGCTGGTCGCATGGGCTGTCGCCACATCGGCGATGCTGGCGATGCGCGTCGCCGAGGCGGTGGGTCGGGCCCGCGCGCATGACGCGCAGAGCGGCCTGCCCAATCGGCTCGCGCTGGTCGCCGCGACGCGCGACGGCGACTCGCCGCTGGTCGTCGCCACGGCGCGCATCGCAGATTATGAAAAGATCGTCGCGGCCATCGGCGGAGACGCGGTCGGCGACCTGATCCGCCGCGTGCGCGACCGCGTCAGCCTGATCGGCGCCGGGAATACGGTCTACCGGGTGGAGGACCGTGTGCTCGGCTGGTGCGCCACGGTCGATGCCGAACAGCTCACCTGGCATTATGAGCAGCTGCGCGCACTGATGCTCGCGCCGGTCGAAGTTCAGGGCCGCAAGATCGACGTGTCGCTGGTGATCGGCATGGCGAGCGGGCAGCCGCGTGATGCCGGGCGGGTCGTGGCCAATGCGATCCTTGCGGCGGCGCAGGCGCAGGCGGCGGGCGCCGGGTGGCATGTTCATGCCGAGCGCGAGGGCGAGGAGGCTGCGCGCGACCTGTCGCTCCTCGGCGAGCTCGACGAGGCGGTGGCGGAGGGCGCGTTGCGCGTGCTCTACCAGCCCAAGGTCGAGATCGCGCATGGCCATATCGCCAGCGTCGAGGCGCTTGTGCGCTGGATTCACCCCGAGCGCGGCATGATATCGCCGGATGCCTTCATCCCGCTTGCCGAACGTAACGATCGCATCGCCGGGCTTACCTTGTTCGTGCTTGGCCAGACGATCGTCGACCTGCGCGCCTGGGAGGCGGGGGGCAATACGATCAGTGGCGCAGTCAACATCTCCGCCAAGCTCCTCGGATCTGAGCCGTTCCTCGCCGCGGCGCGCAAGCTGGTCGAGGACAGCGGGCTGGCGCCGGGCCGGCTGGTGTTCGAGGTGACTGAGTCAGCGGCGATGATTGACGGCGAAGGCGCGATCGCCGCGCTCCAGGGCTTCAAGGCGATGGGCATCGCCATCTCGATGGACGATTATGGTACTGGCCAGTCGACGCTCAGCTACCTCAAGCGCCTGCCGCTCGACGAACTCAAGATCGACCGCAGCTTTGTGCAGTTCGCGCACCGCAACCGCAGCGATGGGGTGCTGGTGCGCTCGACCATCGAGCTGGCGCACGAGCTGGGCCTCAAGGTGGTGGCCGAAGGTGTCGAGGACGAGGAATGCCTCGCCTTCCTGCGCGACGCGCATTGCGACATGGCGCAGGGCTATCTGATCAGCCGCCCGGTGGACGCTGCCGCAATTGCCGCTCTGCTCTCGACGCCGCGCGAGCTCGCCGCCTGACGAGATGGTGGTGGTCGCCGTCGCGGCGCGGGCCACATCGGCTCCCGGCTTGAGCCGGGACATACATGTCGAGTAGCGACCGCTCGTCTTGATGTCGGCGCTTCAGATGCCCGGCAGTACCAGAAACGCGATGATGATCGCCGTCAAAGCGACGATGAGACCAATCATGATTCCGGCGTTGGATCGCTTTTCAACGATGGTGGGCCCATCGGTGTTTCGATATTCTGCCATGTCGCGCTCCCCTTCTTCGAAAGGTCAATCGCTTGGCGCGCGGATAGGTTCCAATCGGACCTATTTCGGCCGGCACTGAATGCCATCCATCGGCTATTGTAGGACGACGAGAAAACCTCGACGGTCCGGCCCGACGAGTCGCTGCGCGCGATGCGAGGAGAGAAGAGCGATGGCAACCGTTGCGGCAGTGATCAGCCTCCGTTTCAAGGCACGGCCATGAGCGGGCGGACCCCGCTTGTCGATACGCTGTTCCGGGATCAGGGCCTTTCGCGCAATGCGCTGCTGTTGGCGGGGTTGGTCGGCACGATCGCAGTGATCGCCATCGGGCTCGGATACCCGGCTGCGTTGTGGCTGCTCATCCTGTTCGGCCCGTTGCTGATCGTCGGGCTCATCGATCTGTTCCAGCCTCATCATTCACTCAGACGCAACTTCCCGGTCGCGGCGCGCTTTCGCTGGCTGTTCGAATGGCTGCGGCCGTTCCTGCGATCGTACATCGTCGAGAGCGATCTCGACGGGCGGCCGTTCAATCATGACGAGCGCTCGCTGATCTATGCGCGCGCCAAGGGCGATAATTCGACTCATCCGTTCGGCACTGAGCTCGACGTCTATTCGGACGAATATGAGTGGCTTGCCCATTCGATGGCGCCGTCGTGCGAGGTCGAGAAATATTCGCGGGTCACCGTCGGGACGGATCAGTGCAGCCGGCCGTACAAGGCGTCGCGGCTGAACATTTCGGCGATGAGCTTCGGCGCGCTTGGCGCCAACGCAATCGAGGCGCTGAATCTGGGTGCGAAGATCGGCGGCTTCTACCACGACACCGGAGAGGGCGGGCTTTCGCCTTATCATGCGAAGCATGGCGGCGACGTGGTGTGGGAGATCGGCTCGGGCTATTTCGGTTGCCGCGACAAGGATGGGCATTTCGATCCTGAGCATTTCAGGGATCGTGCCGCGAACGACCAGGTCAAGATGACCGAGCTCAAGCTTAGCCAGGGTGCGAAGCCGGGGCATGGCGGCCTGCTTCCCGGCGCGAAGGTGACAGCTGAGATCGCGAAGACCCGTGATGTGCCCGAGGGGCAGGATTGCCTGTCGCCGGCCCGCCACAGCGCCTTTTCGACGCCGCGCCAGCTGGTCGAGTTTGCCGGGCGGATGCGCGAGCTGTCGGGCGGCAAGCCGGTCGGGATCAAGCTGTGCGTGGGCTATCCCCATGAGCTGTTCGCCGTGATGAAGGCAATGCTCGAGACCGAGATCCTGATCGATTTCATCGTCATCGACGGTGCCGAGGGCGGGACCGGGGCGGCGCCGACCGAGCTCAGCGACCGTGTCGGCATGCCGCTCCGCGAGGGGCTTATTCTGGCGCGCAACGCCCTGGTCGGGGCGAACCTGAAGACAAAGGTGAAGTTGGCTGCCTCGGGCAAGGTAAATTCCGGCGCGTCGATCGCGATGAACGCAGCGCTGGGCGCCGACTGGTGCAATGCGGCGCGCGCATTCATGTTCTCGCTCGGCTGCGTGCAGTCGATGCGCTGCCATACCGACACCTGCCCGACCGGCGTCGCCACCCAGTCGCCGGCGCGCCAGCGCGGGCTGGTGGTGCCCGACAAGGCGGAGCGCGTCGCGCGCTTCCAGAAGGCGACGCTCGATGCGCTCCACGACATCGTGGTGGCGTGCGGCCTGCAATCTCCGGACGAGTTCACCCCCGAAGGTTTGCGGCAGCGGATCAATGCGGCTGAGATGCGGTCGATCGACGAGATCTACCCCTTTGTGGAGCCCGGCGAGCTGATCGACGGCGCGCGCGACCCCCGCCTCGCCGCATGGTGGCGCGCCGCCGATCCGGACAGCTTTGCTCGGCGCGTTTGATCACGCTTTCGTTTGACCTGCGAAATCAAGGCGTTAAGCACGGCCTTGTGCCGGGGGAGTGAATGATCTTGCGCAGGAAGCATCGCAGTCTTGCGCGAACCTGGCTGCGCTGCGCCCTGATCGGTTCCGCTGCGGTGATCGGAGTGCCGGTTGTGGCACAGCAATCGAGCCAGCCGCCAGCGCCGCAAAAGGCGGAAAGCGGCGGCGATCTCGCTACCGATATCGTCGTCACGGGGCAGCGCGGATCGGCTGTTACCGACATCGAGCCGCTGGCGACCTATGATGCGAGCACCATCGCCGGCGTCGGCGCGACGACGATGGAGGACCTCATGCGCGTGATCCGTCCTGCGGCGCGGTCCGCGGACGGATCCGAACCGATCTTCCTTCTCAATGCGCAGCGCGTCTCGGGCTATCAGGACATCGGCACGCTCCCGCCCGAGGCGATCGAGAAGGTGGAGCTGTTGCCCGAGGCGGCGGCGCTGAAGTTCGGCTATCCGCCGACCCGGCGCGTGCTGAACTTCATCACCAAACGGCAATTCAGGCAGATCGAGGTTCGCGGCACCGTCGGTAGCACGACGCGCGGTGGTAGCGCGCGGGGCGACGCCAATCTCGGCCTGACCCGGCTCCACAATGACAACCGCCTCACGGTCAATCTGGAATATCGCCACACCGAGCCGCTCTTCCAGTCGGAACGGAATATCGTCCCCGATCCCGACATATTGTTCGACGCGCTCGGCAATGTCGCCGGCCTGAACCGGGGTGAGATAGACCCGGCGCTTTCGGCTGTAGCGGGCAAGGTCGTGACGGTCGCGCCAGTGCCGGAGGCGCTCGCTGACCGCGGCACCATCGCCGGCTTCGCGGCCGGAGCGAACCAGCGCCGCCTGTTCGATTCCGGCCCATACCGGACCATGGTAGCGCGCAACGATGCGGTGAAGGCCGAGGCGGTGCTGGCCGGCCGTATCGGCAAGACCATTGCCGGATCGCTCAGCCTGTCGGCTGAGCAAAGCCGCGATCGCACCGTGGCCGGGCTCGCGCCGGTGACCCTGATTGTGCCCGGAACCAACCCTTATTCGCCTTTCGCGGGGACTGTGCTGCTCCATCGGTATCTGACCGAAGCCGATCCGCTGCGGCAACGCCAGACCACGACCACGCTTCATGCGGGAGGCCTGGTGCGCGGTGCGATCGCTGGGTGGCGCTGGGATTTGAGCGCGGCACTGGATCAACAGACGATCGCCGGACTGAACGAGCGCAGCATCGATGTGACGGCGGCGAACGCAGCAATCGCGGGCGGCGCGAACCCGTTCGGTCCGCTCGACCAATCGCTGGTGCAAGCGCGGCTGGTCGATGTGGCGCAGTTGCGCACCCGCACCGCCAGCATGAAATCCGTGATCACCAACACCCCGATACGCTTGCCGGCGGGCGTGGTGGCAGTGACGGCGACTGCCGAGTTCGACCGCTCGGCAGCGAACTCCTTTACGCGCGGTGCGAACCCGTTCGAGCTGCATATCGGCCGGACGCGTATCGAGGGCGGTGTCGCGATCGACATCCCGATCGCGTCGAGACGCGAAAAAATCCTGTCTTTCATCGGCGATTTCTCGGTCAACGCGTCGGCCAATGTGCGCGAGGTCGGTGGCTTCGGATCGCTGACCGATACGACATTCGGCGCGACATGGGGGCCGTTCACGGGCGTCCAGCTGATCGCACAGATCAAGCGTAGCGCGGCCGCACCGTCTTTGGCGGACCTGTCGAACCCGGTAATACGCCTGTCCGACGTGCCCTTGTTCGATTTCGGCAACGGCCGCACCGAACTGGTCACGCTGATCACGGGCGGCAATCCCGATCTTGCCGCCG
>JBDTXU010000386.1:0-5110 GCA_040006055.1 Sphingomonas bacterium | reverse complement strand
CGGTAAGGCCAGTCGCGATGGTGAGGAGGTTCTTGACGCGGTGGCTCATCTCGCCCGCCAGCAACTCGCTTCCCTCTTCGGCTTGCTTCCTACCCGTTACGTCCAGGAAGATCCCGAACATCACACCATCGGCGATCCCCGCATCGGCGCCCTGCCCCCGCGCCGATATCCACCGGACCTCATCAGCGACCATGATTCGAAAATCAATTTCATAGGATCCCGCGACTGAGCGCGTCGCGGAGAAGGCTGCCCGCACCCGGTCGCGATCCGCGGGATGGATATGGGCCGACAATTCCTCGAACGCGACCCGCTCGGCCCAGGGCAAACCCCAAAGCTCGAACCCGAGCTCGTCCATCGCGAACCGATCGTCATCGACATGCCAGGACCAAAGCGCAACGCAAGCAGCCTCGATCGCAAGGCGGAGATGCTCCTCCCGCCAGACCGGCGCCTCGATCAGCCCAACCATCGAAATCCCCCAATGCTCATCGGAACCAGGCGCTCCGGGCAAGAATGCGGTCACTGCCCGCAAAGTGCGTCGGAGTCGATGAGAGGCCAACGCTGCCCCCTAAACAGGCGATCGGTCCTTCCCGACAAACACCGCAACCGATACCAAAACCCCCATCAGCGCGGCAAACAGCAGGAAGATCTCGAAATTATAATAAATCATCGCCGCCAGCGCGATGATAGCCATCGCCAGCGCAAAACCGGGCGCGAAGGGATAGAGCGGCGCGCGGAACGGCCGGTCGAGCCCGGGCTCGGTCCGGCGCAGGCGAAACAGGCTGGCCATGCTCATCACATACATCACCAGCGCGCCGAACACCGACATGGTCACAATGCTCGCCGTCAGGGACTGTCCGGCAATCGCGACGAGGCGGTCGCTGTAGATCGCCGCCACCCCGATCAGCCCGCCAGCGATCGTCGCGACATCGGGCGTACGGAATCGCGGATGCAGTCGCGCGAACAGCACGGGCAGGAACCCGGCCCGCGACAGCGCGAAGATCTGCCGCGCATAGCCCATGATGATGCCGTGGAACGAGGCGATCAGCCCGAACAGCCCGAGCCACACCAGCATGTGCAGCCAGCCGCTCGAGGTACCGACCACCCCGCGCATCGCCTGGGGCAGCGGATCATTGACGTTGGAAAGCGCCTTCCAGTCGCCCGCACCGCCGGCAAGGATCATCACGCCGAAGGCGAGCGCCGTCAGTGTCAGGATACCGGCGATATAGGCAACCGGGATCGTCCGGCGCGGCTCGCGTGCCTCCTCTGCCGCCATCGCGACGCCCTCGATCGCGAGGAAGAACCAGATCGCGAAGGGAATCGCCGCAAACATCCCGCCGATCGACCCAAGCGTGAAATGCGATTGCCCAGACCAGCCGCCTGCCGCGAAATTCGCCCAGCTGAAGGCGGGCGCGACCACCCCCATGAATACCAGCAGCTCGCCGACCGCCAGCAGGGTCACGAACAATTCGAAGGTCGCGGCGACCCGCACCCCGATGATGTTGAGGAGCACGAACAGCACATAGGCGCCGATCGCCGCATGCTTGGGCTCGATCCCGGGGAACTGGACATAGAGATAGGCGCCGATCGCCAAGGCAATCGCCGGCGGTGCGAAGACGAACTCGATCAGCGTCGCGAACCCCGCAATCGCGCCACCGACCCGCCCGAACGCGCGGTAGCTGTACGCGAACGGCCCGCCCGCTTGCGGAATCGCGGTCGTCAGCTCAGTGAAGCTGAAGATGAAGGCGACGTACATCAGCGCGATCAGCACGGTGGTGATCAGGAAGCCCAGCGTCCCCGCCTGCCCCCAGCCATAGCTCCAGCCGAAATATTCGCCCGAGATCACCAGCCCGACAGCGATGCCCCATAAATGGAACACGTTGAGGTTCTTGGCGAGCGTGACGTCCTGATGGTCCTGCACGATGCCCCCTGTCGAAAAACCGCGAAGATCTCCCCCCTGGCTCTCGCGCTCAAAGCGCAGGCCATGCGGTATATTGCGGGGGGAATGGCTTCGGGGGAAGTGCCGTCGTTACGGGTGGTGGGGTAGTCCACCCGAAGGCTATAATTGCGTGTGCGGCGGTATCACCCCGCTATACCGCGCTTACCGAAATCGGAGTGACTGATGTTCGAACCGTTGCGACTGTCCCCGTTCGCGCTGGCGCTCGTCATGCTGCCTGGCGCGACGCTACCGCTATCGGCGGATGCGCAGATCGAGCCGGTTCGGCCGGGCCAGGAATCCTTCATCACCCAGGCTGTTTTCGCCGATGGGCGCCTATGGGTCCTCGCCGACAGCGGTAAGCTGAACAGTGTTGCCCCCGACGGGGACAGGTGGGCGCCCGAAACCCTTCCCGAACCCGTTCATGCACTGTGCGTTCTGGACGGCCAGATCATTGCGGCAACAGGTCCGCGCAAAGACTCGACCACTTGGACCCTGCGCAGGCGGTCAGGGAGCAAATGGGATGTTTTCGCTGCGGTATCGACCCGCAGCGATTATCTCATTGCCCTCTCCTGCGCACAAGGCCGGATCACGCTGCTGACACAGCGCCGCCTGATCACGGTAACGGGTGACCGTCAGGCCAGCGCGACGCTGACGGAGCCGATACGCGGCGGCGTGATGTCGGCCACCTATGCCACTGGCGGCAGCCTCTATCTCGGCATCGATGCCGGCGAATGGGGCGGCGGTCTGAAGCGGATTGATCGCCTCACGGGTCGGGTGACGACGCTCGCGCGAAACGCGGAAGGCGGCCTTTGCGATGGGCCGCTCAACACCGCTTGCGATCCGGTCAACGCCATCGTGCCGGAACCCTGGAAGCCGGATTGCCTGCTGGTCAGCGTAGGGCTGGTCCATATGGTCTCGCATGGTCGGCTCGTCGAGGTCTGCGGATCGCGCATCGAACGGCTCTATTTCAAACCTTGTGACAGCGGCTTCCCCGACCGGAGCGGCAAGAAGCGCAACGAACCCTTCTCGACCGTCGCGTTCTACAGCGCGACCGTTCGGGATGGGGCCGCCTGGATTGCCGGCCTGGACGGCCTGTATCGCATGACAGGCCCGGACAAGGTTACGATGCAGGCCTACCCGCCGTTCCGCGCGATTGGTGGCGTGCGCGTCAGCTTCGGCCATCCGGACTTCATCCTGGTAAGAACCGACGTCAACGCGCGGGTCTCGCTCGGCGGCGGCGCGCCGATGATCGTCTCACGGTGAGGGGCCAGACACGCGCGCCCTTGTCCTGTCCCGAGCGGCGATGCGCGTTCATGCATGCTCCTGCGCTTCCACGATCGGCGCGGCGCTCCGGCGCAGCGCGATCACAAGTACGCCGAGCAGCGCCAGCGCTGCCCCCAGGATCATCCGCCCGTCCAGCCGGTCGCCGGTGATCATCACGCCCAGCGCGATAGTCGAGAGCGGCGTCATCAGCGTCAGCGGCGCCAGGAGGTTAGCTTCATACCGAGCAATCAGCCAATAATAGGCGCTGTGGGCGCAGACCGATACGAATAGCGCGGAGAACAGCAAAGCGGCCAGGAACGGCCAGCCGGCCGCGGTCGACGCCTGCCATTGATGGCTTTCAAAGACCGCGGATGCCGCGCCGAGCGACACGATGCCGGTCAGCCCGACCCATGCCTGAAAGCGTAGGGGTGCGACCGCGTCCATCTGCTTCATCATGATCGCCCCGAGCGAGCCGGCGAAAGCCGCCCCCAGCACGAACAGCAATCCGGCCGAGATCACGAACCCAGGCCGCCACACGACGAGCAGCACCCCCGCCAGCGTCAGTGCGATTCCTGCCCCGCGCCGCCAGCGAATGCGCTCGCCGAGGATTGCGACCGACAACAAGGTCGTGATCGGCACCCCCGCCTGGATCACCACCGCCGCCATCGAGGGCGAGGCCGTCCGCAACCCGAGGAACAGCAGCGCGAAATTGCCCGCCCCCATCAGCGCGCCGACCAGTATGATCCGCCAGACCGGACGCGGCACC
Organism: Sphingomonas bacterium; assembly: GCA_040006055.1. Lineage (GTDB taxonomy): Bacteria > Pseudomonadota > Alphaproteobacteria > Sphingomonadales > Sphingomonadaceae > Sphingomonas. Next base: position 1,145 of record JBDTXU010000386.1, on the reverse strand, counting down.
GGCAGCAGCCAGGGAATCGTCACTGCAAAGACGATCGCAAATCGCGCGGCCGCGAAGAACAGCGGCGGAATATGCCACTGGCCCACCACAATCTTGCTCAGCACATTGCTCGACCCCCAGGTCAGGCAGATCGCAACAAGCAGGGCAAAATCGCGCAGGCGCATGGCCGCTCTGTGCGGGAGAGGGTCGCGCTTGGCTAGTGGCGCGTGAGCTCGCTCACCCGCCCTCACGGAATCAGCTCGGGCGCATTTGCGGTATCCTCTCGCCAGTTCCGCAGCATCGCGGCCAGAAATGCGCTCATGCTCTCTTCTCTTTTTTTTGACACCGGTTTCTCTAGCTTTATCATCGCATGCTGAAAAAATAGCGCCGTTTTGCGCCATGTCCCTCGTATGCGCGCGCCCGGCGGTCGCTCCACCCCGGCTTTTAAACCTGTTAAATCTGCTATTGACACCGCTGGACAATTGACGAAGGTCGCGCGGACAGAATCCGCGTTCGACGGATTGTTGGAGGGGAAAGAACAATGACACAGGGAAAATTCCTGCGCACAGGCGCGTCGCTGCTTGCGATCGCCTTGTCCGCGCCGATCATGGCACACGCTCAGGCCGCGCCTGACGCACCACAAGCCGCCGCCGACGAGACCGCGCCCGCCGCCTCGGTTGAAAAGGACATCGTCGTCATCGGGTTCCGCGCCTCGCTGCGCAACTCGATCAACGCCAAGCGCGTCTCGGACGTCCAGATCGACGCGATCACCGCTGAGGATATTGCCGATTTCCCCGATTCGAACCTGGCCGAGTCGCTCCAGCGCCTGCCCGGCGTGTCGATCGACCGCGACAATGGCGAAGGTCGGACGATCACCGTCCGCGGCCTGAACGGCGATTTCAACCGTACGCGCCTGAACGGGCTCGAAGCGCTGTCGACCGCCGGATCGAACGATTCGGGCACCGCGCCCAACCGCAGCCGCGCGTTCGACTATAATACCTTCGCGTCGGAACTGTTCAGTTCGCTGAAGGTGCAGAAGACGCCAATGGCGGAAACCGACGAAGGTTCGCTCGGCGCGACCATCGATCTCACCACCGGCCGCCCGTTCGATTACGCGAAGGGCGCCTTCGCGCTGTCGGTCGAGGACCAATATTATCAGCAGTCGA
>JBDTXU010000385.1:0-12416 GCA_040006055.1 Sphingomonas bacterium | reverse complement strand
TGACGACAGCGAACACCGCGATGGTCGCGAACCAGCCGAGCGCCTCGCGCCGGTGCCCCCCGGCAAGCGCCAGCATCGCCATGATGCCGACATAGAGCGCTGCGGTCTCGCGGATCAGCATCGCCATCATCCCGACCGCGACGGCCTCAATCCAGCGCTCGGGCCGACGCAGCGCGAGCGACAGGGCGATCAGCAGCCCCGCCCAGATCTCATGGAAGTTTGCGAGTTCGGGTTGGACGAATACAACCATGCCGCCCGCGAGGAGCCCCAGAGCGAGCAGGATGGGCGGCGGGCGGGCCAGTGCCGGGCGGAGTCGAACAAACCAGGCAAGCGTGACGCCCGCTGCCAGAGCATACAGCAGCGCGATCGTCACCTCATGCGGCAGGGCTGCCTGCAACAGCGCCAGTGTCGGCAAGCGAAAGGTAACGAAGGGTTTGAGCGGATAATTGCCGATGCGCAGGGCCTGTGCGGTGACCGCATAATATTCTCCGCCGCCCCGCACGCCAGCGACGATGGATTCATACAGGACGACGTCTGTCTCGTCATCAGCGTGGTGGACGGGACCATGGCTGACCGGCGACGGCGCCGGGCTGGCAAGGCTGACGGCGAGCAGGATAATCAGCAGGGCAAGCGCCCAGCAGGCGGCGGGCCGTTTCAGCGTGGCGAACCGGCTTGGCGTGGTCAGCCAGAAGGGGGCGAGGGGGCGGGCCAAGGCTATCCCAGCACGATCCAGGTTGCAGCCAACGTCACCAGCGCGGTCGCCGCCGCGACCGCGACATAGCGCCAGCCACCGCCGATCCTGACAATCTCGATTTCCTTCAAAGGCGGCTGGGGCGGCGCGCCACCCGGAGCAGGATAGCGCAGCTCGATATTGCGGATCAGCTCCGGTAAGCGGGCGAGCGTGCGCAGATCAGTGATGATCCGGTCCGCCACGGCCGCTTCGGGGCCAAGCTCGGTCCTGATCCACTCGCGCACGAACGGCGCGGCCGAATCCCAGAGGTTGATATTTGGGTCGAGGCTGGTCGCAACGCCCTCGACCATCACCATCGTCTTCTGCAGCAACAGCAGATGCGGCTGGGTCTGCATGTCGAAATCGCGGGTGATGTTGAACAGGCCGTCGAGCATCATGCCGATCGACATATCCTTGACCGCCAGCCCGCGCATCGGTTCGCCGACCGCCCTGAGCGCAGTTGCGAACTCGGCGACATTGTGATGGGCGGGAACATAACCCGCCTCGAAATGGATCTCGGCGACGCGTTTGTAATTGCCGGTGATCAACCCGTAGAGAATCTCGGCCAGCCAAACTCGCGCGCGTCGGTCGATCCGGCCCATGATACCGAAATCGATCGCCGCAATACGTCCATCGGGCAGCGCGAAGAGATTACCCTGGTGCATATCGGCATGGAAGAAGCCTTCAGCGATCGCCTGACGCAGAAAGGCGTGCACCAGCGTGTCGGCCAGCTTGGGCAGATCGTGCCCTGCGGCGACCAGCGCCGCGCGATCCGAGATCTTGATGCCGTCGACCCAGGCAATCGTCAGCGCCCTGGTGGTGGTCCGCTGCCAGTCGATCGCCGGGACGACATAGTCGGGCTGCGCGGTCATTGCCTCGGCCAGCTCGGAAGCCGAGGCGGCCTCGCGGCGCAGATCGAGCTCGCGCGCGGTCCAGCGCTTGAAGGTCTCGATGACGAGGCGTGGGCGCAGGCGCGAGAGTTCGCCCCCCATCGCCTCGATCTGGGCTGCCGCCCATTGATAGGTGTCGATCGCTCGGGCGAATTCCTCTTCGACGCCGGGGCGCAACACCTTGACCGCCACGTCGCGGCCGTCGGTGGTGACGGCCCGGTGGACCTGCGCGATCGACGCGGCACCGACAGGAACCGGATCGATCGAGGCGAACAGGTCCTCGGGGGGGCGGCCGAACGCGCGCGTCATCGCGGCATGGATGGTTTCGTAGGGAAGGGGCGGCAGCGCGTCCTGAAGGCGCATCAGGTCCTTTGCCGCGACCTCGCCGACGATATCGGGCCGGGTCGCGAGCGTCTGACCAAGCTTGATCGCGGCCGGACCAATCGCCTGCAGCGCATCGGCATAGGCCGGCGTCTTCGGCACGCGCGCGCCGAACCGGGCGATACGGGCCAGGCGCTTGAGGCGCGGCGGCGTGTTCGGATCACGCTCGATCCCGCCGAGTGCGCCGTGGCGCGCCAGGATGCGACCCCATTTCAGGAGCCGCCAGAGATGCACGGCGGGCGCGGTCATCGCAGCTGGCTCAAATCTTCCAGCCACTATGGATCGCGACGAGTCCGCCGAGCATCGGCTCGACGCGCGTCTGAACGAAGCCGGCCTCGCCGATCATCGCCTCGAACCGGGCCATATCGGGGAAGCGGCGGATCGATTCGATCAGATAGCGATAGCTGTCCGCATCCTGCGCGAGCAGCTGGCCGAGCTTGGGCACCATCTTGTGCGAATAAGCGTCGTAGATTTCAGCAAAGCCCGGCCACAGCGTCGTCGAAAATTCCAGGCAGAAGAACCGTCCGCCGCGCCTGAGCACCCGGTGCGCCTCGCGCAACGCCCTGGGAATGTCGGTCACGTTCCGGATGCCGAAGGCGATGGTATAGGCATCGAAGAAGCGATCGGGAAAAGCGAGCGCCTCGGCATTCGCCTCAGTCCAGACCAGCCCGTCGATACCGCGCTTCTGCGCGCGTTCCATGCCGACTTCGAGCATTTGCGGGTTGATATCGGCCACCGTCACGGCGGCGCCCGATTTGGCCAGCCGGAAGGCGATGTCGCCGGTGCCACCGGCCATGTCGAGGATTTGCTCGTCCGCGCGTGGCTTCACGCGGCGGACGAAGCGGTCCTTCCACAAGCGGTGCATGCCGCCCGACATCGCGTCGTTCATGATGTCGTAGCGCGAGGCCACGCTGGAGAAGACGCCACCGACGCGGCGCGTCTTCTCGTCGGGAGCAACCTCTTCATAGCCGAAGGAAACGGTATCGTTCATGAAGGGCGCTCTAGCCGAGGGCGCGGCCATAGCAAACCGTCCACGTCGAAAGAGTATCAATGCCCGAACTTCCCGAAGTCGAAACCACCGTCAACGGTCTGCGCCCGGTGCTTGAGGGGCAGCGCATCGCGCGCGTCCAGGCGCGCCGCGCCGATCTGCGCAAAGCCATCCCGGTCGATCTCGGCCAACGCCTGACGGGCGCGACCGTGACCGGGCTTGGCCGCCGCGCCAAATATGGCCTGATCGACACCGACCGCGGCGATACGCTGATCTTCCATCTCGGCATGTCGGGCCGCTGGCGAATCGATCCGACCGAGCTGTTGCCGCACGATCATGTGATCATCGAGACCGAGAAGCACCGGCTCGCGCTCAATGACGCGCGCCGATTCGGTTCGCTCGATCTGATCGAAACCGAATCGCTCGGCGCATATCCCCCTTTCGTCGTAATGGGCCCCGAGCCGCTGGGCCCGGATTTCACGCCCGCCTATCTGCTTGCCGCGCTCGAAGGACGCGCGGCATCGATCAAGGCGATGCTGCTCGACCAGCGAATCGTGGCGGGCCTCGGCAACATCTATGTCTGCGAAGCGCTCCATCTTGCCCGAATCGCCCCGGCGCGGTCTGCGGGACGGATATCGCTACCGCGACTCGAACGACTGGTCGAGGCGGTGCGCACGGTGCTGGCGGCGGCGATCGAGGCCGGGGGGTCGACGCTGCGCGACTATGCACGGCCTGACGGTGAACTCGGCTATTTCTCCAAGCAATGGCGCGTCTATGGTCGCGAAGGCGAGCCCTGTGACTGCGGCGGAACGGTCAAACGATATGTCGAAGGCGGGCGTTCAACCTTCTGGTGCCCGAAATGCCAGCGTTGAACGGTTGACCGACTCACTCTTGGTGCGTAAGAGGCCCGCTTTCCGGGGCCGCGAGCTTTGCCGTTCGTGCCCTTTTCTATATCAGATCAGAGGGCTTCATGGCGAACACGCCACAGGCGAAAAAGCGAATCCGGCGCAATGCGCGTCGCGCTGAAGTGAACGGCAACCGTGTTGGCCGTATCCGTACCTTCGTGAAGAAGGCCGAGGCCGCACTGGCATCGGGCGACAAGGGCGCGGCAACCGCGGCCATGGCGCAGATGCAGCCTGAGCTGGCGCGCGGCGTCGCCAAGGGGGTGCTCCACAAGAATACCGCGTCGCGCAAGTTCGCGCGCCTCACCAAGCGGCTCACCGCGCTCGCCTAACCTGCGTTAAGCGGGCAGGGACAAAAACCCGCCGGATAGTTCCGGCGGGTTTTTTGTCATGTTACATATCGGTGAATACGACGATCACGATGGGCGTGTCCCGCTTTGAGTCCGCGCCATACCCGATCCGGCAAAAGTCAGGATTCACCACGATTCGCGCGCGATTCGCGCTATGGTTCCTGAGATAATCTTGCATTTTTAGCGGCTTGTACGATTTTTGACGGGAATCCGTGGCTCCTTCCGAGTCAATCCCGTTTATTTCGGTTTTGTTACGTGTTGGGGTCTTGCCCGACTCGGTTCGATCTTCATAAATCGCCGCTCGCCGCGCAGACGATTCCGTCTCGCGACCTAATTGAGAGCTTCGAAGTCAGGCGGACGGGGATTCCGGCTGGGGGGAGCCTTTGTCTGTGAAGAACAAGGCGGCGCGAGACCTTTGTGTCTTGGCGCTCCGGGGAAGGATTGGGTGTTGGCGGGAACTGTAACCAGAGACGCTGTAAAGCGCGATGAGGTTGCGAAGGCCTGGGGCACTGTGCGCGGTCATCTGCGCGAGTCCGCTGGCGTTCGCCTCTTCGACCAATGGCTGAAGCCGATCGAACTGGTTGACGGTTCGGACAGCGATACCGTGCGGCTTGCGCTGCCGTCCGCCTTCATGACCAATTGGGTTCGCAATCACTATGCGGACCGGCTCTTCCAGGAATTCCGCTCGATCCTGCCCGATGTGCGCAGCGTTTCGATCGAGACTCGAGCCGCGTCGGCGAAGCCGGCGATATTGGCAGTCGCGGCGGCCGATGCCGCTCCGGCTCCGGTCGAACTATCGGCCCGCCCGCAGCTCGATCCGCGTTTCACCTTCGATCGGTTCGTGGTCGATCACAGCAACCGGGTTGCGTTCAACGCGGCGCGGGCGCTGGCCGAGCCGGGCACGCCCCGCTTCAGCCCGCTGTTCATCCACGGCGCGACGGGGCAGGGCAAGACTCATCTGATGCACGCGATCGGCGCCGCCTATCTCGAGGCGTGCCCCGAGGCGAACGTCATCGTGATGTCCGCCGAGCGCTTCATGTTCGAGTTCGTCCAGGCGGTTCGCGCTCGTGCCCAGCGCCAGAACGACCGGGACACCCATGCCTTCAAGGCGCGCCTGCGTGCGGCTGATCTGCTGATCATCGATGATGTGCAGTTCATCGCAGGCAAGGATTCCACGCAGGAGGAGTTCTTCCACACCGTCAGCGAAGTGATGGCGGCAGGCAAAAGGCTGGTGATCAGCGCTGATCGCTGCCCGCAGGGGCTTGACGGCATCGAGGCGCGGATCACCTCGCGCCTGTCGGTTGGGCTGGTCGCCGATATCAAGCTCCCCGATCTGGCGCTGCGCCGTGCGGTCCTCGAGCGCAAGCTCGCCGATCAGCCCGATGCGCGGGTGCCGGAGGATGTGCTCGATCTGCTTGCAACCCGTATCACGGCGAATATTCGTGATCTGGAAGGATCGCTCAACCGGCTGATCGCTTATGCGCAGTTGACCGGCGAGACGATCGACATGGATTTCGCGGTGGTGACGCTCGGCGATGTGCTGCGCGGTGCCGAGCGGCGGGTGACGATCGATGAGATCCAGCGCGCGGTCTCGGCGCATTTCGAGCTGAAGCCGATCGACCTTGTTTCGGCGCGTCGCGCTGTGGTGGTCGCACGGCCGCGCCAGATCGCGATGTATCTCGCCAAAAGGCTGACCACGCGTTCGCTGCCCGAGATCGGCCGGAAGTTCGGCGGGCGCGATCACTCGACGGTAATCCATGCCGTCCGCCGCATCGAGGAACTGCGCGAGAAGGATCGCGAGATCGATGGCGCAGTGAGGACATTGCTCCGCGAGCTTGAGGGCTGACGCTCTTCGACCCCTTCCCTGAACGGGAAGGGGCGTGGCGGTTACTTCTTCTCGGGCGCGATCGTGATCTTCACCGTCTCGCCTGAATTGCCGGGGAAGCCGGTGAACATCGCCTCGACCAGCTTCGGCACCAGATAGGGCAGGTCGTCGCTGCGCGACTGCGCCTTGGCGGTGCCCTCGAACACGCGCTGGCCATTGTCGGTCCGGTCGATCCTCAGATCGAGCTCGCTGGTATAGACGGTGAAGCTCGTCACGCCGTCATCATCGAACAGGAATGGATCGTAGAAGCCAAAGGCGAAGCGGCTGCGCCCATAATAGCCGTAACGACCTCCAAAGCCGCCAAAGCCGCGCGCATAGGGGCTGCCATAGCCATAGCCAAAGCCGAACCCGCCGCCATAGGGCGACAGGCCAGTCCCGATCGTCTTCTCGCGGCCTTTGTCGACATCATAGCCCATCTTCACCACGAGATCGGCATGCGCCGGGTCGGTCGCGGGCCGGTATCCGGCGCTGGCCAGCTTGGCCGAGACGATCTGGGCATATTGGCCGAACTCGATCCCGCCATCCAGCTTGGGATCGCCTGCCTGGATCACGAAGCTCTGTCCGCTCGGCGGCGCGAGTTGCTGGAAGCGCGATACCCTCGCGTCGAACGGCGCGGCGCAACCGCCAAGCGTAAGCAGGGCGATTGCGGCGATCGGGAGCATTTTCATGGCTTTTGCGACCTTGGTATCGAGGGGGTATCGAGGGAAAGCGCAGTGAGTTCAAGCAGTTGCAATTGTAGCGGAGCCGTTATGAATAGCGCTTGAACGGGCAGGCCGCAAGCCGTTGACCGCTCGCCTCTTCAGACGTGCAATCCCACCGCGCGCTGCGTCGCGAGCAAGGTTGGCGCGGCGATCGCACTGGCCCTTGCGGCGCCCTTTGCAAGCGCCTGGCCGATCGCTTCATGCTCGTTCTGCATCCGGGTGATGCGGTCGCGGATCGGGCCGAGGATCGCCACTGCGAGATCGGCAAGCGCCGGCTTGAATGTGCCGAAGCCCTTGCCGCCGAACTCAGCCATCACAGCGTCAGTCGAGGTTTCGGCAAGAGCCGCATAGATCGTCACCAGATTCTTCGCCTCGGGCCGTGCCGCAAGATCCGCGAAGGTGAGGGGCAGGGGCTCGGGGTCGGTCTTCGCCTTTTTGAGCTTCTGCACGATCAGGTCGTCGCCATCGATCAGGTTGATCCGTGACATGTCCGACGGATCGGACTTGGACATCTTCGCCGTCCCGTCCCGCAGCGACATGATCCGCGGCGCCGCCTTCGAAATGAACGGTTCGGGCAGGGTGAAGAGCTCGACGCCGAAATCATTGTTGAACTTGGTCGCGATATCGCGGGCAAGCTCGAGATGCTGCTTCTGGTCGTCGCCGACGGGCACATGAGTCGCCTGATAGAGCAGCACATCGGCCGCCTGAAGCACCGGATAGGTGAACAGGGCGACACTCTGCGTCTCGCCGCTCTTGCCCGCTTTGTCCTTCCACTGAGTCATGCGGTTGAGCCACCCCATCCGCGCGGTGCCGCCCAGGATCCAGGCGAGCTCGCTATGCGCCGGCACGCGTGCCTGGTTGAACAGGATGGCGCGATCCGGATCGATGCCGCAGGCGAGCAGGGTCGCCGCCATCTCGATCGAGTTGGCGGTCAGCTCGGCGGCCACGACCGGCTGGGAGAGAGCGTGGAGATCGGCGAGAAAGAACAGACACTCCTCGCCGGGCTTCATCGCGTCCTGCATCGCGACCCATTGCCGGATCGCGCCGAGATAATTGCCGAGGTGCAGATTGCCGGTGGGCTGGATGCCGGAGACGACGCGCATATCATTCTCGTTTCAGGCGGCGCGCTTGCGCCGGAGGAAGGCCAGATCGTCACGGGTGAAAGCGCCGAGAACGAAGGTCGCGATCGCATAGACCACCGCGCCCGCCGCGACCAGCACGAGCATCGCCATAGTTCGAACCTGCCAGCTTCCGTGAATATAGGGGGTCAGCAGGCCCTGTAGCATCCACAGGACGAGGCCCATCGCCAGCGCCGCCAAGGCCAGCCGCCAGGCCCGACGACGCAGCCGCTGGTCAGGCACGAAATGGCCGCGCTTCCGCAAGGTGCGGTAGAGCAGGAAGGTGTTGACGGTCGAGGCGAGCGCAGTGGCCAGCGGCGGGCCCATATGCTTGAGCGGCACGATGAAGGCGAGGTTGAGCACCAGGTTCACCGCCATGCTGATCATCGCGTAGCGGACCGGCGTCTTGGTGTCGGACCGCGCATAATAGCCCGGCGTCAGCACTTTCACGAGGATATAGCTGGGCAGCCCGATCGAGAAGGCGGCAAGCGCCTGGGTGGTGAAATAGGTGTCCTGCGCACCGAACCTGCCATGCTCGTACAACGCGGCGACGATCGGCGCGCCGCACAACACCAGCGCGACCGTGGCGGGCAAGGTGAGCAGGAGCGCAAGCTCCATCCCGCGGTTTTGCGATTCCATCGCCGCGACCTCTTCACCGGCGGCGAGCTGGCGCGAGATCAGCGGCAGCAGGACAGTGCCGAGGCCGATGCCGATCAAGCCAAGCGGCAGCTGGTTCACCCGGTCTGCCGTGTAGATATAGGTCACCGATCCGTGCTGGAGGAGCGACGCGGCGAGGGCTGTCGATATGACCAGATTGATCTGTACCGCGCCAGCGCCAGCGGCGGCCGGCCAGATCAACGCCATCAGCCGCTTTACGTCCGGGTTAAGCTGGGGCAGCCGAATGCGGAGATTCACGCCGCTCGACCAGCAGGCCTGGGCGAGCCAGAGCAGTTGCAGGACGCCCGATACGCTGACCGCGATCGCCTGATTGCGCGCCGTCACATAGGGATCATGGCTGTGGAAGAGCAGCAGGGCCATGATCAACGTCAGGTTCAGCAGGATCGGCGCGGCCGCGTTCACCCAGAATTTGTGCAGCGAATTGAGGATGCCGCCGAGCAGCGACACCAGGCTGATGAACAGGAGATAGGGGAAGGTGTAGCGCGACAGCTCGACCGCAAAGGCGAACTGCTCGTTGCTGACGCCGTTGAACTTGCCCGACATCAGGAAGGTCACCGGCCAGGCGAAGATCTCGATGATGAGCGTCATGACGATCAGCACCGGCAACAGCACTGATAGCGCGTCTTCGGCAAAGGCAATGCCGGCGGGCAGGCCGGGGCCGTCCTTGTCGCCCACCTTGCGGTTGAACATCGGGATGAACGCCGCTGAAAAGGCGCCTTCCGCGAACAAAGCGCGGAACATGTTGGGCAGGCGGAACGCGACCAGGAAGGCGTCGGACGCGAAGCCGGCGCCGACGAAACTGACGAACAGCGAATCGCGCACCAGCCCCAACACGCGGCTGGCAAGGGTGAGCCCGCCCACCGATCCCAGCGCGCGCGTGAGGTTCATTGACTATAGTCCTTGAAAACCGGCCGAATCAGGCCGTGCCGGTTTCCGCGGTGGTCACGCCCTGGGCTTCGGCCTGCTGCAGGTAGATCGCGCCGAAATCGATCGGCTCGAGCAGCAGCGGCTGGAAGCCGCCGTCCCGCACCGCATCGGCGAGCACGCGGCGCGCGAACGGGAAGAGCAGGCGGGGCGCTTCGGCGAGCAGGAAGGGCTGGAGATGCTCGGCCGGAATGTTGCGCAGGCCGAACAGCCCGGCATAGGCGAGATCGACCAGGAACGCGACCTGGCCCTCGATCTCGGCGCGGACTTCGACGCGGAGGATCACCTCATGCACGTCCTCGCCGACCTGGCCGGTGCCGATATTGAACTGGATGTCGATCTGCGGCGCGGCCTGGACCTGATAGATCGCCGGCGCATTGGGATTCTCGAACGACAGGTCCTTCACATATTGCGAAAGCAGCCCGACCGCGGGCGCCGTATCGGCGCCGTTGGGAAGAGGCTCGGTGCCCGTGATGATGCCGTCGTCCTGCTCGTCCATCGAAAGTTCATCCTCAAAGATCTAAATAATCGGCAATGCCCTGTGGCATGCCAGCGATGGCGCGCGTAGCAGGGGGCGGCGAGCAGTTCAACGGCCCGGACATACGACTGGTTTGAGGCCATTTGAATCACTGGCGCGTTACGCCTATGTAGATACCCAGCCGATATCGGAGGCAAGGTGGTTGTAGTACTTCTTCTCGCGATGCTCGCCGGATTTCTCGGCCTGCGTCTTTACATGGTCCTTGGCAAGCGGACGGGCCATGAACAGCCCCTGCTGCCCAAGCCGGTCGAGGAGCGCGCTCCGCCGACCACAATGCCGCGCCCGATCGAGATCGTGCAGGAACCGCGCGAGATTTCCAATCGCAACATCGATCCGCGGGCCGAGGCCGGCCTTCGTGCTATCGTGTCCGCCGAGCCGAGTTTCGACGTTGGCCAGTTTCTCGAAGGTGCGCAGGGCGCATATCGCATGATCCTCGAGGCCTATTGGAAGGGCGACGAGGAAGCGCTTGGCTGGCTGGTCGAGGAGGACGTGCGTGGCGCCTTTGCCGAGGCAATCGCCGCGCGGGCCACTGCCGGTCATGTTCTGGACAACCGGCTGGTGTCGATCGAGCGCGCGATCATCGCGGACGCTTCGGTCGACGGCAAGCTGGCGCGGATCACGGTGCGGTTCGACGCAGATATCGCGGCGGTCACGCGAGATGCCGAGGGCAACCTCATCGCAGGGTCGATGAGCGATGCGGAGGAGACGCACGACGTCTGGACCTTCGCGCGGACGCTGAAGAGCAGCGATCCGAACTGGAAGCTTGCCGATACCGACGAGGCGTGAAGGCGTGAAGCGGCGCGGGGGGATTGTCGCGCTCGCGCTGATGCTGAGTGCCTGTAGCGGCGGCATCGTGCCACGCGCCGAGGGCCCGTCGACTCGCGCGGTCGCGCCAGTGCGCCGGCCCGTCGCGGCGACTCCGATTCCGGCGACGCCGATTGCGCCCGCTCCCGTCACAGCCACGCCCGCTTCGGCGAATGCCGTCAAAGCCGGTGTCGCTGCAGGGCCTTCTCTTCGCACCTTGCCGATTTCCGCGGATCAGGCGGCGCGGGCGGTCGCAGCGTTCCGGCTTTCCTGTCCGTCGCTGATGCGTCGCCCTGACAGTTCCGGCCTGACGCGAGGCACTGACTGGCAACCCGCATGCGCCGCTGCCGCCGACGTCAGGGGCGATGCGCGGGGGTTCTTCGCGCAATGGTTCGAGGCCGTGCAGGTCGGCGACGGCAAGGCTTTCGCGACCGGCTATTACGAGCCCGAGATTGCCGGCTCGCGCGATCGCCGCGCCGGCTATGATGTGCCGGTCTATGGGCGGCCGGACAATCTGATCGATGTCGATCTCAGCCTGTTCAGCGCTGATTTCAAAGGCAAGAAGATGCGCGGGCGGATCGAGGGCACCAGCCTGGTGCCTTATCATGACCGCGCGGCGATCGACGGCGGTGCACTGAGCAATCACGCGCGCATCATCGCCTGGGCTGCCGATCCGGCCGAGTTCTTCTTCCTCCAGATCCAGGGGTCGGGACGGCTGCGGCTTCCCGATGGCTCGGTGATGCGGGTCGGCTATGACAGCCAGAATGGGCGCGATTATACCGGCATCGGCGCGCTGATGAAGCAGCGTGGCCTGCTTGGGCCGGGGCAGACCTCGATGCAGGGCATTCTCCAATGGCTGCATGCGCATCCCGACGAGGGGCGCAACATCATGCACGAAGACAAGAGCTTCGTGTTCTTCCACGAACAAGATGGCCCGCCGCTCGGCGCGCTCGGTCTTGCGGTGACGCCCCGCGTCTCCGCCGCGACCGACCCCCGGTTCGTGCCGCTCGGCGCGCCTGTCTTCCTGTCGATGGACCGCGCTGACGCGAGCGGCCTGTGGATCGCGCAGGACACCGGCGGCGCGATCCGGGGCAGCAACCGCTTCGACACTTTTTGGGGCGCCGGCGACGAGGCGCGGGCGACTGCGGGCGGGATGGCAGCGCGCGGCACCGCGTTCGTGCTGCTGCCGATCGGCACGCTCGCCCGGCTCGCGGCTGAGAGGGCGGATGCGCCCGCTAACCCCTGACGAAGCAGCGCTCTGGGCGCGGGTGATGGCAAGCGTGCGGCCGATCCGGCCACGCGCCGCGCCATCAGCACCTCCGGCCGCGGCGGCAGCTGCGCCTTCCCCGGCTGCCAAGAGCCATGCCAGGATCGCGTCCCCGCTCAAGAAGCCGGCAGCGCCGCGCGCGCCCATTTCTTCAGTGCGGCCCATTCCGGGTACGACGCTCGACGGCAGCTGGGACAAGCAACTATCGCGCGGGCTGGTCTCGCCGGATCGCTCGATCGACCTGCACGGGCATAATCTCG
>JBDTXU010000384.1:0-2570 GCA_040006055.1 Sphingomonas bacterium | reverse complement strand
CCCAGCCGAGATAGAAGCGCTGGTCGCCGGTATAGCCGCCAATCACCGGCGCCGGTTTGCCGCCAAGCGAAGCGTGGTAAGCATCGTAAGCGGCGCTGAGGCCGGCGAGATCGGCGGTGTTCTCACCGAGCGTCAGGGCGCCCTTCAAATGCGTGCCCTGGAGTGGCTCATAAGCATCATACTCGGCGACCAGCGCATCGGTGCGCTGCTTGAAGGCGGCGACGTCGGCGGGCGACCACCAGTCGGTCAGCTGACCGTGAAGATCGAACTTCGCGCCCTGATCGTCGAAATGATGGCTCATCTCATGGCCGATCACGGCGCCGATGCCGCCATAATTGACCGCGGGATCGGCATTGGGATCGAAGAAGGGTGGCTGCAGGATCGCTGCCGGGAAGGTGATCGCGACCAGGGTCGGGTTCGCCTGGGCATTCACCGTCATCGGGGTCAGGCCCCATTCCCAGCGATAGATCGCCTTGCCGAGCTTGCCGATATTGTAGCTGTGCGCCCATTGATTGGCACGCACCGCGTTGCCGAACGCATCGCCCGGCACGATCTTCAGCGTGCTGTAATCGCGCCACTGCGAGGGATAGCCGATCCGCGGCGTGAAGGCGGCGAGCTTGGCGTGCGCCTTGACCTTGGTTTCGGGGCTCATCCATTCGAGCTTGTCGATCCGCGCATTCATGGCCGCGATGATATTCTTCACCAGCGCATCGGCCGCCGCCTTGGCCTCGGGCGGAAACCATTTGGCGACATAAAGCTTACTGACCTCGTCATTGAGAATGCGGCTCGTGTAATCGACTGAGCGCTTCCACCGATCCGGCTGTTGCGGCGTGCCCGAGATGACGGTGCCGAACATCGCAAAGCGCTCATTGTCGAATGCCGCGGGAAGCACCGCCGCGAAGCCATCGAGCGAGCGGACCAGCAACTGGTCGCGCAGCACCTCGATCGGCGCCTTGTCGACCAGCGCGGCGATGCCGGAGACGGCGCTGGGCTGGCCGATGATCACAGTGTCGACCGGGGTGCCGATACCCTTGAAATAGGTCGCGAAGTCGAAGCCTGGCGCTGCCTTGGTCAACGCGGCGACGCTCATCTTGTTATAGGTCGCGTTGGCATCGCGGTTCTGGATGTTGGTCCAGCTTACCTTGGCGACCTCTGTCTCGAAATCGACGATCGCCTTGGCCCGCGCCTCGGCGTTCGGCTCACCAGCAAGGGCGAACATCTTCGCGATATGCGCCTGATAGGCGGCCTTGGCCGCGTCGAGCTTTGGATTGACGTTCAGATAATAGTCGCGGTCGGGCAGACCGAGGCCGTCCTGATCCATCTCGAGCGCATAATGCTCGGGGTCCTTGGCGTCCTGCGTGACGCCGGAACCGAACGGGCCGGCGACGCCGATGTTTGCGGCATCCGCGACCAGGGCGGCATAACCGGCTTTGGACTTCACGCTCTTGATCTGGTCGAGCCAGGGCTTGATCGGCGCGAGGCCCTTCGCCTCGATCGCAGCGGTATCGAGATAGGCGCTATAAGCGGCGCCGATCTTCGATTTCGGATCGGCTCGCTGCGCCTCGAGAATGTCATGGGTGCGCGCTCGCGACAGATCCTGCAGCGCGTCGAACGCGCCGTAATTGGCCTTGTCGGCGGGGATCGGCGTGTTCTTTGCCCAGGTGCCGTTCACATAGCTGTAGAAATCGTCGCCGGGCGCGATGCTCTTGTCCATACCGGCCTCATCGACACCGAAATCGCCGAAGGTAGGTTTGGCGGCGGCGGGCGGAGACACGGCCGGCGCGCCGGCTTCGGAAGCGGCGTGAGCGGCATAGCCCGTGAGAATGGTGGCGGACAGCAGCAGGACGGCGAGCGAGCGTTTCATTGAGCGACTCCGATTTTCGGGATTGCCGCTGTTCTACCGTAGCAATACGGTACGTCAAACCAGTATCAGTTGCGACGGTTTCGCCATTTCCCGCCGGTCCGCCACCGCCAGATCAGGCTGGTCGCGAAATAGCCGATTGCGGACAGGGTGATCGCCATCAGCAACAGCCCGATGATCGTCGCCGGCCCGCCCTGCGCGACGACCCAGTGCAGCAAGCCGGCATTCGCCTTGACGTTATTGGCGATCGGTTCGCCCGGCACCGCGCGGTCCAGCTCCAGGACCCAGTTGCCGATGCGATAGGCGGTCGCCATGATCGGCAGGAAGGTGACCGGATTGTTGACCAGCGTCGTCGCGACCGCTGTCGGCACATTGGCGCGGAGCGGCAGGGAGAACACCGCCGCCAGCGCCATATGCGGGAAGGGAAACAGGATGCCGGCGAAAAGGCCGAGCGCCACGCCGCGCGGCACCGAGCGGCGGTTGAAGCGCCACAAAGCGGGCACGAGAATGCGGTGCGCGACGGGGCGCAGGAAGCGATTGGCTTCGATGCTCTCGCGGGTCGGGGCGTGGTGCTGCACCCATCCCGACGCACGCGCGAACCAGCCGCGCGGTTCAGCCGCGGCCACGCATCAGCCCTTCTCTCGCATCAGCCGCGCCTTGTCGCGCTGCCAGTCGCGTTCCTTGATCGATTCGCGCTTGTCATGGGCCT
>JBDTXU010000383.1:0-4291 GCA_040006055.1 Sphingomonas bacterium | reverse complement strand
GCGGGAGCGCGAAGGTCTCTCAGTCACGCGATGCTTGTAGGGGAATCGCGAGATACAGCGTGTTTAGCATGGTTTTGCAGAGGAGTCGCGTCTTAAACGGCGCTGCTCGATTGTGGGCGGAATGCGGAAGTCCGGATGGCCCAACCCACCCAGCGGCTCAGCTCAAGCGCGACGTTTCAGGGTCGCGTTACGCCGCTTCCAACAACCGCTCCGCCTGTGCCCGCGCTTCGTCGGTGATCGTCGCGCCCGAGAGCATGCGGGCGATTTCCTCGCGGCGCTGGTGCTCGTCGAGCAAGGTTACGTCAGTGCGGGTGACCAGGCCGTCATGGCTCTTGGCAATCAGCAGGTGATGCGCGCCGCGTGCCGCGACCTGCGGGCTGTGGGTGACCACGAGGAGCTGGGTGTTCGCCGCCAGCCGCGCGAGCCGCTCGCCGATTGCGCTAGCGACCGCGCCGCCGACGCCGCGATCGATTTCGTCGAAGATCATCGTCGCGGCGCTGCCCTGTTCGGCCAACGCGACCTTGAGCGCGAGGATGAAGCGCGACAGCTCGCCGCCGCTGGCGATCTTTACCAGCGGGGCAAAGGGCGCGCCGGGATTGGTGGAGATTTCGAACTCGACCCGGTCCTTGCCTGAGGCGGCCCAGTGATCCGGCCCGAGATCGGCCACCATCGTGCGAAAGCGCGCCGCATCGAGCTTGAGCGGGGCCAGTTCGTTTTTGACCGCGGCGTCGAGCCGGGTCGCCGCTTCAGTGCGGGCTTCCGTCAGTGCCTTCGCTGCTGAATCGTAGGTGGCCGCAGCCTCGGCGACGGTGCGCTCGAGTGCTGCGATGCCGGCACCGCCGCTCTCGATCCTCTCAAGCCGGGCGGCGAGTTCGGCGGCGAGTTCGGCGAGGTCGTCGGGCTGGACCCGGTGCTTGCGGGCGAGGGCGCGGAGTTCGAACAGACGGGTTTCGTCCGCCTCGAGCTGGGCTGGGTCAAAGGCGAGCGCTTCGGCCGCCTCGTCGACCTTTTCCTGCGCGACGGTGCCTTCGATGATTGCCCGGTCAATCGCCTCGAGCGATTCCGCCAGCGCCTGATGATCGCCCGCGACGCGCTCCAGGATCCGCGCTGCCTGACGCAAGCGGGCAAGCCCGCCGTCCGAGCCTTCGAGCAGATCGGCGATCGCCTGCAGATCGCCGGTGATCTTCTCGCCGCGCTGCATGCCGGCGCGGCGTGTGGCGAGGATTTCCTCCTCGCCCGGCTCGGGCCCGAACTTCGTCAGCTCGGCGACTGCATGTTCAAGCCATTCGCGGTCACGCGCGACGGTGTCGAGTTCGGCGCGCGCCACGGCGAGCGCATCCTCGGCCTCGCGCCAGGCGCGGTGGGCGCGGGCGGCGGGGCCGGCATCGATCCGCCCGAACGCGTCGAGCAGGGCGCGGTGGCCGCGCGGATTGAGCAGGCCGCGATCGTCATGCTGGCCGTGGATCTCGACCAAGTGAACCGCGAGCTCGCGGAGCAGGCCAGCTGAGGCCGGCTGATCGTTGACGAAAGCGCGGCTGCCGCCGTCCGACTTGACGATGCGGCGGATGATGAGCGGCTCGCCGGGTTCTACATCGAGGCCGTTCTGGGCGAGGAGCGAGGCGATCGGGCCATCAGCGTGCGGCGTATCGAAGCTTGCGCTCACCACTGCCTGGCCCGCGCCCTGGCGCACCAGGCCGATCTCGCCCCGCGCGCCGAGCGCAAGGCCAAGCGCGTCGAGCAGGATCGATTTGCCGGCCCCGGTTTCGCCGGTGAGCACGCCGAGGCCGTCGCCGAAATCGAGGTCGAGCGCCTCGATCAGCACGACGTCACGGATGGAGAGCGAGGTCAGCATTGAAGGCGACCCAAGGGTCTATAGTCCATCCCCGCAACGGCCGGGACGGAGCGGATTTTGGCGCAGGGATAGGA
This sequence comes from Sphingomonas bacterium, assembly GCA_040006055.1. GTDB lineage: Bacteria > Pseudomonadota > Alphaproteobacteria > Sphingomonadales > Sphingomonadaceae > Sphingomonas. Next base: position 2,365 of record JBDTXU010000383.1, on the reverse strand, counting down.
GCAAGGAGGGAGCGATGTATCTGCATCGTGACCCCAAAGACTCTTGGCGCGCGACGCCGCCCTGCGCCAAAATCCGCCCGCCGCTGAGCGGTCGCCCGGAGAGGGGCGCTGGACGGCGTCACGCTGCTTGCGCCTACCAGCCCGCGACTGCACAGCGTTCCTTGCCAGCGCCGCTCTCCGGGCGATACCGGCCATTGCGGGGATGGAGTATAGACCCCACGGCATGAGCGCCGCGTCAGGCGCCCGTCTTGGGAGCGGCAGCCGCCGCCGGGACCGGATGCTGCTGCATCAGCTTATAGGCGTGGCTATACCAGTCAGTGCCGGGATAGTTGGCACCGAGCACCGCGGCCGCCTTTTGCGCTTCGACGGGAACGCCGAGCGCGAGATAGCTTTCGGTCAGCCGCATCAGCGCCTCGGGCACATGCGTCGTCGTCTGGTAATCGTCAACGACCTTGCGGAACCGCAGCGCCGCCGCCAGCCACTGGCCGCGCTTCTCATAGAAGCGGCCAACTTCCATTTCCTTGCCGGCGAGGTGATCGCGGACGAGATCCATCTTCAGCCGCGCATCGGCGGCATATTTGGAATTGGGAAAACGGCGGGTCAGCTCACCGAGCGAATCGAGCGCCTGCTGGGTGATCTTCTGATCGCGGGTGACGTCGCTGATCTGCTCATAATAGCCGAGCGCGACGAGATAATAGGCATAAGGCGCATCGCGGTTGCCCGGATGGACCGAGATGAAGCGGTTCGCCGAGTCGATCGAGTTGGTGTAATCCTTGTCCAGATAATAGGAGAAGGCGCTCATCAGCTGGGCGCGGCGCGCCCAGATCGAATAGGGATGCTGGCGCTCGACCTCGTCGAAGATCAGCGCGGCTTCCTTGTAGCGGCCCTGATCGAGGCGCTTCTTCGCCATCGAATAGAGCGTGCCGACGTCGCGCGCGACATAGGGCAGATCGGTCTTCTTGTTGCGGCTGCCGGCGCAGCCACCAAGGGAAAGAGCCGTGGCGGCAATAAGCGCAAGCGCGATCGAGCGGGACATGGGGATACGCATCGCGCTACCCTTAGCCCAAGCCTTCCTGCCCGAACAATGTTTTTCGCGTGGGTGTTTGCGGCGGGATCGGATAGCGGAATCGGCGCGTTGGCGTTACCATCTGCCGTCCCGGAGGAATCGCCTATGACCGCCACGTTGCTCGCCACCAAGCGCGTCGAAAAGCCATGGGGCCGGCATATTTTGTGGCCGGGTTTTGCGGACCCCGCAAAGGATGGTGACGCGATCGGCGAAGTCTGGTTCCAGACGCCGCATGCCGGCGAGCCCGAGCTGCTGATCAAATATCTCTTCACCAGCGAGAAATTGTCAGTCCAGGTCCATCCCGATGACGCGGCGGCGCGGGCAGCCGGGTACAAGCGGGGCAAGGACGAGGCGTGGGTGATCCTGGCCGCCGAGCCGCATGCGACGATCGCGCTTGGCACCAAGGCGCCGATGACGAAAGAGGCGCTGCGGGCCGCGTCGCTCGACGGATCGATCGAGCATCTGCTTGACTGGAAGCCGGTCAAGGCGGGCGATTTCTATTATTCGGCCGCGGGCACGATCCACGCGATCGGGCCGGGGCTGACATTGGTCGAGGTCCAGCAGAATGTCGATCTGACCTACCGGCTCTATGATTATGGCAGCGACCGCGAACTGCATCTCGATGCCGGCGTCGCGGTTTCGGATCCGGTGCCGTTCGAGCCTTTGCCCCAGCCCGGGCGGGCGTCGGATGACCGGACCATTCTCGCCGAAGGGCCGAAGTTCGTGATCGAGCGCTGGCCGGGCGGGCACCGTGTGGTGACCTTGCCGGAAGGTGTGATGGGCTGGTTCGTGCCTCTCGCGGGCGAGGGCGTGGCTGACGGCGTCGCGTGGCGCGCTGGCGAGTGCCTGATGCTTGAGGGACGGGTGGAGATTGGCGCCTCGGAGGATAGCGACCTGTTGTTTGCCTATCCTGGCGACAAGCGGATCTGAGCGCCCGCCCTCATGGGCAGCGCAGCCTTAACCTTCCCGCGCTACACAGCTCTATGCTTCGAGTCCTGACGCTCTCGACCTTGTTCCCCGACGCGACGCGCCCCAATTTCGGGGTGTTCGTCGAGCAGCAGACGCTCGGACTGGCGGCGCGCCCGGACGTCGAGCTGCGCGTCGTTGCGCCGATCGGGGTTCCGCCCTGGCCGATGAGCGCGCTGTCTCGCTATCGCGGGTTCAAAAGGATGCCCGAACGGGAGGCGTGGAAGGGTCTTGATGTCCGCCGTCCGCGCTTCGCGATTATTCCCGGTACGCGCGCGCGCTTCCACGTGGCGGCGCTCACCCGGCAGCTGATCCCCTTGCTCACCGAGATCC
>JBDTXU010000382.1:0-14768 GCA_040006055.1 Sphingomonas bacterium | reverse complement strand
TGTTCCTGCAGAATATCTCCGGCTTCATGGTCGGTGGCCGCTACGAGGCGGAAGGGATCGCCAAGCACGGCGCCAAGCTTGTCACCGCCGTCGCCACCGCGAGCGTGCCCAAGATTACCGTGCTGATCGGCGGCAGTTTCGGTGCCGGCAATTACGGCATGTGCGGCCGCGCCTATTCGCCCCGCTTCCTGTTCTCCTGGCCCAACAGCCGGATCAGCGTGATGGGCGGCGAGCAGGCCGCCTCGGTCCTCGCCACCGTCCACCGCGACGCCGAGAGCTGGACGCCGGAACAGGCCGAGGCCTTCAAGGCGCCGATCCGCCAGAAATATGAGGATGAGGGCAATCCCTGGCATGCGACCGCGCGGCTGTGGGATGATGGGATCATCGATCCGGTACAGACGCGCGATGTGCTGGGGCTGGCGTTCGCGGCGGCGCTTAATGCGCCGGTGCCGAAGCGGGCGCAGTTCGGCGTGTTCCGGATGTGATGACGCGCGACACACAATACCTTTTCCCCTTTCCGGGGAGGAACTTTTGACCGGAGCCCTTGCATGTCCCTGATCCTTGCCTTTCTCGCCCAGATCACGCCGATGCAACCGATGCCAAAGGGCACCGGCCTGCCGCCGCCCGGCACTGACGAAGGCGCGGTGATGGCGCCGATCAATGCGTTGTTCGCAGGGCTCGCCGCGCGCGATTCAACCGCGATCATGGCCCAGCTTCGCCCGGAGGGCGGCGCCACCGCTGCCAATGAAGCGCCCAACGGCACGCGCGCGGTTCGGCATATGAGCTGGGCCGAGTTCGCCGCAGGCATCAAACCCGGCCCGGAGAAATATGAGGAGCGCATCAGCAATCCCGCTATCGAGATCGATGGCGATATTGCGATGGTCTGGGCGCCCTACACTTTCCTGATCGACGGCAAGGCGCACCATTGCGGCGTGGACCATTTCGACCTGGTGCGCGAAGCCGGTGCCTGGAAAATCGTCAACATTACCTGGACCGCGCGCGCCACGGGTTGCGAGGGCTGATTTGTCCTTCCTCCTGTTCCTTGCCCTAGGCGCTACGAGCCCCGTCGAAGACAAGGCCAATGTCCTGGCGACGGTCGAAGCGGTGCTCGCCGGCGTATCGGCGCGCGACGAAGCTGCCGTTCACGCCCATCTTCGCCCCACCGGCACAGCGACCGTGATCATGGTGGGGGCTGACGGCACGACCAAAGTACGGAATGCCGCGCTCGACGCCTACGCCGCCGCGACGCCCGGACCCGAGAAATATGAGGAACGGATGATCGACCCGACCGTACGGGTCGACGGAGAAATGGCCATGGTGAGGGGCCGCTATACCTTCGCGATCGACGGCAAGGTGCGCCATTGCGGGTATCAGCATTTCGATCTCGTACGCGATGCGGGGAGTTGGAAGATTCAGAACATCACCTGGACGGTTGAGACTGTCGGCTGTGGAGGAATGGGCAGGTGATCAAGTCCCTCCTGATCGCCAACCGCGGCGAGATCGCCTGCAGGATCATTCGCTCCGCGCGAGCGATGGGCGTGCGCACGGTCGCGGTCTATTCGGATGCCGACGCGAAGGCGCTGCATGTTCGCCAGGCCGATGAGGCGGTGCATATCGGGCCGAGCCCGGCGCGTGAGAGCTATCTGGTGGGCGAAAAGATCATCGCCGCCGCCAAGGCCACGGGCTCCGAGGCGATCCATCCCGGGTACGGCTTTCTATCCGAGAATGCCGATTTCGCACAAGCGGTGATCGATGCCGGGATCATCTGGGTCGGGCCCAATCCTTCCAGCATCCGCGCGATGGGGCTGAAGGACGCGGCCAAGGAACGGATGATCGCGGCCGGCGTGCCGGTGACGCCGGGCTATTTGGGTGAGGATCAGGCGCCCGACCATCTCGCGGCCGAGGCGGCGAAGGTCGGTTATCCGGTGCTGATCAAGGCGGTCGCGGGCGGTGGTGGCAAGGGGATGCGGCGGGTCGATGATCCGGCCGACTTTGCCGATGCGCTGGTCTCGTGCCAGCGCGAGGCGGCCTCGTCGTTCGGCAACACCCAGGTGCTGATCGAGAAATACATCCTCTCGCCGCGCCATATCGAGGTGCAGGTGTTCGGCGACACCCACGGCAATGTCGTCCATCTGTTCGAGCGCGACTGTTCGCTGCAGCGCCGCCACCAGAAGGTGATCGAGGAGGCCCCTGCCCCCGGCATGGACGAGGCGACACGGGAAGCGATCTGCGCCGCCGCGGTGAAGGCGGCAAAGGCAGTCGATTATGTCGGCGCGGGCACGATCGAGTTCATCGCCGATGCGAGCGAAGGCCTGAGGGCCGACCGCATCTGGTTCATGGAGATGAACACGCGGCTCCAAGTCGAGCATCCGGTGACGGAGGAGATCACCGGGGAGGACCTGGTGGAGTGGCAATTGCGGGTGGCCTCGGGCGAGGCGCTGCCGAAGCGGCAGGATGAGTTGGCCATCGACGGCTGGGCGATCGAGGCACGGCTCTATGCAGAGGACCCTCGCCACGGCTTCCTGCCTTCGATTGGAATGCTCGAAACTTTCAACTTTATGTCGCCGTGGAACGATCAATGGACCACACGACAGGACATGGGGTATGATTGGGATGACGTCGTTTCGCCCTTCTACGACCCCATGTTGGGAAAGTTGATCGAGCATCGCGAGACCCGGGAGGAAGCGGCTCGAGAGCTGGCATCAACCTGCAGATTGGCCCAGATCAGCCCTGTGCGGACGAACCTGGCCTTTGTCGCGCGCGCCTTGGATCATCCCGATTTCCTGGCTGGCGAGATCGATACCGGCTTCATCGATCGACACCTTTCAGAGCTAGCGATGCCAGAGCTTCCCGTCGAAACCATGGCGGCGGAAGCGGCCTATCTACTCTGCGAACTCGACACGACCGGGCGTGATCCCTGGAAAAATCTGGGCTTCAGGGTCAACGCCAAACGCCGTGCACCGGTTCGGGTCATCGACGAATTTGGCGATATCCATGAGAGCCATCTCGTGGAGCAGCTCACCTCGCGCGCGATGTCGATTATCGGCCAGAGCGTGATGAATAGCGATTATGCTGGCCCGGGTTTGCACTTTGGGGGGGGCGAACGGGACGGGACAATGGTCAGTTATGCCGACGGCGAACATAGAAGCTTTCGGCTTTACGAACCGCGTGGCATCGCCGCAGGCGCCGCTGCCGACGGCGCGATCCTCTCTCCGATGCCCGGCCGTATCATCGCGGTCGATGTCGCTGCGGGCGCTGCCGTCACCAAGGGCCAGAAGCTGGTTACGCTCGAAGCCATGAAGATGGAGCACAGCCTTGTCGCGCCATTCGACGGTATTGTAGCCGAACTCAGCGCCGAGACCGGCGGTCAGGTCAGTGAAGGTGCCGTGCTTGCCAGGATCGAACGGGCCGAATGAGCGAGGTGGTCTTCCGCGAGGCGACCGCCGCCGACCTCCCCGCCATCGTCGCGCTGCTCGATGACGATGATCTCAGCAGGGGTCGCGAGGATGCGAGCCTGCCGCTCGATGCGCGCTATCTCGCCGCGTTCGAGGCGATCTCGGCCGATCCCAACCAGCTGCAGATCGTTGCCGATCTGGGTGGTCGAGTGGTCGGCACGATGCAGCTCAGCTTCCTCGCTGGCATCGCCTTTCGCGGCAGCTGGCGCGGGCAGATCGAGGCGGTGCGGATCGCCCGCGACCTGCGTGGCCAGGGCCTCGGCCAGCAGATGATCCAATGGGCGGTCGAGCGCTGCCGTGAGCGGGGTTGCCGGATGGCGCAGCTGACCTCGAAGCTCGATCGCATCGACGCGCATCGTTTCTATGAACGGATGGGCTGGAAGAAGAGCCATACCGGGTTCAAGCTGCAGCTCGAACAACCATAAGGGAGAGGGCAATGGCCGACGGCTTCGATTTCACCGGCAAGACCGTGATGGTCTTTGGCGGGACCAGCGGCATCAACCTCGGCATCGCCAAATCCTTCGCCCGGCACGGCGCCACGCTCGCCGTTGCTAGCCGCAGCCAGGACAAGGTCGATGCGGCTGTTGCCGCGCTCTCGGGCGAGACGCCGGCGCTCGGTTACAGCCTTGATGTGCGGAACTATGATGCGGTCAAGGCGGCGGTCGATGATTTCCGCGAGAAGCGGGGCACCATCGACGTGCTGGTCTCCGGCGCGGCCGGCAACTTTCCCGTGCCCGCCGCGATGCTGAGCTCGAACGGGTTCAAGGCAGTCACCGAGATCGATACGCTCGGCACCTTCCATGTCATGCGCGCCGCCTATGAGCATCTGACCAAGCCCGGCGCGAGCATCATCAATATCTCGGCACCGCAGGCCTTTATCGCGACGGCGATGCAGATCCATGTCTGCGCGGCCAAGGCCGGGGTCGACATGATCACCAAGACGCTGGCGATCGAATGGGGCCCGGAAGGCGTGCGGGTGAACTCGGTGTCGCCGGGGCCGATCGAGGGGACCGAGGGCATGGAGCGGCTTGCGCCCACGCCGGAGGCCAAGGCGCGGTCGGCGAAAGCGGTGCCGCTCGGGCGGATGGGCACCGTCGACGATGTCGCCGATGTCTGCCTGTTCCTCGCGTCCAACTATGCCCGCTATGTCTCGGGCGTCGTCCTGCCCGCCGATGGCGGCTGGACCGCCGGCCGCAGCCTGGGCGGGATCGGCTGATGGCCGGCCGCTATTATGATGAGTGGCAGGTCGGCGACCGCATCGTCCACGAACTCCGCCGTACGGTAACCGAGACCGACAATCTGTTGATGTCGACGCTCACCCATAATCCGCAGCCGCTGCATCTCGACGCGGACTATGCCGCAGGCACCGAGTTCGGCCGCATCGTCGTCAACGGCACTTTCACGTTCGCGCTTATGGTGGGCATCTCGGTCGGCGAGACGACGCTGGGGACGTTGGTTGCCAATCTCGGTTACGACAAGCTGGTGATGCCGAAGCCGGTCTTTATCGGCGACACCCTGCGCGGCGAAACCGAAGTGGCTGAGCTGCGCGATAGCAAGTCTCGGCCCGACGCCGGGCTGGTGGCGTTCCGCCACCGCATGCTCAATCAGCGCGACGAGGAAGTCTGCTCGTGTCTGCGGACCGCTTTGCTGAAGCGGAGGCCCGCATAGCGCTTGTCGGCCGAGGCAAAGCCTGGTCGATCAATTGCCGGAAATTGCTGATTGTCTCATCCTCAAAGGATTGTTCCGACACTGTATAACCGTGCAGGGTATTCAGCCTGAGCGTACGATAGGCGAGCAAGCCATAAAGCGAGACGAACGCGAAATTGATGTGCTCGGCCTCATCAGAGTCGAGCGGCCGTCCGAGTGTGTCCGAGACCCGGTGCAGAAAGCCTTTGACGATCCTGCGCGACATCATGCTGATGCGGTTCCAGCAATCGTCACCCGCTATGTGTCGCCGAATGGCCGAACGCAAAAGGCCGGCATGAGCCCGAAAGTTCGCCATCGCGCTGCGTGCGAGCAATTCGGGAAGGGCATCAAAAGGAATGGTCCGATCGGATAACTGCGCGATCGCCCCGCGTTCGCGCCGCTCCAGCATGTCATCGATCAGATAGTTGAAAAAATGCTCCTTGGTACCGAAGCGATGATAGAAACTGCCGTTCGACGTGCCCGCTTCGCAGACGATATCGCGCACTGAAATCTGATCGATATCGCGCGTTTCCAGCAGGCGCAGGGCAACATCCACCATCTGTTGGTGGCTGGCCAGACTGCGCTGCTGCACAGGCGGTTTTGGCGATTGGCCAGCGGCTTCCGATCCCATCACCCTATTGTCCATCCGCCTTCCCGCCCGTCAAGCCGGACGGCCAAAATAGCGCTTGCGCTGAAACTAGAGCCTGTGCTCTAATTTGATTAATCAACAAAGACAAATGTCTGGAGGGATGCAGATGGCGGCCCCGGAGCCAATAGCCGGTGATCAGGTGCGCCATCGCTCGCTCGGGCTTGCGCTCGTTGTGCTTGCGTTGATGGTCGAAGGTTTCGACCTGCAGACCGCCAATCTCGCCGGACCTTCAATCATGGCCCAGTTCGGGATCAGCAGGGCGCAGCTGGGCCCGCTCCTCAGCGCGAGCCTGTTCGGCATCCTGATCGGCGCAACTTTGGTGGCGCCACTGGGAGACCGTATCGGTCGCAAGCGGGTCGTGGTCATCGCCAGCGCCGCTTATGGTGTTCTTTCGCTGGTCGCGGCTTTTGCCTCGTCTGTCGAGCAACTGGCGATATTGCGCTTTCTCATCGGCATCGGGCTCGGCGCGGTCATGCCCAACGGCCTGGCGATGGCCGGCGCGATGTACGACGCGCGCAGCCACGCCAGCGTTACGGCTTTCGCCGGTATCGGCATAACTCTGGGTGGCGCGGTAGCCGGTATGACCGCGTCCAGGGTTCTTCCGGCCTATCATTGGCAGGGCCTGTTTGTGGTGGGCGGCGTGCTGCCGCTGATCATCGCGGCGATCATCGCGCTGGCGTTGCGAGAGCCCAAGGTGCGCGCCGCGGCCGATGTCCCGCGTGGTTCGCTCGCCGCGATCCTCGCCCCGTCGATCCGCACGACGACCATCGTGGTGTGGCTCATGTTCATGTGCGTCGCGCTCAACGTGCATCTTCTTGCAAGCTGGATCCCGTTGCTCATGAAGGGTTCCGGCCTTTCGACCGCGAACGCGGCGCTGGTTACGGCGGGCTATCATGGAGGCGGCGTGCTGGGTGGGATTGCCGCCAGCCTGATGCTGCGCCGTGCAGGCTGGCACATCGTCGCGATCTTCGCCGCGGGGGCCGCGCTGACGATGCTGATCCTGGCACTCATGCCGGCAAGTACGGGTGTGACAATCCTTCTCATCCCCTGCGCCGGCTTTTTCGTGACGGGCATCCAGAACGGCGTGAACGGCGCAGCGAGTGCCCTCTACCCCGCGAATTGCCGATCCACTGGCCTCGGCTGGGCACTGGGTGTTGCGCGGATCGGCGCAATCATCGGGCCGATGGTAGGCACATTGGCGGCGATCGCCGGTGTCGATCATGACCAGCGCTTCTTCCTGATCCCGGCAGTGCCGCTCGCCTTGGTGCTGGTGCTGGCGATCATCGTCTCGCGCAGGGTCGCACGAACGTCGGCCGAGCAGGCCTGACGCCACCTCAAAGTAGTCAAAAATAAAGCGGGTTCTCAACGATATAGACAAGGGAGTGGGTAGCATGAAAAGGGCATCGTCCATTTTGCTGAAAACCTCGGCTCTGGCGGCCATCGCCGTTGCGCTCGCACCATCGGCCTGGGCACAGGACGCCGGACCGAACGAGCAGGCGAGTGGCGCGCCAGATGGGGCGCCAAATGCGGCGCAGGTCGAAGACATCGTCGTCACCGCGCAGTTCCGCAGGCAGAACCTCCAGGAGACCCCGATCGCTATCACCGCTGTTTCCGGTGCGATGATGGAAGCGCGGAGCCAGATCACGATCGCGGACGTCGCCGCTCAGGCGCCATCGGTGACGCTGAAGCCCAATTCGGCGAACCACGGTTCGTCGCTCGCGGCCAATATCCGCGGCGTCGGCCAGTTCGACTTCCACCCGGCGCTCGAGCCCGGCGTGGGCGTCTATGTCGATGATGTCTATTACTCGACCCTGACGGGATCGATCCTTGACTTGCTTGATCTCGACCGCGTCGAAATCCTGCGCGGTCCTCAAGGAACGCTGGCGGGCAAGAATTCGATCGGCGGCGCGATCAAACTCTATTCGAAGCGCCCCATAGGCGACAATTCGGGCTATGGCTCGGTCACCTGGGGGAGCCGCAATCGCGTCGACCTGCGGGGCGCGCTGGATCTTGGGCTGGCGCAGAACCTCGCGTTGCGGGTGACAGGTGTCAGCCGTTTGCAAGAGGGTTACATCAGCCGGCTCGATTATGGTTGCGTCCATCCGGGGCAAGGGATTCCGGCCGTGCGCAATGGACCCGACTGCCTGCTCTCGAAGCAGGGCGAGGTTGGTTACTGGGCAACCCGCGGCAACTTGAACTATACGCCCTCCAGCAACCTCGAAATCAACATCATCGGGGACTATACCCGCGAAAAGCGCGAGATCGCGGGCGGTGTGCTGACCTATGCCAAATATACCGGCGCAGGCGACGTCAATCCGTTCCCGACACCAATCCCTTATGATTCTCGCTTCATCTGCGGCCGGTATTGCAACTATTCGAGCTATGTCTCGCCTGCTGACGGCGCGCTCGGTGAATCCCGCATTCCCGGAAAGCTGTCCTACACCGGCTGGGGCGTATCCGGCCAAATCGAATGGAAGATCTCAGACGGACTGCGGCTGGTGGGCATCACCGCTTACCGCAAATATCATGAGATGTTTTCCAACGAGGACGATCTTTCGCCGATGGCGGTCACGCTGGGCGGACCCAATACCGTGGATTTCCACGCCTGGAGCAACGAGCTTCGGCTGACGGGCGATGCTTTCGGCAAGCTGCATTACACCATCGGCGGGTACATGATCGACCAGCGCAGCTTCTATGTCTCGCGCCAGGATATCCGCTATGCGAACCCGGCGCTTGTCTTCGTATCCGGCGACCCGGTGCCGGCGCACAGCCGCGCGCTATTCGCCCATGCCGCCTATGATCTCACGGACTCGCTGATCGTGACCGGCGGCATCCGCTATACCAAGGAAGACAAGAACTACACGTTCCGGCGTCGCGACCGCAACGGCAACCTGCTGGGCGGGCAATATACCGCTCTCGACGGAAAGACGGGCAATTACAGTGGCGACAACATCGATTACCGCGCCAATATAGCTTACAAGATCACCGGGAATATCAATGCCTATGCGCAATATTCGACCGGTTTCAAAGGCGGCGGCGTAAACCCCCGACCCTATTCCGCATCGCAGGTCCTGCCGTTCAATCCGGAAAAGCTGGCGACCTGGGAAATCGGCCTCAAGAGCGACCTGTTCGATCGTCGTGTCCGGTTGAACCTCGCCGCCTACACATCGCGCTACAAGGACATTCAGCTGACGCTCAACAGCTGCCCGCAATATAATCCAGTAGGCGTGGTCACCTTCCCCTGCGCGATGCCGGCCAATGTCGGCACTGCGCGGATCAGGGGTTTCGAGGCGGAAACCTCGGTCCGTCTCGTGGAAGGCATGATGTTCGACGCGGCGCTCAGCCACACCGACTTCCGTTATACCTATATTGCGCCGCAAGCTGGTGGCACGACCAACCCGAACGGCGTCCAATATGGCATGATGCCGCCCTACACGCCGCGCTGGAAGTGGAGCACAGGCCTGCAATATGAGGTCGATGCGGGCAAGATCGGCGCGTTCACGCCGCGCATCGACGTGGCTTACCAGTCAACGGCGTGGGGTGCCGCGGTCAATTCGGCGCGAACCGAAATTGCGGGGTACACGCTGGCCAATGCCCGCCTGACCTGGCGCAACCACCGCCGTGACTTCGAAGTCTCGTTCGAAGTCACCAACCTGTTCGACAAATATTATTACCTCACCACGTCCGAGATCTCGGTCACGACCGGGGTTGCCAATGCCCAGCCCGGCCGACCGCGCGAATGGGCCGTGACGCTCAAGAAGAGCTTCTGACGCTGGAACGGAGCGGGCGCCGTCGTTTCGCGACGGCGTGCTGCTTCTCCTTTGCTTATCCCTGAAGGAACGATCTTTCGATGACCCACCCACTCAATACCGGCGGCGACCGCGGCTATCTGCGCATCGCGACCGAGGAAACCTTCGCCACGCGGGAACAGGTCGATGTGTATCTGCGGATGGTGCGCGACGGCACCGCCGACAAAGGCATGACCTCTTTATGGGGCTTCTACGCCCAATCTCCCTCCGAGCGGACGGTGCAGGTGATGGAGCGCCTGCTCGATATGGGCGAACGGCGCCTGGCCGACATGGACGCCCATGGCATCGACAAGGCGGTGTTGGCGCTGACCTCGCCGGGCGTGCAGCCGATGCTCGATGTGGCGGAAGCCAAAGGCATCGCCGTGCGCGCCAATGACTATCTGGCCGAGCGCTGCGCCGCGCATCCTGATCGCTTTATCGGCATGACCGCGGTGGCGCCGCAGGATCCGGAATGGTCCGCCGCCGAAATCAGGCGGGGCGCGGTCGAGCTGGGCTTCAAGGGCGTGCTGATCAACAGCCACACCCAGGGCGAATATCTCGACGATCCGAAGTTCGACCCGATCTTCCGCGCGCTCGCCGATACCGGCCAGCCGCTCTACATCCACCCCGCCACGCCGCCGGACGCGATGATCGATCCGATGCGCGAAGCCGGCCTCGATGGCGCGATCTTCGGGTTCGGCGTCGACACCGGCATGCATCTTCTGCGGCTCATCACCATCGGCATCTTCGATCGCTATCCGGATCTGCAGATCATGGTGGGCCATATGGGCGAGGCGCTGCCCTATTGGCTCTATCGCCTCGACTATATGCATCAGGCCGGCGTCCGCTCGAAGCGCTGGGAGCGGATGAAGCCGCTCAACAAGACGATCACGGACTATATGCGCTCGAACGTGCTCGTGACCAATTCGGGCGTGGCATGGGAGCCGGCGGTCCGGTTCGCGCAGCAGGTCCTGGGCGAGGACCGCGTGATGTATGCGATGGACTATCCCTATCAGGTCGAGGCGCAGGAAGTCCGCGACATGGACACCATGGATATCACGCCCGAACTCAAGAAGAAGTTCTTCCAGACCAACGCCGAACGCTGGTTCGGACTGTAAGCGAGCGACTGTCCATGCCCAACGTCCGCGACGCCGCTTATGCGGTTTTCCAGCATTTCGGCGTCGATGCGCTGTTCGGCAATCCCGGTTCGACCGAACTCCCCATGCTGCAGGCGATGCCACCCGATATCGCCTACGTCCTTGGCCTCAACGAAGCGGTGGTGGTGGCCATGGCGGATGGCTACGCACAGGCGACCGGTCGGGCGGCGCTGGTCAACCTGCATTCGGCGGCGGGCACGGGCAATGGACTGGGGAGTCTGTTCACCGCGTATCGCGGCGGCGTGCCGCTGGTGATCACGGCGGGCCAGCAGGCACGATCCTTATTGCCCCACGATCCGTTTCTGGGGGCAGAACGTGCCACGGAATTTCCGCGCCCCTATGTGAAATGGGCCGCCGAACCCTTGCGCGCACAGGACGTGCCCGCGGCGTTGATACGCGCCTTCCATATCGCGCTGACGCCACCGACCGGGCCGGTATTCGTATCGATCCCGGTTGATGACTGGGACCGCGATTGCGCCCTGCCCACACTACCCGTCCTGTCGCTGACCTGTGTTCCCGACCCGGCGGGGATCGCGAGCATCGCCGGAATGCTGGACAAGGCGACGCGGCCGGCGCTGGTCCTTGGTGCGGGCATCGCGCGCTGTGGCGCGTGGGATCAGGCCATCGCACTGGCGGAAAAGACCGGTGCGGACGTTTGGGTGGCACCGCTGACGGGGAGAGAAGTCTTTCCGGAGAATCATGCCCGGTTCGCCGGTTTTCTTCCCGGCTATGAAGAGCGGTTGGTGGCGCTGCTCAATGGGTATGACATGGTCGTGGTCGCAGGCGCGCCGGCCTTTACCTGGCACGCCGAAGGACGCGAGAGTGTTTGGCCCGAGGGCACGGGGATAGCCCTGCTCAGCGACGACCCGCAACATCTTGCCATCCTTCCCCGTGGAACCGGTGTGCTTGGCGACGTCCGTGCGGGGCTTCTGGCCCTGATGGAGCAAGTGCGTCAGCGCGAAGCGCCTGTTTCGGCCGCACGCCTTCCGATCCTGCTACAGGCGCCGACGCTGACGCTTGCCCATGTGATGGCGCGCGTTGCGGCGCTACGGCCGGACGGGGCGATCATCGTCGAAGAAGCGCCCACCGCGCGCGATGCGATGCACGATCACTTGCCGGTGACGCAGGCCGGCGGCTTTTATACGACCCCGGCGGGCGGTCTTGGCTATGGCCTGCCCGCTGCCGTTGGCATCGCGCGTGCGCGGCCGGGGAACAAGGTAATCTGCCTGCTGGGCGACGGCTCCTCAATGTATACCAGCCAGGGACTTTGGAGCGCCGCCGACCAGCGGGCCAATGTCAGCTTCATCATCCTGAACAACGGAGGATATGCCGCCCTCAACAACTTCGCACGGCGTTTCGGGCTGGACGAACTGCCCGGAACCACCATCGCGGGTATCGACTTTGTCGCTCTGGCGGAAAGTCATGGCGTACCGGGCCGGCGCGTTGCGGCAGTGGAAGAGCTGGATCTGGATCTGGCATGGTCGTTCCAGACCAGCGGCCCCACGCTTCTCGAAGTGCGGCTCCTCTGAGTCCGCCGGTCAGACGGTGAAGCTCTCGCCGCAGCCGCATTCGCCCTTGGCGTTGGGGTTCTGGAAGACGAAGCCGGCGGCGAAATCATCCTCGACCCAGTTCATGGTCGAGCCGATAAGGTACAGGATCGAGCCGCCATCGACGTAGAGAGTGCCGCCGCGCGTTTCGATCTTTTCGTCGAACGGCTTGGCTTCGGTGACATAATCGACCGAATAGGCGAGCCCGGAACAGCCGCGCCTGGGCGTCGACAGCTTCACGCCGATCGCGCCTTCGGGGGCCTTGGCCATGAGGTCCGCGATCCGCGCTTCGGCGGTTTCGGTCAGGATCAGTGCGGCTGGCCGCGGTCTCAGTGTCGTCGCCATCTTTTTCTTCCTTCTTCCCCTCCCGTTTGCGGGAGGGGAATGACTCAAAGCATCCCCAACTCTAACTTCGCATCATCGCTCATCTTCTGCGGGTCCCATGGCGGATCCCAGACGAGGTTGACGTCCGCCGTCCCGACGCCGGGCACCGAGCCGACGCGCAGCTCAACCTCGGCGGGCATGGACTCCGCGACCGGGCAATGCGGCGTGGTGAGCGTCATCGTCACCACGGCATGGCCGGCGTCCGTCACTTCGACACCGTAGATCAGGCCGAGATCATAGATGTTCACCGGAATCTCGGGATCGTAGATTTCCTTCAGCGCCGCGACGACCGCCTCGTACAGCGCGCCGCCGGGCTCGCCGCTCGGCTCGGGCTGGGGCTTTTGTGCGAGGAAGCCTTCGAGATAGTCGCGCTTGCGCTCGAACGTCTCCGCCACCCCGCCATCGACACGCGCCCTAGGCGGCACCTCGACCGAGTCGACTTCTTCCACAATGATCTTCCGCTCTTCGTTCATGCCAACCCTACCCGAAAATCCTGGTGACGCGTTCTATGCCCCGCACCAGCGCATCCACGTCAGCCGCGCTGTTATAAACCCCGAAGCTCGCCCGCGCCGTCGCCGGCACGCCGAGCGCCTCCATCAGCGGCTGCGCGCAATGGTGGCCGGCGCGGATCGCGACCCGCTCCTCGTCCAAGATGGTGCCGATGTCATGCGGATGCACCCCCTCGATGGTGAAGGAGACGATGCCGGCTGAATCTTCAGGGCCGTAGAGCCGCACAGAGTTGATCTGCGACAGCGCCTCACGGGTCTTCGCGACGAGCGCGGTTTCATGGGCGTGAATGCGATCGAGCCCGATGCGCTCGACATAGTCGATCGCGGCATGCAGCCCGAGCGCGCCGACGATGTGCGGCGTCCCCGCCTCGAACCGCCCGGGTGGCGGGGCGTAGGTCGTCTTGGCGAAGGTGACGCGATCGATCATCGATCCGCCGCCCTGATAGGGTGGCATCGCCTCGAGCAGTTCGGGTCGTGCCCAGAGCACGCCGATGCCGGTTGGGCCGTAGAGCTTGTGGCCTGAGAAGACGTAGAAGTCGCAATCGAGCGCGGCGACATCGACGGCCATGCGGGGCACTGCCTGGCAGCCATCGAGCAGGATTTTCGCGCCGACGGAATGGGCGATATCCGCTGCTCGCTTCGCGTCGAGCACCGAGCCGAGCACGTTCGAGACATGCCCGAGGGCGACGAGCTTGTGCGCGGGGGTGATCATCGCCGCCATCGCGTCGAGATCGATGCGGTGATCGGTGGTGAGCGGGACGACATCGATCGCGGCGCCGACGCGTTCGGCGGCCATCTGCCAGGGGACGATGTTCGAATGATGCTCGAGCGTGGAGAGCAGGATGCGGTCGCCGGCCTTGAGCTGCTCGCCGGCCCAGCATTGCGCGACGAGGTTGATCCCCTCGGTCGCGCCGCGCACGAAGACGATCTCGTCGGCCGATCCGGCACCGATGAAGCGCGCTACCCGCTTGCGGGCTGCCTCATAGGCGAGGGTCATATCGGCTGAGCGCTGATAGACGCCGCGGTGCACGGTGGCGTAGGTTTCGGCATAGCCGCGATTAATCGCGTCGATCACCGGCTGGGGTTTTTGTGCCGTGGCGGCGGTGTCGAGATAGGCCCAGCCCTCGGGAATCGCGGGGAAGTCCGCAAGGACGTCAAGGGGGCGCATCTCCCCTCCCGCTTGCGGGAGGGGTCGGGGGAGGGCCTGTCCGGAAAGAGCGAGGTCAGCCATTGGACATGCCCTCCCCTAGCCCCGCCCGCAAGCGGGAGGGGGATTGTAGCATCCCCTCCAGCGCTGCCTGCGCAGCCGCCTCGACCGCCTCGCGCTCGCCGGCATCGGCAACGTCGTCGAACACCGATCCGATGAACGCGCGCAGCAGCAGCGCTTTCGCCTCGGCCGGAGCGATGCCTCGGCTGGCGAGGTAGAAGAGCGCCATCGCGTCGAGTTCGCCGACCGTCGCACCGTGGGCGCATTTCACATCGTCGGCGTAGATTTCGAGCTCGGGCTTGGCGTTGGCGGTTGCGGTGCGGGTGAGCAACATCGCCTTTACCGACTGGCTTGCATCGGTCTTCTGCGCATCGCGCGCGACCGCG
>JBDTXU010000381.1:0-3002 GCA_040006055.1 Sphingomonas bacterium | reverse complement strand
GCGTGAACAGGAAGATCAGGAAGGTGGGGGTGAACACCGTCGCGACGAAATCGCGACGCGCGATCGTCAGCGTCTGGCGTATCATGCGGCGGAAATTGCTGATCGGAGGCGTGCTCATTGGCCTGCCTCCAGCGCTTCCTTGCCGACAATTCTGACAAAGGCATCGTGCAGGCCAGGGCGCTCGATCGACAGCCCCGAAATCCCGAAGCCGGCATCGATCAATTTGCGGATCACATCCTCGGCGCCGGTATCGGCGATGGTGAAGCGCCAGGCGTCGCCGATATGCTCGGCATCGGCGGGGAGGAGCTCGCGCACGCCGGCGCCGTCATGGTGCGGCACATAATGGGCGCGCATCGGCAGCATGCCGCGCGCTTCCGCCACCGTGCCCTCGAAGCGGCGCTTGCCGCCCGAGATGATCGCAAGCCGATCACACAGCCGCTCTGCATGCGCCATGACATGGGTGGAGAAGAGGATGGTTGCGCCGCGATCGCGCTGCGCCACGATCAGCGCTTCGAGCCGCTCCTGGTTGACCGGATCGAGTCCGGAAAAGGGCTCGTCGAGCACCAGCAATTCAGGCTCGTGCACGACGGAACCGAGCAGCTGGACGAGTTGCGCCATGCCTTTCGAAAGCTTGCGAATCTTGCTGTCGATCGCATGGCCGAGCCCGTTCGCCTCCATCAGCGCGACAGCTCGTTTGCGGCCGGTCTTGAGATCGAGGCCGCGCAGCGCGCCCATGAAGGCGATCGCTTCCTTCGCTTTCATCGCCGGATAGAGGCCGCGTTCCTCCGGAAGATAGCCGACCTGGTCGCTCGCCTCGCGCGGGCGATCAAGCCCCAGGAGCGTGCGCGTGCCGCCGTCCGGCTCGATGATGCCGAGCAGCATGCGGAGCGTGGTGGTCTTGCCGGCGCCATTCGGCCCGAGCACGCCGTAGATCATGCCCTTGGGTACGGCGAGATCGACGCCATCGACCACGCGGCGGTCGCCGAATTTCTTGATTAGCCCGGTGGCGCTGATTGCCAACTCGTAACGCAACGGTAATTCCCTCGAATGTCGCAGGCGTGGTAGCGGTCAAGCGTGAGCAAAGACAAGTCGCTGAACGAAAGACTGAAGTCGAAAGCGGTTGAATTGGGTTTCGCCGCGGCCGGCGTCGCGCGTGCCGATGCCGCGCCGCGAACCGGGGAACGGTTGCGGCAATGGCTGGCCGAGGGCCGGCACGGCGACATGATCTGGATGGAGGCGCGCGCGCACCACCGGGAAAGTCCGGCCGGATTATGGCCCGAAGTGAAGAGCGTGATCGCGCTGGGGATGAGCTACACCCCGGCGCATGATCCACTGGTGCTGGCGGGAGAGGGGGAGAAGGGCCGGATCTCGGTCTATGCGCAAGGGGCGGATTATCACGATGTCGTGAAGAAGGCGCTGAAGGCGCTGGCGCGGTGGCTGGTCGCCGAGGTGCAGGATGTGGACCTGAAGGTGTTCGTCGATACGGCGCCGGTGATGGAGAAGCCACTCGCCGAGGCGGCTGGGCTTGGATGGCAGGGTAAGCACACCAATCTCGTCAGCCGGGATCATGGCAGCTGGCTGTTCCTGGGGGCGATCTACACGACGCTCGATCTGGCGCCGGATGTGCCCGGGAGGGACCGGTGCGGCTCATGTGATGCCTGTCAGCGCGCCTGTCCGACCGACGCGTTTCCCGCGCCCTACCGGCTCGATGCGCGGCGGTGCATTTCCTATCTGACGATCGAGCATGCCGGGCCGATTCCGCATGAGTTTCGCGAGGGCATCGGCAACCGGATTTATGGGTGCGACGATTGCCTGGCGGTTTGCCCGTGGAATAAATTCGCCGCCACGGCGCATGCGAACAGGGTTTTCGCAGCGCGCGCTGAGCTGGCGGCGCCTGATCTCTCCGATTTGCTGGCGCTCGATGATGCGGGCTTTCGCGCGGTGTTCTCGGGATCGCCGATCAAGCGGATCGGGCGCGACCGAATGGTTCGGAATTGCCTGATCGCGGCGGGAAATAGTGGGGCTGCGGGGTTGATCGGGACGGTTGTAGGGTTGCTGGATGATCCGGCGCCGGTGGTTCGGGGGGCTGCGGTTTGGGCGTTGGGGCGGCTGGATGCTGGGCGGTGGGAGCTGGAGCGGGTGGTGCGATCAGCAAAAGAAACCGACGAGATTGTGTGCGCCGAGTGGGCGGCATGAAATTTCCCTCCCGCTTGCGGGAGGGGTTAGGGGAGGGAGTGTCCAATCGCGTGAACGTTCATAACAGGCCCTCCCCCGACCCAGTTTCAGGTGAACGATGCCCCGCATCGTTCAGGTTAGGCCGGGAGCCTGACCGACCTGAAACGCGCAAGCGGGAGGGGAGGAAGAAGGTTGAAGGAAGAAGAAGCTACCTCCGTCCCACGCTCAACGCCCCCACACAGCTCGCCCGATCGATCGGCTTGCCGTCGGTCTGCCGCGCATCGACATAGGTGACGAGCGGCTCGCCGCGCCCCTTGGGGTAAAGATAGGCATCGAGCACGCAGATGGCGTTGCCGAACTGGAGCTTGCGAGCGGTGCCCTCGCGAATATCGGCGACCGGCTGGCCGAACAGGCCGATCAGCGCCCCGCCGGGCTGGCCCATCACCTTGTCCAGACCGGCGACTCCACCCGGGACGACCGGCAGCGGAATTTCGCGTGCCGGGCGCGGTGCGACGGTGCTGCCTTCGCCACAGCCGGCCAGCAACAGGATCGGCAGGATCGTCAGGCCCAGTCGCTTCATACCCGGTCGCTTCATACCCGTCGTCTCCCGTGGAAAAGATGCGTCGCCATCGCGGCGCCGAGCACGGGCGCGAAGATGTTGAGGATCGGCACCAGGAACATCGCCGTGCCCGCCAGACCGAGGGTGAAGCGCTGCAACGCGGTCGATCCGCGCCAGCCCTTCATCGCGCTGCGCGGAATATGCCGGGCAGCAACCATCTCGCCGAGATCATGCCCAAGCAGCCAGCCATTGACGATGAAGAACAGCA
>JBDTXU010000380.1:0-4922 GCA_040006055.1 Sphingomonas bacterium | reverse complement strand
TGTTGAAGTTCGCGCCGGTACGGTCGAGCTTGTTGATGAAGCACATCCGCGGCACATGATATTTCTCGGCCTGGCGCCAGACCGTCTCGGACTGCGGCTCAACGCCGGCAACGCCGTCGAAGCACGCAACCGCCCCGTCGAGCACGCGCAGCGAACGCTCGACTTCAATCGTGAAGTCGACGTGCCCGGGGGTGTCGATGATGTTGATGCGGTGATCGTTCCAGAAACACGTCGTGGCTGCCGACGTGATCGTGATCCCGCGCTCCTGCTCCTGCTCCATCCAGTCCATCGTCGCGGTGCCCTCATGGACCTCGCCGATCTTGTAGGACTTGCCGGTGTAGTAAAGGATACGCTCGGTCGTCGTCGTCTTACCGGCGTCGATGTGCGCCATGATGCCGATGTTACGATACATCGAGAGCGGATGGCTGCGGGCCATGATCGTGTTTTCCTTAGCGATGCAGGAGGCCGGGGATTGCCCGGCCCCCCACATATAGGTCGTGAGGTTCACTTGTGCCAGAGTGCCGAAACCGGCACCCCTGGCTTACCAGCGGTAGTGACTAAAGGCGCGGTTCGCTTCGGCCATACGGTGCGTATCTTCGCGCTTCTTCACCGCGTTGCCGCGGTTGTTCGACGCATCGAGCAGCTCGCCCGAGAGACGTGCCGACATGGTGTTCTCCGACCGCGCACGCGCGGCGGTGATCAGCCAGCGGATCGCCAGTGCCTGGGCGCGCTCAGGACGCACCTCGACCGGGACCTGATAGGTCGCACCGCCAACGCGGCGCGAACGGACTTCGATGCCCGGCTTCACATTGGCGAGCGCCTCGTGAAACACGCCGATCGGATCCTTCTTGGCGCGCTGCTCGACAGTTGCGAGGGCACCATAGACGATCAGCTCGGCGACGGACTTCTTGCCGTCCAGCATGACGCTGTTCATGAACTTGGAGAGAACCTCATCCCCGTACTGGGGATCAGGCAGGATGACCCGCTTTTCGGGACGACGACGACGTGCCATGTGATTTCTTCCTTTAAACTTCAGCCCTGATGGTCAGACAAGCCGACCGGCTTACTTCGGACGCTTAGCGCCGTACTTGGAACGCGACTGGCGGCGATCCTTCACACCCTGTGTATCGAGCACACCGCGGAGAACATGGTAGCGAACGCCGGGAAGATCGCGAACGCGACCGCCGCGGATCAGCACGACCGAGTGCTCCTGCAGGTTATGCCCTTCACCCGGGATGTAGCTGATGACTTCGCGCTGGTTGGTCAGGCGGACCTTGGCAACCTTGCGCAGAGCCGAGTTCGGCTTTTTCGGAGTCGTCGTATAGACGCGGGTGCAGACGCCGCGCTTTTGCGGATTCTGCTCCATCGCAGGGACCTTGGACTTGGCCTTCTGCGGATCGCGGCCCTTGCGGACCAGCTGGTTAATCGTCGGCATTGAAGCCTTCACCTTTCAAGTGGTTACTTTGCTGGAGCCTTTACGCTCGGGAATACAAAAAGGACCGCTAGGGGCGCTGACGCCCCCCGGGCCCTGGAATGCATCCAGCAATGTTCAAGCATGCCCGGGAGAGGACAAGGTCCGTCCGGGCAGCGGCGCCTATACAGGCCGACTCGAGAGTGGTCAACAGCGCCGCGCGGGAAGTTCAGGCGGCGCCGGCGCCCCCGCTCGATTGCATCGACGGCTGTGGCGATCTGCCGAGCAGGATGCGCGCATAGCGAACCAGCGGCTTCTCCACCAGCAGATGCACGGTCACGCCGAAACCGGTCGCGACCGCCACCACGATGAGGATGAGCGCGGCGCGCGGCATCCAGGGCGTCAGCCGCGCGAGTATGCCCAAACTCCCCGACACAGCATGCGGATGGAACAGATAGATCGCATAAGAAGCATTGCCGAGCAGTTCGCCGATCCTGCGCGGCCAGCCCTCCGGGCAGCGGACATGGACCGCGTAGAACAACAGCGGCGCGAACAGCAGCGAGCACAAGGCGACCCGGCCCGGCGCTGTCATGTATCCGACCCCCCAGGATATCATCGCCACCACCACGACGAATCCGATAGCGAGCAGAAGCAGCGGCTCGATCGGCGCGGCAAAGTCGCGGTGCGTCCACCGCTTCAGCCAGATAATCCCGATCAGCATTCCGGCGCCGAATTCGAGATTGCTGGGCGATGCGATCATGCGCACCGCGCCGTGCACCGTCCCCCCGTCGTGCGGCAGAACGCCAAGCGCGATCAGCATCAGCGGCAGGGCAAGCCAGAGCAACATCAGGATCCGCCCGAGCCGCACCGTCAGCATGGCGAGCGCGAAGACCAGATAGAAGACCAGTTCCTGCCGCAACGTCCAGATATGCGGCGGCAGGATATCGCCCGGCAGCAGCAGCATCGCATGCACATAAGGCGTGAGCGGCGGCACCCCGTGCCGAAAGGCCAGCTGGAGTAGCAGGTAGGAGATGATCGCCAGCCACATCAGCGGCACGATCCGCGCGAAGCGCCGCGCAAAGAAATCCCGTAGCTTCATCGCCGGCGCGAGCTCGGCGCCCTGGAGCGCGACGATGGTGATGATGAAACCGCTGATCAGGAAGAACAGGTCGACGCCGCGCGCACCATTGCCGGTAAAGGCCCATGCGGGGGAATTGCCGAAATATTTCGAGAAGGCGGCGGTGCCCGCAGCATGATCGACGACGACAGCCAGTGCGGCGATCCCGCGAAGATACTGAACGCCGACGATTTCAGTACGACGCATCAGTGCTTCCCCACCTCATCCCCGAAGGATCGCTACGCCGGACGACGCCGCGGCTCAATCCTCCATGGTGGGTCGCCTATACCGTAACCCCGCGATATAGCGCCGCCGGTGACTCACGATCTCCTCATCATCGGCGGCGGTATCAATGGCTGCGCGATCGCGCGGGAGGCCTCGCTGCATGGCCTCAAAACGCTGCTGGTCGAGCGCGACGATCTCGCCGGCCACACCTCCTCGGCCTCGACCAAGCTGATCCATGGCGGCCTGCGCTATCTCGAATATTATGAGTTCAAGCTGGTGGCCGAGGCGCTGCGCGAGCGCGAGCGCCTGGTCCATGCCGCCCCCCATATCATCAGTCCGCTGCGCTTCGTCCTGCCGCAGGAGAATGCGGTGCGGCCCTGGTGGATGGTCCGGCTCGGCCTCGTCCTGTACGACATGCTCGGCGGCAAGATGACGCTGCCCCGCTCGCGCGGCCTGCGCGCGACCGACACTGCCTATTCGGCACCGCTGAAAGGCGGCAATCGCGGCTTCGTCTATTCGGATGCCTCAGTCGACGACTCGCGCCTCACTGTGCTCAACGCAGTCGACGCCGCCGCCAACGGCGCTGATATCCGGGTCGGTGTCGCCCTCGAATCGGCCCGCCGCGACGGCGAGGTCTGGCGTGCGCGCCTCTCCAGCGGCGAGGAGGTTTCGGCCCGTGCGATCGTCAACGCCGCCGGCCCCTGGGTCCACCGCATGCTCGACGATCTCGGCGTCAGCGCGAAGAGCGGCGTCCGGCTGGTCAAGGGCAGCCATATCCTGGTGCCCAGGCTGTACGAGGGCGATCACGCCTATATCCTTCAGCTTGCCGACCGCCGCATCATCTTCGCCATCCCCTATCAGGGCGAGTTCACCGAGATCGGCACCACTGACATCCCGGTCGAAAAGCCCGAGGACGCGGTCATCAGCACGGACGAGATCGCCTATCTCTGCGATGCGGTGAACACCCATTTCATCAGGCAGGTCTCGCCCGCCGATGTCACCTCGACCTGGTCAGGCGTCCGCCCGCTCTATGACGACGGTGCGAGCGAAGCCAAGGCGGTGACGCGCGACTATGTCCTCGAACTCGACGCGCAGGGGCCCACCCTGCTCTCGATCTTCGGCGGCAAGATCACCACCGCGCGCCACCTCGCCGAAGAGGCGATGGAGAAGCTGGCCGGGCCGATGGGCTTCGCGCAGCGCTCGGTGACTCGGGCGCGGGTTTTCCCCGGCGGCGCGATTCCCGATTTCGCGCTGTTCCTCGCCGACGTCCGCAAGACCTGGCCGTTCCTCGGCGACGCCCGCGCCGCGCGGATGGCGCATGCCTATGGCTCGATGCTGACTGAGATGCTGGCCGGGGTGACCGACGAGGCCGGCATGGGCCCCGATCTCGGCGGCGGCCTCACCGAAATCGAGGCGCGCTGGATGCGAGAGCACGAATGGGCCCGCACCGCCGAGGACGCGTTGATGCGCCGGAGCAAGCTCGGGCTGCACCTCACCACCGAGGAGCGCACCGCGTTCGCTAAGCGCTGGTCGGCGCTCGACGCCAAGGATTAATTCGATCGACCTTACCCGTCATGCCGGACTTATTCCGGCATCCACTCCTCCGCAAGCCTCGCAGGCGGCGCTCCTGCGGCTCCGTGGACCCCGGAACAAGTCCGGGGTGACGAGTGGCTGGTCGAATTGACCCTTAGCTGAGGAAGCTCGCCAACGCATTGGGGTGAATCGCCCAACCGGCAAAGCCGGCAATCCCCATCAGCAGCCCGAACCCTCCAAAGCCCCACGCCGAGAACAACAGCCAGCGCGTCTCTGCCAGCGCCGCGACCGCCGCGAGCGAGACAGCGATCGAGATGAGCGCGTCCGACATGTCGAACTGGTCGTCATGCACGTTCAGCGCGTCATATTGCGCGTCATCCGCCTGTGCCTTCGCCTTGAGCACAGGCGCTTCAGCTGCATATTTCTTCGCCTCTACATCCATCGTCGCCAGCGCGGCGCGCGCTGCCCCGGAAGGATCATCGCCAGCAATCAACGCCATCTCGGTCCTGGCGGTATCGACGATATGCGCCTTGGTCTTCGTCGCCTGATATTCGGACCAGGTGTCGATCGCGTCGCTCTTCGAGAGCTGCATCGCCTGGACGAGATTGTCGTCCTTGATATTCGCCACCGCCATGA
>JBDTXU010000379.1:0-3923 GCA_040006055.1 Sphingomonas bacterium | reverse complement strand
CTCGATACGCCCATGCCGCGCTGGTGGCTCTATACCTTCTATGCCTGCATCGCTTTCGCGGCGGTGTGGGTCGTCCTCTATCCGGCGATCCCGATGCTGCACGGTGCAACGACGGGCACGCTGGGCTGGTCGAGCCGGGGCCAGCTTTCCCGGGAGATGACCGCCGAGCACGCCCGCCGCGCACCAACGATGCTGGCGCTCGCCGGGATGCCGATCGAGCGGCTGCCGGACGATGCCAGGCTGTTACGTACCGCCCAGGAAGGCGGGCGTTCGGCCTTCAAGGTCTATTGCAGCCAGTGCCATGGCAGCGGCGCTGCCGGAGCCAAGGGCTATCCCAACCTCAATGATGACGACTGGCTCTGGGGTGGCGACATCAAGACCATCGAGCAGACGCTGCAGCATGGCGTGCGCCAGCCGGGTGACGACCAGACCCGCATGTCGCAGATGCCCGCGTTCGGCCGTGACGGAATCCTGAAGCCGGAAGAGGTGCAGGACGTCGTTTCTTATGTCCGTTTTGTATCGCGGCAGGAGAGCGTGAGCGCATCGTCCCGCCGGGGCGCGACCTTGTTCGCCAACAACTGCGCGGCCTGCCACGGTGATACTGCGAAGGGCAACCGGGCCTTTGGGGCCCCCAATCTGAGCGACGCGATCTGGCTCTATGGCGGCGATCGCGACGCCCTCACCGAGACGGTGACCAACGCGCGTTACGGCATCATGCCGGCCTGGGGAACGCGGCTCGATCCGGTCACGATCAAGATGCTGGCGACCTATGTCCACTCGCTGGGTGGTGGTGAGAAGACGCCGTCAGTGGGCGGGCCTGTCGTGGCCGCAGCGGCGCCAGCGAAGCCGCATTTCTGATGTCCAGTCCGCATGATCTGACCGGAGACGGGCAGCACTTCTTCGAGGCACGCCGCAAGGTGTTCCCCAAGGCAGTGGACGGCCCGTTCCGGCGCCTGAAATGGGCGATCATGGCGGTGGCGCTGACGATCTATTACGTGACGCCCTGGTTGCGCTGGGATCGCGGGCCATGGGCACCAGACCAGGCGGTGCTGGTCGATCTGGCGCATCGCCGCTTCTACATGTTCTCGATCGAGATCTGGCCCCACGAATTCTATTATGTCGCCGGGTTGCTGATCATGGCCGGTATCGGCCTGTTCCTGGTCACCTCGGCAGTCGGCCGCGCCTGGTGCGGCTATGCCTGTCCGCAGACGGTGTGGACTGATCTGTTCGTCCATGTCGAACGCGCGATCGATGGCGATCGCAACGCGCAGATCAAGCTCCAGCGGGCGCCGTGGGGACCAGCGAAGGTCATGCGCCGCGTCGTGAAGCACGCGATATGGCTGGTCATCGGGGCGCTGACTGGTGGTGCCTGGATCTTCTATTTCGCTGACGCGCCCGCGCTTGGGCATGCCTTCGTCCAGGGTAGCGCGCCATTCATTGCCTATGCGACCGTCGGTGTACTCACCGCGACGACCTATATTTTTGGCGGCCTGATGCGCGAGCAAGTCTGCATTTACATGTGCCCCTGGCCGCGGATCCAGAGCGCGATGCTCGACGAGAAATCGCTGACCGTCACCTACAAGGCATGGCGCGGAGAGCCGCGTACGCACGGGCTGAAGCGCGATGCCACGGGGCAGGGAAATGGCGCGATGCCGTCGTTGGTCGCCCTGGCCGAACGACCCGAGCTGGCCGAAAATATCGGGGACTGCATCGACTGCAACGCCTGTATCGCTGTGTGCCCGACGGGCATCGATATCCGCGAAGGACCGCAGATCGGCTGCATTACCTGCGGCCTGTGCATCGACGCGTGCGACGGAGTGATGGCGAAGGTCGGCCGTCCGTCCCGGCTGATCGGCTATGCGACCGATCTCGATGGCCGGCTGGCTGCGCGGGGAGAACAGCCGGTCCCTGTGTTGAAACGCCTCTTCCGGCCGCGCACCCTGGTCTATTTCGGGGTCTGGGCCGCGATTGGCCTCGTGATGCTGTTCGCGCTGGGCAATCGCACCCGGATCGACATCAGCGTGCTGCAGACCCGCAACCCGCAATGGGTGCGGCTGTCCGACGGCAGCATCCGCAACGCCTATACCGTCAATGTCCGCAACATGGAGGGCCGCCCCCGTAGTGTCGAAGTGACGATCGACGGGGTGCCGGAGGGCGTATTGTGGACCGAGGCCGCGGGCCGGGCTCAGGCCGCGCGCAGCCTGAAGCTGAGCGTCGCGCCCGACCAGGTTGCGCAGGCCCAGTTGTTCGTCGCCGCTCCTGGCCAGGGTCCTGAGCGAACCGACCTGGCCTTCACCGTCCGCGCGCTCGATGCGGAGGGCGGCACCGCTCGCGATAAGAGCTTTTTCGAACGACCGGAGCAACCCGAATGACGCGCCGTTTCACCGGCTGGCACATGACCGGCATCGTCGTCGCGCTGTTCGGCGTGGTCATCGCGGTCAATGTCCTGATGGCGAGCTACGCGATTGGCACATTCGGCGGCTCTGTGGTCGACAACAGCTATGTCGCGAGCCAGCGGTTCAACACTTGGCTCGCCGAGGCGCGTGCTCAGCGTGAGCTCGGCTGGAATGCCGATGCGACGATCGGGGCCGGCCGCGTCGTGGTGGTGACCGCGATTGCGCCGGGCGGTCCGCTGTCTGGCACGTCCGTCACGGCGCACGCGACTCATCCGCTCGGCCGCCTGCCGGCGCGCGACCTGGCGTTCCACGCCGTCGGCAATGGCCGGTTCGTCGCTACCCAGCCGCTGCCGGCCGGCCGCTGGCTGCTGCGCGTCGATATAAAGGATGGCGCGCACGACGCGCGCTTCGATGACGAGATCCCCGCATGAGCGCCGCGGCGCAGCTTGCTACCTCAACCTTCACGGTTGACGGGCTGCGCTGCGCCGGCTGCATCGCCAAGCTTGAAAAGGGGCTTCCTGAAATCTCGGGCGTGGTCGCCGCCCGCGTGAATTTCACCAGCAAGCGCGTGCGGATCGAACATGTGGCCAATCTCGCAGACGAGGAGCTTCAGGCAGCGATCGGGCGCCTTGGCTTCCAGGCCCAGCTCTTCGTCGGTGAAACGGAAGTCAGCGCCAATCGCGAGAGCCGCATGCTGATGACCGCGCTCGCGGTCGCGGGCTTTGCGGCGATGAACGTGATGCTGTTGTCGGTGTCGATCTGGTCGGGTGCCGAGGGCGCGACCCGCACCCTGTTCCACTGGCTCTCCGCGGCAATCGCCCTGCCGGCGATCGCTTATGCCGGGCGGCCGTTCTTCAAAAGTGCGTGGAGCGCGCTTCGCCACGGCCGCACCAATATGGATGTGCCGATCTCGACCGGCGTGGTGCTCACAGCCGCGATGAGCCTGTATGAGACGGCGGTGGGCGGCGCGCATGCCTATTTCGACGGCGCGACGATGCTGCTCTTCTTCCTGCTCGCCGGCCGTTTCCTCGACAGTGCGATGCGGGCAAGGGCGGCTGACGGCGTCGCGGCATTGATGCGACGGGTGCCGAGCGATGCTCTGGTGCGGCTTCCCGACGGCACCACGCAGCGCCGGCTCGCGGCCGAGCTCGCACCGGGAATGCGCCTGCTGGTCGCGGCGGGCGAGCGGATCGGCGCTGACGGGATCGTCGAGGAGGGCAGGAGCAGCATCGACCGCTCGCTCGTCACCGGCGAGAGCATCGCCGTGGCGGTCGAGGGCGGCGACACAGTCCTCGCCGGCACGATCAACCTGAACGGTCAGCTGACGATAAAGGTGACCGCAGCCGGGGACGCAACCATGGTCGCCGATATCGCCCGGCTCATGGAGACAGCAACCCAGGGCAAATCGCGCTATGTGCGGATCGCCGATCGCGCGTCACGGCTCTATGCGCCCGCGGTGCACAGCCTGGCTGCGCTGAGCCTGATCGGCTGGCTGATCGCGGGTGCGGGGCTGCATCAGGCGCTGAC
>JBDTXU010000378.1:0-2501 GCA_040006055.1 Sphingomonas bacterium | reverse complement strand
GGATCGAGCCTGAGCGCCGCGCGGCTGAGCGATATGGTGAGCGGAGTCGGATCGCCCTGAGCGAGATCCGATGCCAGCCGCGTGAACAGCAGCGACGCGCCGAACGCGGCTGAGGGCTGGACGCCGTCGCCCAGCGACCCACGCAGCGCCAGGATCGTCGGGTCGTTGCCGACCAGAAGCTTGCGCGCGACATCGCCTTTGCCCTTGGCGGCAAGCAATTGCGCCGCATTGATCCGCAGATCGAGGCTCGCCTGGTCGGAACCGAGCAGCGCCTGGAGTCCGAGAACCCCCTCGTCGGTCTTGCCGGTCGCGATTTGCAGCAGGGCGCGATTCTCGGCGATATAACGGCCCGCGACCGGATTGCTCCGCGCACTGTCGAGCTGCGCCAACGGATCGCTGCCCGCGTCATAAGCTTGCCACGCGGCCAGCAGGCCCGCGACGAAGTCGAATGGCCCGGCGCTGATCCGGGCAAGCTGCGCCTTGGTGCCCGCGGCGTCCCCGGCACGGAGCGCCCGCGCATAGCCAAGCACAGCCACATCAGGGGGTGCCGTGTCGCCGGCCCGCGCCATCGCCAGGATTGCGCGATCGACCAGCGCGTCGTCGCCGGCTTCAAGCGCCTCGCGATAGGTGCGGCGCGCAATCGCGCCGTTGTTCGGCGCGCCTGCCAGCGCAGTGGCATAGGCGGCGGCCGCCAGCTCCACCTTGCCGTCGCCATCGGCGGCGCGCGCACGGGCATAAGCGGCCAGGTCGTCAGTCCCGCGATCGGCCAAGGCCGGTGTCGCGATCGCCAACGTCATCGCCAGCGTCGGGGCAGCAAACAGCAGGCGATCACATATTCGGATAATTCGGCCCTCCGCCGCCCTCGGGCACGACCCAGTTGATGTTCTGGGTCGGGTCCTTGATGTCGCACGTCTTGCAGTGGACGCAGTTCTGGGCGTTGATCACGAACTTCGGATTGCCTTCTTCCTCACCGACGATCTCGTAAACGCCCGCCGGGCAATAACGCTGCGCCGGCTCGTCATACATCGGCAGATCATAGTCGACCGGGATGTTGGGATCCTTGAGCGTGAGGTGGACAGGCTGGTCCTCCTCGTGATTGGTATTGGAGAGGAACACCGAGGAAAGCCGGTCGAAAGTCAGCACGCCGTCGGGCTTGGGATATTCGATCTTCTTCACCTGGTCCTTGCGCCACAGGCTCTCATTGTCGGGGTGATGCTTCATGGTGAAGGGAAGCTTCAGGCCGAGATATTCGAGCCACATGGAGATGCCGGCAAGCACGGTACCGAGCTGGTCGCCGAACCGCTCGACCAGAGGCAGCACGTTGCGGACGATCGAGAGCTCCTTCTTCACCCAGCTCTTGTCGAACGCGTCCGGATAGGCGGCCAGTTCATCCTGCTCGCGGCCGGCCTGAATGGCGTCGAACGCGGCGTCGGCCGCCATCATCCCGCTCTTCATCGCGGTATGGCTGCCCTTGATCCGCGGCACGTTGAGGAAGCCAGCCGAATCGCCGATCAGCGCGCCGCCCGCGAAGACCAGCTTGGGGATCGACTGCAGCCCGCCATCGCTGATCGCACGCGCGCCGTAAGAGACTCGCTTGCCGCCTTCGAGCATCGCCGCGATCGCCGGATGGGTCTTCCAGCGCTGCATCTCCTGGAAGGGCGACAGATAGGGGTTGGAGTAATTGAGCCAGGTGACGAAGCCGATCGCGACCTGCCCGTTCGCCTGGTGATAGAAGAAGCCACCACCGTTCGCGCCGTCGGTCAGCGGCCAGCCCTGGGTGTGGATCACCTTGCCGGGCACATGATGCTCGGGCTTGATGTCCCACAATTCCTTGATGCCGAGGCCGTAGACCTGGGGCTGCGCATCCTTGGCGAGTTCGAAGATGCGGATTAGTTCCTTGGAGAGATGCCCGCGTACACCCTCGCCGAAGAAAGTGTACTTCGCGTGGAGCTCGAGGCCCGGCGTGTAATCGGGTTTGTGGGTGCCGTCGCGCGCCACGCCCATGTCGCCAGTGGCGACGCCCTTCACCGATCCGTCCTCGTTGAACAGGATCTCGGCCGCCGCGAAGCCCGGGAAAATCTCCACGCCGAGCTCTTCGGCCTGGCCTGCGAGCCAGCGGCACAGATTGCCGAGGCTGCCGGTATAAGTGCCCTTGTTGTGCATGAAGGGCGGCGTGATGAAGTGCGGCATGCCGAACTTGCTCTTCTTGCCGAGAATCCAATGCTGATTGTCGGTGACGGGCACCTCGGCCAGCGGGCAGCCCTTGTCGCGCCAGTCGGGGATCAGCTCGTCGAGTCCCTTGGGATCGACGACCGCGCCCGACAGGATATGCGCCCCGACCTCGGAGCCCTTTTCGAGCACGCAGACCGAGATCTCGGCGCCCTTTTCCGCCGCCAGCTGCTTGAGCCGGATCGCCGCTGACAGGCCGGCAGGGCCCGCGCCGACGATCACGACGTCATAGGGCATGGACTCACGTTCGCTCATCATCGTCTCCAATCGGG
>JBDTXU010000377.1:0-12236 GCA_040006055.1 Sphingomonas bacterium | reverse complement strand
TCACCAAGGCGGCGATCAAGGAGATGATCATCCCGTCGCTGCTGCCGGTGCTCGCACCGATCGCGGTGTATTTCATCATCACCGCGGTTGCCGGCCAGGCGAGCGGCTTCGCGGCACTCGGCGCGCTTCTGCTCGGCGTGATCGTGTCCGGCCTGTTCGTCGCCATCTCGATGACATCGGGCGGCGGCGCATGGGACAATGCCAAGAAGTACATCGAGGACGGCAACCATGGCGGCAAGGGCAGCGAAGCCCATAAGGCCGCGGTGACCGGCGACACGGTCGGCGATCCCTATAAGGACACGGCCGGCCCGGCAGTGAACCCGATGATCAAGATCACCAACATCGTCGCCCTGCTGCTGCTCGCTGCGCTGGCACATGCCGGGGTCGCCGGCTGAGGATCGACCCGATCGATCCGGAATGGTGACAATTTCCGGACCAGAAACCGAAAACCGCGCCGGAAGCAATTCCGGCGCGGTTCTTTTTGTCCCCAAAAAGCCATGTAAAAACGGTTGCTTGGAGCGCGTCCCGGTCGGATAATGCGCGCTGAAGGAACCGGGGGCTTCAATGATATTGCGTTTCGCGACTGTTTCGCTGGCTTTGTCGGCAGCCATGGGGATATCGGCTGGCTGGGCTTCCGCGCCCCAGGCCCAAGCTTCGGCCCAATCGCCTGCCCAAGCTCCAGCAACGCCTGCGCCGTCCGCGCCCACCGCACCGATTCCGCTCGAGAGCTTCGCGCAGCTGCCCTTCATAGAGGCGCCCAAATTGTCGCCTGACGGCACGAGGGTCGCTGCTCAGGTCGCAATTGGCGGCAAGCAGCGCTTCGCGATCATCCAACTCGGCGATAGCTCGAAAATAGCGCAGGTCGACCCGGGCGATGCCGACCTCCGGGCCTGGTCATGGGTGAATGACGATTGGTTGGTCGCGGTGCTCGGCGCGACGCGCGCCGTGGAGGGCGACTCCTGGTACATCGGCCGCACGCTCGCGATGAGCGCCGACGGCAAGAAGATGCAGATTCTCGGCAAGGAGACAGCTGCGCAGAACGCCAGCGATATCTTGTGGAAAGCATCGGATGGCTCGCCGCACATCCTGCTGGCGATGCAGACGTCGATCTTCTCCAATGAGCCGGGTTTCTGGCCCGAGGTCCGCGACTTCGATGTTTCGACTGGTAAGAGCAAGCGCGTGGCGCCCTCGACCGAGAACGTCCAGGACTGGTATGCGGACGGCGCCGGTACCGTGCGAGTCGGCATATCCTATAGCGACACCAACCGCAGTTCGGGCCTGCTGTATCGCGAAAAAGCTGGCGACAATTTCCACACCATTGCACGGGCGCATGGGCGCGGATCATCGCTTGGCAATGTCCCCGCCATGTTCCTGCCCGAACCCGGCAAGGCGATCGCCTATGATGACAATGACGGGTTCGATGCTCTTTACAATCTCGATCTCACCACGCTGAAGACAGGCGAGAAGTTGTATGGCGTGCCCGGTTATGACCTGGACGGACTGATTACATCCGAGGGCGGCACCAAGCTGATCGGGGTCCGCTATGCCGACACCCGCCTTCGTACGCATTGGTTCGACCCGATGCTCGAGGAAACCCAGACGCTGATCGACAAGAGCGTCGCTCCCCGTCACGCGCATATCGTTTCGTGGAACCGTGATTTCAGCGTGATGATCGTCCTGGTCGGCGGCGCCGATCGGCCCGGCGATTATTATGTTTTTCAACCCGCCGAGGGCAAGATGCACTTCTTCGCCCATATCAGCTCGGACCTGAAGGCGGCGCATTACTCGCCGGTCAGCACCGTGCATTACAAGGCGCGTGACGGGCTCGATATTTCAGCGGTACTGACTCTGCCGCGCAACAAACCCGCTACGAAATTGCCGCTGATCCTGATGCCGCATGGCGGCCCGTTCGCGCGTGATGACGAGAGCTGGGACTGGCAAGCGCAGTTTCTCGCCGATCGTGGCTATGCGGTGCTCCAGCCCAATTACCGGGGCTCCTCGGGTTTCGGCACTGAATTCACGAAGAAGGGCGAGGGCCAGTGGGGCCTCGCCATGCAGGACGATCTCATCGACGCCGTGAAATGGGCAGCGGACAAGGGCATGGCCGACGCCAAGCGAGTCTGCATCGTCGGTGGCTCCTATGGCGGCTATGCCGCGTTTCGCGCCGCCCAGCGGGACAAGGGCGTCTATCGCTGCGCGGTTTCCTATGCCGGCGTATCGGATATGGGCGGGATGGTCCGCTACAAAAGCGATTTCCTGTACGGCGGCAGAGCAAAAGATTATTGGCGCACCCAGGCGCCTGATTTCAAGGCGATCTCACCGATCTATTATGCCGCCGACTTCTCAATTCCGATCCTGATCATGCACGGCAAGGTCGACAAGACCGTGCCCGTCAAGCAATCGCGCGAGATGGTCGAGAAGCTCAAGGCGGCGGGCAAGACCTATCGCTATGTCGAGCAGCCAACTGCCGACCATCATTTCGCCAATGAGGCGGATCGCGTGCAGTTTCTCAAGGAGCTGGACGCGTTCCTGAAGCAATATAACCCCGCTTGAGGCGACGTTACCGCGCCGCAATCGGCGGTGGCGTTCGTTGCTTCCCTTTTCGCGCCTCCTGAGCTAAGGCGCGCGCTCAGGATTTCCCCACATCGCTAGAGGTTTGTTTGGCCAAGGAAGAATTGCTCGAAATGCGCGGCCAGGTGGTGGAGCTTTTGCCCAACGCCATGTTCCGCGTGAAACTAGAGAATGATCACGAAATTCTCGGCCATACCGCCGGCAAGATGCGCAAGAACCGCATCCGCGTGCTGGTGGGCGACGAGGTGCTTGTCGAGCTGACCCCGTACGACCTCACCAAGGGTCGAATCACTTACCGCTTCAAGTGACACGCACAGCGTGTCACCGGGGCCGCTTCAAGTGACGCGCATGGCGTGTCACCCCGGCCAGGGCCGGGATCCGGGCTGAATGGAGCCGCCCGTGCGGCTCGTCCTCGCTTCCGCCAGCCCCCGCCGCCGCGACCTGCTCGCGCGTCTTGGTGTCGTGCCGGCGCGGGTGACCGCCCCCGATATCGACGAGGCGCCGCTGCCGCGCGAAGTGCCGCGGACCTATGTGCTGCGGCTTGCCGAGGCCAAGGCGCGTGCGGTCGATCGCGCGGCCGACGAAGTCGTGCTGGCCGGCGATACCGCGATCGTGCTTGGCCGCCGCATCCTGCCGCCGGCCGAAACCCCGGAGATCCAGCGCAAATTGCTTGGCCTGCTTTCGGGGCGACGCCATCATTGCCTCACCGCGATCTGCGTGATCGACGCAAGCGGCAAGGCGCGCACCCGCCTGTCGGACACAATCGTCGCGTTCAAGCCGCTCGATAGCGCCGAGATCGAGGCGTATATCGCCTGTGGCGAGGGGCTGGGCAAAGCGGGCGGCTATGCCATTCAGGGCCGGGCCGAGGCGTTTGTCCGCTTCCTGTCGGGCAGCCATTCGGGCGTGATCGGCCTGCCCTTGTTCGAGACGCGCGCCCTCCTCGCCGCCGCTGGAATCGCGCTTGGCTGAGTGGCTCTATGAGGCGGGGATCGGCGAGACCCGCGCCGCGTTGATCGAGGACGGCGAGGTCCTCGAAGCGCGGATCGAACTGGACGATGGCGCGCAACGTGTCGGCGCTATCCTGCCTGCGCGGCTGATCGAAATCACTGTGCGTGGTCGCGAGGGCCGTGTGGCGTTCGATGGCGGCGGAGAGGCGCTGCTTGGCCTTTTGCCAGCGGGCATCACCCAGGGTGCGGCATTGACCGTCGAGATCGTCCGTGAAGCGATCCCCGAGCCAGGGCGGCCGAAGCTGGCAAAGGCAATCCCCGCAATACCGGGCGGCCTGCCCGTGCCCGGCCCCGATCTGCTCACGCGGCTCGCCGAATCGGGCCACAAGCCTCGGCAGCTTCGTGCGCACGAGCTCGATCAGCTTGAGGCGGCTGGCTGGTCCGAGGTGCTCGAGGAGGCCATGACCGGCGAAATCGCCTTTGCCGGTGGCGCGTTGCGCATGACGCCGACCCCGGCGATGACCCTGTTCGATGTCGATGGTCAGGCGCCGCTCGAGGCTTTGGCACTCTCTGCCGCGGCCGCCGTCGCGAAGGCGATCCTGCGGCACGATGTCACCGGATCGATCGGGATCGATTTCCCGACGCTTGAAGGCAAGGCGGCACGCCAGGCGGTGGCCGCGGCGATCGATGCTGGCCTTCCATTGCCATTCGAGCGGACGGCGATGAATGGCTTTGGCTTTCTGCAGATCGTCCGCCGCCGCGCCCGTGCCTCGCTGCCCGAGCTGCTGCGCGCGGATCCGGCGGGCGCCGAGGCGCGCGCGTTGCTCCGGATGATCGAGCGGACGCCGCCGCCCGTGCCGCGGCACCACCGGGTTTCGCGACGCGTTCAGGCATGGCTGGCCGCCCGGCCGGCGCTGATTGCCGAGCTGGCGCGGCGCACCGGTGTCGAGCCCCAGTTCGAGGTGATGTGAGATGAAGAAAGACAAATGCCCGATCTGCGGCAAACCGGTCAGCGTGACGCACACGCCTTTTTGCAGCCAGGGCTGCCGCGACCGCGATCTGCTGCAATGGCTTGGCGAGGGCTATCGCATTCCGGCAGGCCCGGCTGAGCGCGATGAGGAAAACAGTCCGCCGCCCGGGCTGGACAGCGCCAACGACGCCGATTAAGAGGCCGCCTTCCCGCGCTCCATCCTGTGGCGCCGGATATGCCCGGGTAGCTCAGTTGGTAGAGCATGCGATTGAAAATCGCAGTGTCGGCGGTTCGATCCCGTCCCCGGGCACCATTACCTTCCATGGCGGTTCATAACCGTCCAGATAATGGCAGTTTTCTGCAGATTTCGGCGATACTTTATGCATGGGCTGCACCAGCTCACACGGTCCGATGGCGCGCGCTACTGGCGGTTGGACTACCGCCACGCCAAAAAGAGAGGCACGCTGGCCCTACCCTCTGGCGTCTCTCAAAGAGGCCCGTGAAAAGCGGTCAAACGCCCGCAAGCCCCTGGGCAAGGCGGTGAATCCTTCCAGCTACCGTAAACTGACCCGCGAGGTCGGCGTGGTCTCCGCAGGCGACACATTCAAGATCGTTGCCGACGAATGGGTCCAGAAGGTTGAAGCTGAGGGCCGATCAAGCACCGGTGCCGTGGCGACGGAATGGTCGTTCCGTCCGCCAAGGCAAGCCGATGCCTTCCGGCGGCAGAGAATATTGTCGAATCCACGGAAAGATCTGCCGCAATGGATCGGTCCCTGCCGCCGATATCAGACAAAAGTGGCGTTCGCCGATGTGAAGTTCGCCAGCGCGACATTCCTTAGCGTGATCGTATCGGCCGGGTCGAGGGTGATCAGCAGATCGCTTCCCTGTTGCGTGGTGGCACCCAGGAGGTGTGCCCAGTCGGCAAAGATGTTGCTGTCGAACTTCAGCACGTCGTGCTGGGGCCCGGTTGCGGCAAAATCGGCGATCGTGTCGTTGCCGAAGCCAGCGTGATACGCAAAGCTATCGATGCCATCGCCGCCGTTGAGATAATCGTCGCCGGCTCCGCCGGTCAGAATATCGTCTCCCAAGCTCCCGTAGATCATGTCGTTGCCGGACGATCCGGTCAGGCTGTCGTTGCCCGCCGCGCCCGACAGCCGCAGCAATGAGCCGCCGGTGCCGACGGGACCGGACGGTCCGATGATCGTCACCGGGTTGGAGCTCCACGCGGCCGTCACATTCAGATAACCGCTAAAGCTCGCCGCCGAGAGATCGAGCGTCGATGTCACGCCGTAGATTGTCGACGCCGAACCTGAATATTCGCTCGCCACAATCTGCTCGATGCCGACGATGCTCGTGATCGCCATATAGCGGTAGCTTACGTCCAGAATGTCGTAGCCCGCGCCGCCATCGATACTCGTGCCGCTCGTGCCGCTCGTCCAGAAGCCGATCGTATCGTTACCGTCACCGCCTTGATAAACGCCGTCATTGCCGCTTACCAGGAGCCAGTCATTGCCCGCGCCGCCGTCGATCACATCGCCGGCGCCCCCCATGAGATTGTCGATCCCGGCACCGCCATAGACATGGTCTACCGCATCATCGTCAACGAACGCGTAGGGCGACTCGAAATTGGTGTCGTTGCCGTCGCCGCCATACAGCGCGTCCGCGCCGAGCCCGCCGTCGAGATAGTCGCTGCCGCCGAGACCGGACAGCACGTCATCGCCCGCGTCGCCGATCAAATTATTGCCCAGATCGTCTCCTTCGATCTGATCCGCATAGGCCGACCCGTCCACTTCGTAGATGTTGAAGAAGGAATCGCCGGCCGCTTCACCGCCAGTGCCGCCGTTGATGAGCGACAGGGAAACACCGCTCGTAGCGTTCACATAGCTTGCGACGTTGAATCCGTAATCGGCCCGGCCGTCCAGGACATCGGCACCAGCACCACCGATCAGGATGTTGTACCCGTTGCCACCGATCAGGACATCGTCGCCATCCCCGCCATCGAGCCTGTCCCTGCCATCGCCGCCATTGAGCGTGTCATTGCCGCCGTGGCCGATGAGGATATCGTTACCGCTCGTGCCGACGAGATACTCCGGGGCCGGTGTCGGGGGTGCTTCGACAATGTCGGTCACCGTGACCGCGATGGCCTGAGTGTCGGTGGTCACACCGTCGCTCGCCGACACGATCACGTCATAGACATTGTTTGCACCGGCATCGCCGGGAGCCTCGAAATCAGGAGCGGCGATGAAGGAGAGAACGCCTGTTGCCGCATTGATCGTGAACAAGGCGGCATCCGCACCGCCCGCGATCGAATAGCTGCGCGATGCGTTTTCGGGATCGGCGGCAACAACGGTGGTGACGCCAGTCGCATTTTCCGCGACTGCCAGCGCGGCACTCACTCCGCCGCCGTTCGATGTGATGACGACAGGCTCGTTGACGTCGTTCACCGAGATCGTCAGCGCCTTCGTATCCGAGAACGTGCCATCGCTCGCCCGCACCGTGACGTTATAGACATTATCCGCGCCCGCATCGGCGGGTGCCTCGAAATTCGGTGCGGCAATGAAGCTCAGCGCGCCAGTGGCGGAATTGATCGAGAACAGGGCCGCGTCGGCACCGCCCGTGATGGAATAGGTTGGTGCGGTTCCGTCGAGGTCGACCGCGGTGACCGTAGCTGCCGCAAGCTGGTTCTCGGCTACGGTAAAGCTGCCGCCCGATGTGATCGACAAGGCTTCGTTGACGTTGGCGACAGTCACCGCGATCGCCTGTGTATCCGACAATGTGCCGTCGCTGGCACGAACGGTCACATCATACACATTGTTGGCACCCACGTCGGCAGGCGCTTCGAAATTCGGCGCGGCGATGAAGCTGAGGGCACCGGTGGAAGCGTTGATGGTGAACTTTGCCGCGTCGGCACCGCCCGCTATCGAATAGGTCCGGGCCGTATTTTCGGGATCGGTAGAGGTGACTGTAGCGACAGCAATGGTGTTTTCGTTGACCGAGATGCTTGCCGTGTCGCCACCGCCGTTCGAGGTGATGATCGGAGCCTCGTTGATGTTGGTGACGGTAACTGTAAGCACCTTGGACGTGCTGAGTTGGCCGTCGCTGGCGACGACCGTTACATTGTAAACGTTGTTTCCGTCAGAATCGGCCGGAGCCTCGAAATTCGGAGAGGAAATGAAGCGCAACGCCTTAGTCGCAGCGTCGAAAGTAAATAAAGACGAATCCGCGCCAGTGAGAGAGTAGGATATTGGATTTTGGTCCTGGTCCGACACCAGTAGAACCGTAACTGTTCCAACTCCATTCTCGATATAATTGATACTGTTGGCGGTTGCACCGAAGAATGGCGCATCATTTACATTAGTTAATTTTACTGCAAGTTGCTGTGTATCATAATAGGTGCCATCCGAAACAGCTACCGTAATATAATACGCCCCGTCGGCACCAGAATCATTGGGAGATTCATAGTCCGGTGGCGTAATAAAGCTCAAGACGCCAGTTTGGGAGTTAAGCGTAAACTTGGCTTGATCGCTTCCGCCAACGAGGGAAAAGACGAGAGATCCGGCACCATTGGGATTGGTGGCCTGTAGCGTTGTTACCAGGGACTGGTTTTCCGGCGCGGTGATGCTAACACCGCCGAGCCCCGCGTTGGATGTGAACTGCGGCCCGGCATGGGCCACCAGCAACCGGCTGTTAATATTGTCGTCGGGCGTATTGTTGGAGCTGTCCCACACCGTTAGCAGCGAACCGTTGCCATCTATCGCCATCTTTGCACTGAATTCGTAGCGACTGGTTGTCGTGTTGAGCAGTTCGAAGCTCCCCCGAGGTGTGCCATCTGAGTTGAACTGCTGAAACCAGACATTGCCAGATTCGGCTGTCTGCGCGCCGGCCGTCCAGCTTACTGCGAATCCGCCATCCGGCAGAGACACAGCGTGCGCGTCGCCAACCGATGTTGTGGCGGCAAGCGTGAATTCAGTGCCGGCCTTGACGCCACTAGTCGTCAGGAACTGGCCCATAAGTTGAAAACCGGCGTTCCCGCCGACATAGCTGAGCCATGTGGAAAGGATCGTTCCGTTGGCCAGTTGTATGGATTGCGCTTGAATCTGACTGAAACTTGTCGTCGTGTTCAGCAGGAAAGCATTGCCCAGCGGTGCACTATTGGCGTCGAAGACTCGGCCATAAACGTCTGCATTTCCGCCCGACCCAGCAGTCCAGCTGACAAAAAAGCCGCCGCCAGACAGCCCGATTATATCGACTGAGGTTTGACCTCCCAACATGGCGCTGTTGATCAGAAACTCGCCCCCGACCGACGCACCGGCAGCCGAAAAGCGCCGCG
Organism: Sphingomonas bacterium; assembly: GCA_040006055.1. GTDB lineage: Bacteria > Pseudomonadota > Alphaproteobacteria > Sphingomonadales > Sphingomonadaceae > Sphingomonas. The sequence continues at coordinate 3,418 of JBDTXU010000377.1, read as the reverse complement.
CCTTTAATAGGGTGCCATACCCCGCAGCATCACTGGTTTCCCACGCAATCGCGAATCCGCCGTCTGAAAGCGCTGTGATAGAGGGCGTTGTTTGATCAAGCGCCGTCTGCGTTTCGACCAGGAATTCACCGCCGATCTTGGTACCATTTGCGCTGAACAGCTGCGCTTTGATGGCGGTACCGCTTCCGTCCTGTGTGGTATCGGAAGTTTGCCAGCTCACAACGAAATTGCCACTTGCAAGAACGGTCACCACAGGTGCGGTCTGGTCACCGCCGATAGCTGAATCGACGAGGATTTCGGCTCCAACTTTGGCGCCGGCCGCGTTGATGAGCTGAAGTTTGATTGCGTATCCACTGCCGTCCTGGGCTGTGTCATCGGTTTCCCATACGACGACAAATCCACCGGAAGCGAAGCCTGCAACGGATGGCGCCATTTGATCGGCTGCGGTCTGCGTATTGACGACCGTTTCCAAGCCCAATTCCGAATACGCAACCATAATACCCCCCCAAAAACCCCACAGCGCCAAGCGCTAGAAGCTAAGAATTAATGGGGCGTAACCGAGAAGAATCATTCTTAGCAAGTATAAAATTAACCATACTCAATAGAATAAATGCAACATCGCGTGAGCGCTCGGCAAATTATTATCCAAGTAAGTCGTAAGAAGATTCAAGATGGATGGTATATAGCGCGACAATCGCGGCGAAAAATACTTAACACGAAGCTATTATTCAGGGAGTCCCCTGGCGACCGGCTCACAAGCGGCGGGGTCCAGGCAACCGACCACCGTTCGTCCAACCCAGCAACGCTCGATCTCGTCTCCGATGAGCATCGACGGCACGCTGCGAAATAGCTGTCCAACACCTGGCGAGGCGGGTTGTCGACACATCTGTACAATGTTCTGTACATATTGGAAAAGTCAGCGATGCGCATGACATTGCCAACACGAACACGCGCTCGGCCAGCGATCCACCCGCCAACGCCGCGACAAAAAGATATGACACAGCCGGAGTAGCATATTTCCTGAAACGCCGCCGCCACACAACGGCCTCACCCGATTCAACCCGAAGCACCGCGCCGCTAAAACCGCGCTTCATGGCCGAGACTTGCCCCACCCTCCACAAAGGAGTTGCTACAGCTGGCGATCCGAAATCGGCGGACAATTGGCCTCGGGTTTCCCCACGAGGTCAGCCGCTACCGCTCCCGCCCGGCCTGCGCCACCGAGGTCGCCAGCGGGCTGACCAGATAGCTGATGATCGTCCGCGATCCCGTCCGAATGTCCGCCGTCGCCGCGAGCCCGGGGCTGAGCGGCACCCTGCTCCCGTCCACCACGATATAGGCCTGGCTCAGGCTGATCGTCGCCATATAGACCGATCCGAGCTTGGGGTCTGGCACGGCGTCCCGGCTGATCCCCTTGATCGTGCCCGGCACCGTCCCGTAGCGGGTAAAGGGAAACGCCTCGAGCTTCACCGCGACCGGCTGCCCCTCATGGACGAACCCGACATCCTTGTTGAGGATGCGCACCTCCACCTCAAGCCCGTCCTGATTGGGCACGATCACCATCAGGCTGCGCGCCGGCTCGACGACACCGCCGATGGTGTGGAGCGTCAGCTGCTGGATCGTACCGCCGACCGGCGCAATCAGCCGCTGGAACCGGCGCTTCTGGGTTGCCTTGGTCACCTCCTCCCGCCGCAGGATCACTTCGCTCTGCGCCTTGGCGAGATCGGTAAGTGCGGTGCGCCGGGCCAGCTCGCGCGTCTGGTTGGCCTGGTCGGCGAACTTGCGGGCCTCGGCGAAACCGCGGGCGCGCTGCGCCATCGCAACATCACGGTCCCCCGATTCCTGGCGACGCGTTCGCTCCAATTCGAGCAGGCGCAGACCCGGCGCATAGCCCTTGGCGTCGAGCCGCCGCATATTGGCGAGCTCATTGTCGAGGATCGGCACGGTCGCGTTGAGCTTGTTGATCTGGGCACTGGCGCCTTGTGCATCGGCCAGCGCCGAGCTGCGCGCCGAGACAAGGCCAGCCGTCGTCGCTTCGACCTCAGCAAGCTGCGCTTCGATCAGCCGGCGCTGGATCTCGGCGACCGCGGGGTCGACGCCTGCCGGCGGCGTGAAGTGCAGCCCCCTGCCCGACAAGGCGTCGGCGATGGCCTGGTTGCGCGCCGCCTCCAGCTCGGCCGCGAGCAGCCCCTTTTGCGCCTGGGCGAGATCGGCGCCCGACAGCGTCGGGTCGAGATCGACCAGCGCCTGCCCTTTGGCCACGACATCGCCGTCACGGATATGGATAGCGCGGACCACACCCGATCCCGGCGATTGGACAATCTTGATATTGCCCGTCGGCACGATCTTGCCCGATGCCGGCACGACGACATCGACGCGGCCGAGAACGAGCCAGAGGCAGGTGATCAGCAGCCCAGCCAGCAACACCCAGGTGGTGACCCGCGCGGTCGGGCTGACCGGGCGTTCGATCACTTCCAGCGCGGCGGGCAGGAAGTCGACTTCGGTCGAGCGCAGGCTGCCCCGGTGCTGCTCCTTGTCGGCCTTCAGCGCGGCCCTGATGACCTGCCAGGTGTGCGCCAAGTTCATGTCGTGCCTCCGGTCACGCCGGACTGGCGGCGATGAAGATCGGCATAGCGGCCATTGGCGGCGAGCAGTTCGGCATGGCTACCGCGCTCGACGATATGCCCCGCCTCGAGCGTGATGATGCTGTCGCACTGGCGGATCGCCGAGAGGCGGTGCGCGATGATCAGCACGGTGCGGCCCTTGGCCATCGCCTTGAGGTTGGTCTGGATGATCTCCTCGCTTTCGGCGTCGAGCGCGGAGGTCGCCTCGTCGAGGATCAGGATGCGCGGACCGGTCACCAGCGCCCGCGCGATCGCGAGCCGCTGGCGCTGTCCGCCAGAGAGATTGGTGCCGCGCTCCTCGATCAGCGTGTCATAGCCCTGCGGCAAGCGCACGACGAACTCATGCGCCCCCGCCAGCTGGGCAGCGGCGATCACCCGCTCGAGCGGCATCGCTGGATTGGCGAGGGCGATATTCTCGCGGATCGATCGGTTGAACAGGAGGTTCTCCTGAAGCACCACGCCGATCTGCCGCCGCAGCCAGGCCGGGTCGATCTGGCCGATATCGACCCCGTCGATCAGGATGCGCCCGGCCGCGGGCACATACAGGCGCTGCAGCAGCTTGGTCAGCGTCGACTTGCCCGACCCCGACGACCCGACAATGCCGAGCGTAGAGCCTTCCGGGATCGCCAGATTGATATCATCGACCGTCCAGGGCCCATCGAGATCGTAGCGGAAGCGAACCGCCTCGAAGCTGATGTGCCCCTTGATCTCGGGCAGCGCAACGCGACTCCCGGTTCCCGGTTCGGTCGGCTGGTTGAGCACATCGCCAAGCCGCTCGATCGCGATCCGGACCTGCT
>JBDTXU010000376.1:0-4667 GCA_040006055.1 Sphingomonas bacterium | reverse complement strand
GGGGATACGAAAATTCACGTCATTCTCCCGGGACAGCCCTGGCTGCTGAACGGTCGGGGTTGAACCTGCTCTGAACCGCCCGTCCTATAGCGGGTTCCCGTCGCGATCGCGCAAGACGTCGCGGCGGCCGACATGGTCGGGTCTGCTGACGACGCCGTCCTTCTCCATGCGTTCGATCAGCCGTGCCGCCGAATTATAGCCAACGCGGAGCTGGCGTTGCAGCCAGGAGGTAGAGGCCTTCTGGCTTTCGACGACCAGCTGTATCGCCGAGCGATATTGCTGGTCCTCGGCCGAATCCTCACCCATCGGCGCGCCGTCCAGCGCGAAGCCGTCCTCGGGCTCTTCGGTAACTGACTGGATATAATCTGGCCGACCCTGGGCGCGCCAGTGATCGGCAACCGCGCGGACTTCGTCATCGGAGACGAAGGGCCCATGGACACGAACGATGCCCTTGCCGCCTGGCATATAGAGCATGTCGCCCTTGCCGAGCAGCTGTTCGGCGCCCTGCTCGCCCAGAATTGTCCGCGAATCGATCTTCGAGGTGACGTGGAAGCTGATCCGGGTCGGCAAATTCGCCTTGATCACGCCGGTGATGACGTCGACCGAGGGGCGCTGCGTCGCCATGATCAGGTGGATGCCCGCCGCGCGCGCCTTTTGCGCGAGGCGCTGGATCAGGAATTCGACCTCCTTGCCCGCGGTCATCATCAGGTCGGCCAGCTCGTCGACGATCACCACGATCTGCGGCAGCGGCTGGAAGTCGAGCGTCTCCTCCTCATAGACCGGCTGGCCGGTATCGGGATGATAGCCGGTCTGGACGCGCCGGCCGAGCGGCTGACCCTTGGTGCGGGCCGCGCGCACCTTCTCGTTGAAGCTCGCAAGACTCCGCACGCCGACCGACGACATCATCCGGTAGCGCTCTTCCATCTGCTCGACCGCCCATTTGAGCGCGCGCACCGCCTTGGCCGGATCGGTCACGACGGGGGAGAGAAGATGCGGGATGTCCTCGTACATGCTCAGCTCGAGCATCTTCGGGTCGATCATGATCATCCGGCACTGGTCGGGTCGCAGCCGGTAGAGCAGCGACAGGATCATGCAGTTCAGCCCGACCGACTTGCCCGATCCGGTCGTACCAGCGACGAGCAGATGCGGCATCGGCGCGAGATCAGCGATGACCGGGTCGCCGGCGATATTCTTGCCGAGCACCAGCGGCAGCGAGGCTGACTGATCGTCGAACGATTGCGATCCGATGAGCTCGTGCAGCCCGACCGTTTCGCGCCGCGCATTGGGGAGTTCGATGCCGATCACGGTGCGCCCGGGTATCGTCGCGACGCGCGCGGAGATCGCCGACATGTTGCGGGCGATATCGTCGGCTAGCTGGATCACCCGGCTCGCCTTGATGCCCGAGGCGGGCTCGAGTTCGTACATCGTCACCACCGGGCCGGGGCGGATGTTGATGATCGATCCCTTCACGTGAAAATCGTCGAGCACCGATTCGAGCAGCCGCGCATTGCGCTCGAGCGCGGCCTTATCGATGGGTCCGCCCGGTGCTGGCGGTGCCGGCTTGAGCAGGTCGATCGGCGGCAGTTGCGAATTGTCGCCCAGATCGAACGAAGCCTGTTTGGCCTTGGGCTTCGCCACCGAGGCGGCGAGTGAACGTTCGGCGATGACCGGGCCGGGCCGGGCATCGGGCATGGCCACCGCGCGCGGCACGGGCGGCTTGCGCGCCGCTTCGGCTGGCAGCACCTCCTGCTCGGGGGTGCGCCGCTCGGCCTTGGCGGCTTTGAGTTTCGCCGGCTGGGGCCGCCTCTGCCGATCGCCCATGTCGATCACGAAGCTCGATGCCCAGATGGCCATACCGGCCAGGCCGATCAGGGCGCCGACGCCGCGCGCCGTCCAGAGCATCGCGGTGGGATCGCCGATCTGGCTGATCGCCCAGTGGAGAAGGTCGGCAAAGGCGATCCCGACGACACCGCCGGCACCGGCGGGCAGGCCGCGCATCGCAGAGCTCGAAATCAGGGCGAAAGTCGTGCCGATCAGCGCGATGCCGCCGATTGAGGCCAGCAGCATCAGCCGCCAGCGCCCGACCGGAATATCGCGCCAGAGTCGTAGCGCGATCATCAGCGAGATCGGCAGCACCAGCAGGATGGCGGGCCCGAACAGCAGGAAGCAGATATCGGCGAGCCACGCGCCGGGTTCGCCCAGCCAGTTCTGGGCGGGCCCGCCCGAGGCGGTGTTGAGCGACGGATCGCCCGAATGATAGGTGGCGAGCGCGATCAGCATCAGGATCGCGGCGATCATGATCGCGATCGCGCCGATCAGCGCGCCGCTGCGCGCTGCGCCCGCCTTCATCGTCTCGCGCCACAAGGGCGTCTGCGCCCGGCTCGCCATCGTTTCAGTCCTTGGAATGTTCGCTGTCTGTGCTCGCGAATCATCGCGCTTGCGGAGTCCGACGTCAAGGCGCGCGCATTGGCAGCAAGCCAGCCAGACGCTAGAGCGGGGGTATGGACCAAGCAGACGTCATCATCCTCGGCGGCGGCCTTGTCGGCAGCGCGCTGGCCGTGGCGCTCGACGCGCATGGGCTCACCGCGATCGTCGTCGACATCGCCGACCCCGATGTGATCCTCGCTGCCGGCTTTGACGGCCGCGCCTCGGCGATTGCGAGTGCGCCCTATCGGATGCTCGAGACGATCGGCGTCGTGGACCGGCTCGCCGGGCTCGGCTGCCCGATCCAGGGGATCAGGGTGAGCGATGGGCTCGAGCCGGGCGCGCTCGATTTCGAGCCCGATGCCGATAGCGGTGCGCTCGGCCATATGTTCGAAAATCGCCAGCTTCGCCGCGCCCTGATGGAGGCAGCCGAGGCAGCACGGGGCATCGATGTGCGGATGAAGACGCGCGCGGTGTCGGTCGAGCGCGGCGAGCACGGCGTGGTGGCGACACTCGATTCGGGCGCGACGGTCAAAGCGCCGCTGTTGATCGCGGCTGAGGGACGCAACTCGCCGACCCGCGACGCCGCCGGCCTGAAGGTCGCGCGCTGGAGCTATGATCATGCCGCATTGGTGACCTCGCTCCATCACGAGCACAGCCACCAGAACATCGCGTATGAGATCTTCTATCCGAAGGGCCCGTTCGCGATCCTGCCGCTCAACGATGATGCGCAGGGCCTTCACCGCTCGGCGATCGTCTGGTCGGTGCGTCGTGACGAAGCGCCGGGGATACTCAAACTGTCCGAGCGCGGCTTCCTGGCCGAAGCCGAGAAACGGATGGGCGGCTTTCTCGGACGGCTTGGCCCGCTCGGGGGTCGATCGAGCTACCCGCTCGGTTTCCACCACGCAGCGACGATTACGTCCAACCGGCTCGCTCTGGTCGGGGACGCCGCGCACGGCATCCATCCGATTGCCGGCCAGGGCGTCAATGTCGGCTTCCGCGATGTCGCGACTTTGGTCGAGGTGCTGGTCGACGGCAAACGCCTCGGCCTCGATCTCGGCGATCCGCAGCTTCTCGCGCGCTATGAGCGCTGGCGCAGCCTCGACACCTTCATGGTCGCCGCCGCGACTGACGGGCTGACCCGGCTGTTTGGCATCCCAGGCCGCACCGCCTCGGCCGTACGCCGCTTCGGCCTGTCTGCGGTCCAGAAACTGCCGCCGCTGAAGGATCGCTTCATGGCCGAGGCCCGGGGTGAGAGTGGCGACGTGCCCAAGCTGCTGCAGGGGCTGACGGTATAGGCTTGCGATCCCGGCGGCGCTCAGCGCTCAAGCTCGCAGGAGGATGTGTCGAAAACGAAGTTCCTGCTGCCGTCGAGCAGATGCGCCACATTAGCCCGCCACCAGCCCGCTGCTTGTGGATTATGGGTTTCCAGCAAATCCACTGCGATGCGGGCGCTAACGATGTATCCGCTGACTGTCATCGAGCGCCCGCGGAGTCGCCAGACGAGTTGCCCGAGAAAGGAATGTGGTCCGCTAAGGACGCCGACGCCCGGGACAACTCGTTTATCCGGGCACAGGAGAGGTATCCTCAAGCCAATCCACGCGTCCCGGACCCATTCAGGAGCCTCACCGATAGGGCGAGCGACGATGCGCACGGACTCCGCGCTCACTGCAGCGTAACCGATTCCTCGCCGTCGTGCCGACCGAAGAACTGCATCAGCTGAATGATCAGCTCGGCCCGATCCTCGATGCCGCTGGCTTCGAGCAATGCCTGTTTCGCCGCGACGTCGAACGGCGCGATCTGGGCGATGCCGTTGACGAGCGCCTCGTCGTCGAGCCGGTTCACCGCTTCCCAGTCGACCGCATAGCCCTGCGCATCGGCAAAGCGCCGCGATTCCATCTCGAGTGACGAGCGGCGCGACAGGGACAGGATCTCGGGTTCGTCCGGCACCGGCAGCAATTCAGCTTCGACCTGGCGGAAGGCAGTGGTCACGTCGAGCTCCCGCAGGATGCGAAACAGGGCGATGCCCTCGAGCACGAGATTGTAGCGGCCATCTTCGCTCGTCTCGAACTCGGCGATCCGGCCGACACAGCCGACCGTGAACAATGCGGGCACCTCGCCGGGCGCTAGTGGGCCCGGGCGGGGCTGGACCATGCCGATTCGCCGGTCGCGCGCCATCGAATCGGAAATCATCGCGCGGTAGCGGGGCTCGAAGATGTGCAGCGGCAAATGCATCCCCGGAA
>JBDTXU010000375.1:0-1883 GCA_040006055.1 Sphingomonas bacterium | reverse complement strand
CGGCGGAGCCTCGCGCTCGAAATGCTGCGCAGCATGGATGAGGTGCAGCCCCTGCCATCGGCCTCGGGGATTCCAGCCCAGACGTTGATTCAAACTCTGCGCGAACAGGTGCAGTCAACGCACAAGGAGACAGAAATTGATCGACGAGACGACATCCATACAGAGCTTCGAGACGAGTATTGAGCCGGACGCGCCCAAGGGTGCGACCGAGGGCGATGCTGCGTCGTTCGATAGCGGCGAGAACCAGGGCGACCTGGTCGAGCAGGACGGGGAAGAGTTTCAAGGCGAGGGGGATCACGCGGTTCCCGAGACCTATGACCTCGAGGCGCCCGGCGGTTTCTCCATCGACCCGCAGGCGCTCGCCGCGGCGACGCCGGTGTTCAAGGAGCTTGGCCTTTCGAACGAGCAGGCCAACAAGCTGATGCCGGTCGCCGCAAAGTTCGCGGCGGGGCTTTCGGACAAGCTCAATGCGCAGATCCTCAGCCAGGTGCATGCTGACCGCAAGGCGTGGCTCGACACCGCGATGGCCGACCGTGAGATCGGCGGCGCGAACTGGAAGCAGACTCTCGCCAAGGGCGCGTTCGCGCTCGACAATCTCGGCTTCCCCAAGGGGTCGCCGTTCCGGGTGTTGCTCGACGAGAGCGGGCTGGGCAACCATCCCGAGATGATCCGCGCCTGGGCCAAGGTGGGCCGGGCGATCGGGGAGGACGGCGACTTCGTTCGCGGCTCCGGCAACTTCCACTCACGGCGGGATACGGCGGAGACGCTTTACCCCGACGATTCACCCAAGGCCTGACGGCTTAGGCGCGGCAACTCTCTGGAAAATATCATTTTACCGGCATTTCTCTGAACGGAAATGCTGCGGGGAAAGGACATTACATCATGGCTACCATCGGCAATAGTTTTCTCAGCCTCATCGATCTGTACAAGGGCACCGGCGGCACCAACGCGCAGATCGGCGAGGTGATCGAGGTGCTGCGCCAGCTCAATCCGCTGATGGAGGATGCGGTGACGGCTGAGGCCAATATGGGCACCTTCCACCGTCACACCATCCGCACCGGGTTGCCGACCGTAACCTGGGGAATGCTCTACCAGGGCATCCCGCAGTCGAAGAGCTCGACCCAGCAGGTCGACGACACGACCGGCTTTGTCGAGGGTCTGTCGACGGTCGATACGCGGCTGCTCGACATCTCGCCCAACCCGGCGGCGGTGCGGCTGTCCGAAGGGCGCGCCTATCTCGAGGCGATGGCGCAGGAAGTGCAGCGCGGCTTCTTCTACCATGACATCACCACCACGCCCGAGAAGTTCAGGGGCCTTTCGGCGCGCTACAACAAGCTCGGCGGCGGGGGTGCCGGCAACCAGATCATCAGTGCCGGCGGCGTCGGTTCCGACAACACGTCGATCTGGTTCGTCACCCACGGCGATGCCTACACCACGCTGATCCACCCCAAGGGCACCCAGGCCGGCGTGACCCGCGAGGACAAGGGCGAGCAGCGCACCGTCGACGGCAATGGCAATGTCTATTACGTCAAGGAGGAGCTGTTCCGGCAGCATGTCGGCGTGGCGGTGCGCGACTGGCGCTTCAATGCGCGGATCGCGAATATCGATGTGTCGGACGTGCAGGCCGGGACGATCGATCTCTACAAGTTCATGCGCAAGGCCAGCTACAAGCTGCAGAACCGGCGCACCGCCAAGATGAACGGCGATGTCGCGGCGCAGGGCCGCACCGTCATCTACATGAACCGCGACATGATCGAGGCGCTCGACTCGCTGGGCACCAACAGCGGCAATGGCGCGCTGATGATCCGGCCGATGGAGCTCGAGGGCAAGGAAGTCATGTCCTATCGCGGCCTGCCGATCCGCGAGACCGATGCGCTCATCAA
>JBDTXU010000374.1:0-4196 GCA_040006055.1 Sphingomonas bacterium | reverse complement strand
ATCTGCTGACGTTCCGCGAAGCCGCGCACAGCATCGCGCTGATCGGCGCGCCGCCGGAGATGCGGGGCTCCTTCTGGGACAAGGACTGGTTCGAGGATGCAGTGTGGCGGAAGGACCGGCTGATGGCTGTGGAGGCGCACTTCATCACCGCTTTCCTCGACCGCTATGTGAAGGGCGATCAGTCAAAGGCGGCCTATATCGACGGGCTGGTGCCCAATTCCAACGACGGAGTCTGGGCGGGCGCGCCGCCGGGCCGCTATTCGGGATACAGCCCCGGGCCGCCTACAGCCACGTTGTGGAAGGGGTTCCAGCCGAACAAGGCATCGGGGATGTCGCTTGAATTCAAGCCAGCCGAATAGGCGCATGCGAACAATGGGCGCTGCCATACGGGTGGGCGCCGAGCCAAAGGAGTAGTTGCCGGACATGTTCATGACTCAGACGATGCGCTGGTTCGGACCAGGCGATCCCGTATCGTTGCGGGATATCCGTCAGGCCGGCGCAACCGAAGTCGTGACGGCAATGCACGAGGTGGCGAACGGCGCGGTCTGGCCGCGCGAGGCGATCGCGGCGCGCAAGGCGATGATCGAAGCAGCCGGACTGGGCTGGACAGTGGTCGAAAGCCTGCCGGTGCATGAAGGCATCAAGACGGGCGGGGACGACCGGGACCAGCTGATCGACCATTACCGCGAAAGCCTGCGCAATCTGGCCGCATGCGGGATCACCGCCGTCACCTATAATTTCATGCCGCTGCTCGACTGGACGCGGACCGACCTTGCCTGGCCGATGCCCGACGGTGCGCTCGCGCTGCGCTTCGAGCTGGAGGCGGTGGCGGCGTATGACATGCATATCCTGAGGCGCCCGGGCGCCGAGGCGGACTATAGCCCCGAGATGGTCGATGCGGCGACGCGACGCTTCGAGGCGATGGACCAGGGCGCGCGGGACAGGCTTGCCGAAACCATCGCCGCCGGCCTGCCGGGCAGCGAAGAGGGTTTCACCGCCGCCGAATTGCTGGCGGCGATCGGCTCCTATGCGTCGGTGGACGCTGACGCTTTGCGCGCAAATCATGTCGCTTTCCTCGAGGCCGTCTGTCCGACAGCGGACGAGGTCGGCGTGCGGCTGGTCGTCCATCCCGACGACCCGCCCTTCCCGATCTTCGGCCTGCCGCGCGTCGTCTCGACCGAGGCCGATGTCACCGCGTTGTTCGCGCGTGTTCCTAACGCCTCGAACGGCCTGTGCTTCTGCGCCGGATCGTTCGGCGTGCGTGCGGACAATGACCTGCCCGGCATGATCGAACGGCTGGGCGACCGGATCGGCTTCCTGCATCTGCGCTCGGTACAGCGCGAGCCGAACCAGGCCTTTCATGAGGCGGAGCATCTCAAGGGCGACGCGGGGATGACCGCGATCATGGCCGCGGTCCACCAGCTGCAGCGCCGGACCGGCCGTTCGATCCCTATGCGCCCCGACCATGGCCACCAGATGCTCGACGATCTGCACAAACAGACCAATCCCGGCTATTCGCTACTCGGCCGGATGCGGGGGCTGGCGGAACTCAGAGGGCTCGAAAGCGGAATCGCGCATGCCTATGCGACCATGGGAGACGGATATGCATAACCGGAAAAGAGCCGCATGGCTGATCGCGATCGCCGCCTTGTGGGCGACCCCCGTAGCCGCGCAGCAGGATAGCGGCCCCGTTCTGCCCAAGGCGACGGCGCAGACCGGGCCGCTGCTTGTCTCGGCCGATATGCGGCAGGGGACCGATCTATCGGGCGCATGGCATTACTCGATCGACCCGTACCGCGCCGGCATTGGCGGCTTCCATGGCGGAACGCCCGATGTCGGGCAGCAGCGCTACCGCGACGTCGATGTGCGCGCGGAAATGGCGCGGGACAGCCGGGTTCTTTACGAGTTCGATCTCGCCCATTCGCCGGTCACCAGCCTGCCCTCGTCCTGGCTGACCCAGGCGCCCGAGCTGCGTTATTATCAGGGGCTGATGTGGTACCAGCGCAGCTTCCCGGTGCCGGCGCAGCGCAAGGGACGCGCCTTTCTGCGCTTTGGGGCCGCCAATTATTCGACTGTCGTCTATCTGAACGGCAAGCCGGTCGGCCGGCATGAGGGCGGCTTCACGCCCTTCGCGTTCGAGGTCACCGGGTTGCTGCGCACGGGCGACAACCAGATCACGGTCGGTGTCGATTCGCAGGCAACTGAGGCGACCGTCCCGCCGCCGGTGACCGACTGGGAGAATTATGGCGGCATCACCCGCCCGGTGCGGCTGATCGTCACGCCGGACACCTATGTCGACGATGCCTGGGTGCGCCTGACACGCGACGGGCGCATGGCGGTCGATGTGCATCTCGATGGCCCGCAGGCGGCCAATCGCGCCGTGCGGCTGCGCATCGCCGAACTCGGGTTCGATCAGGCCGGCGCCACTGACGCTACGGGCAATTGGCGCGCAACCATGGCGGCGCCGCGCGCGCTGCTGCGCTGGTCGCCCGAGCGGCCCAAGCTTTATGACGTGACGATCGCCACCGGCGAGGACGAATGGCGCGATCGGATCGGCTTCCGCACCATTGAGGTGCGCGGCCCTGATATCCTGCTCAACGACAAGCCGATCTTCCTGCGTGGCATCTCGGTGCACGAGGAGGAACTGGGCAGCGATCCCACGCGCGCGATCAGCCCGGCGGCGGCGCGCGCGCTGCTCGGCGAGGTGAAGGACGGGCTGCACGGCAATTTTGTCCGCCTGGCGCATTACCCGCATTCCGAAATGATGACGCGCACCGCCGACGAGCTCGGCCTGCTCGTGTGGAGCGAGGTGCCGGTCTATTGGATGGTCGCCTGGTCCAACCCGGAGACGCTGGCGACGGCGCGCAACATGCTTGCCGAGAACATCCTGCGCGATCGCAACCGCGCCTCGATCGGGATCTGGAGCGTCGCCAACGAGACGCCGGTCTCGGACGCGCGCAACCTCTTCCTGCGCACCCTCGTCGCCGATGTCCGCCATCTTGACGATAGCAGGCTGGTCAGCGCCGCATTGCTGGTCGAGCGGGCGAAAGGCGACGGACCGCCCGTGATGACGATGGTCGATCCGCTTGCGGAGTCGCTCGATGTGCTGGCGATCAATACCTATAATGGCTGGTACACCGCCGACCGGCTGACCGACCTGGCAGCGACGACCTGGCATATACCGGGCGACAAGCCGCTGATCTTCTCCGAGTTTGGCGCCGATGCCCGGGCGGGTTTTCACGACCTTGGCGGACCGCAGAAATTCTCCGAGGAATTCCAGGCGGCCTTTTATCGCGCGACGCTTGGGATGGCGGACAGGCTGCCGACGCTGCGCGGCATGTCGCCCTGGATCCTCAAGGATTTCCGCTCGCCGCGCCGGCAGAACCCCGATTTCCAACAAGGCTGGAACCGCAAGGGCCTGATCTCCGAGACGGGACAGCGCAAACAGGCGTTCGACGTGCTCGCGGGCTATTATCTCGGACGGGAGGGCGTGGCGAAGCGATAAGCGCGGGACCTACCGGGTCACACCCCGGCCGCAGCCCAGGGGAATTGCCGTAATGGATAAGGTTCTTCCACCCCGGCTGGCCGCGCGGTTGTTTTCCTTGGGATATGCTCCGCCTTCTGCGCCAGGCGGAGCAGCAGGTCGGTCGCGGCGACACGATCGACCGGCCGGGAAAACAGATAGCCCTGGCCGAACAGGCAACCAAACGCGCGCAGCTGCGATATCTGGCTCTCGGTCTCGATTCCTTCGGCGATGACATGAATGCCAAGCTTGCCGGCGATCAGGAACAACCCTTCGACAATCGCACTGCTGGCATCCTCCGGCGCGAGACGGCTGACAAAGGACTTGTCGATCTTGATAACATCGACGGGGACGGTCAGCAGATGGGTGAGAGACGCGAAGCCGGTGCCGAAATCGTCCAGTGCCACGCGCAAGCCCTTCCGGCGTAGCGCCTTGATCTCTCGCGCCGCCACCAGCCCGCCGCGGCCCAGATACACGTCTTCCGTGATCTCGACGACCAAATGGTTGAGGGGGACATTTTCGCGCTCGAACGCCCTGATGAGCTGTTCATCGAGCCCGCCGCGCTGGAAATCCGCCGCGGACAGGTTGATGCTGACATGCTGAATGGGAATCCCCATGTCGAGCCATGCGCGGATATCGCGGGCGACGCGTGACAGCATCAGCTCGGTCATGC
>JBDTXU010000373.1:0-1634 GCA_040006055.1 Sphingomonas bacterium | reverse complement strand
CTGGTGCGGCACGGCTTTTATCCGAGCGGCGGCGGGCGGATCGAGGTGAACATCGCCCCTGCCCGGCTGTCTCCAGTCGAGTGCGTGGAGCGGGGGGCTCTGCTTGATCAGACCGCGATCGCCTATGTCGCCGGGCTGCCGTTCGACGTCGCCGATCGCGAGATCCAGACGGTGAAGCGGCTGCTCAACTGGCACGAGCAAGCCTTTGCGGTGCGCGAGCTTCCCGAGGAGCGCGGGCCGGGCAACATCCTGCTGCTCGAATCGCGCTACGAGCATGTCACCGAGATCGTGAGCGGTTTCGGCAAGTTCGGCGTGCCGGCCGAACAGGTCGCGAAGCGCGCTGCCGGGCGGATGAAGGGCTATCTGGAATCGACTGCCTTTGCGGGGCCTTATCTTGCGGACCAGCTCATCCTGCCTTTTGCGCTGGCGGGCGGCGGCGTGTTCAGCACGGTGAAGCCGAGTGACCATCTGACGACAGCGATCGAGGTGATCGGGCGCTTCCTCAGCCTGAAGACGGTGATCAGCCAGGAGGCGAGTGGCACGCACCGGGTGACGGTCGGGTGACGGGCGCATTCGTACCGGCGGTGTTCGCGATTCCGCGCGAGCGCATGTTCGAGCCGCTGCTCGTCGCCGACCCGAGCTTTCAGCCGGCATGGGAGCGCTTTTGCGACGAGTGGCGCGACGAGGAGGTGGAGTTGCCCAACTATCTCGCCTTGTGTGATCTTGCCCGCCACCTCATCGGCAAGCTGGCGGCAGGCGAGACGGAGGCTTTCCCCGCCGTCTTCGATGTCGTCGAGCGGTGGCACGTCGAGGGTGATCCTTATGTGCAGGAGGCGGCGACGATCGGGTTGCTCGAGGATCTACAGAATGAGGCGCTGCATCACACCACGCGGCCAGGGGAGTTCGAGCGCTGGCTGCGGCCGGTATCGCGAAAGTTCTGGGCACGCGTCGCGCAATACTGGGCCGACGGCACGCCGATCAGGTCCAGCTAGCAGGCGGAATGGCACTCTTGTCGGCGTGGTTTAAACCGAAAGCTGGTCGCCCACGCTGAAGCCGCGCGCGATGCGTTGTTCCTCGCAGCGATCGGCGGCGAGGCCGGTCGCGAGGGCGGCGAGGGCTGCGTCGAGATCATGGGTGCGGCCGCACAGGAAGATGTCGGCGGCGGCATAGTCATGCTCGGGCCAGGTGTGGATCGAGATGTGCGATTCAGCCAGCAGCGCGACGCCGGTAACCCCCTTGCCCTCGCCAAAACCGTGCAGGCGAAGTTCCAGCAAGGTCGCGCCTGCCGCCTTCACCGCAGCGCGCAGGGCAGCCTCGACGCGGTCGATATCGTCGAGTCCGTCGCAACCGAACAGGTCGGCGAGGAGATGGGTGCCGCTATAGTTCACACCTGCTCCTAGACCAGCATATCGGTATGGGGAATGCCGAGATGCGCCATCGCGTCCTGGGCGGCGCGGGTGCCGCGATAATGCGCCTCTTCGAACAGTGAGAGGCCGCTCAGATCCGAATGGGCGAAGAACAAGGGCGGCTGTGGTCGCGCGGTCGCTTCGCGGGCTCCGCTCCAGAAGAAGCCGGGTGTCGGGCGGATCATCGCATGGCCCCAGCGCCAGATATCGATCCGCGAGATCGCGCCG
>JBDTXU010000372.1:0-7362 GCA_040006055.1 Sphingomonas bacterium | reverse complement strand
TCTCGAAGTTCACCGTGGTGACGATATCGTCGGTCGCGTCGCTGCAGCTGCCGCGCACGTTGGTCATGTCGGCCACCACGTCGATCGCCGCCGCTTCGCGGCTGGCGGGCGGGTCGAACAAGGTTATATCGCCTGTTGCGGCAGCGACGCCGACTGTCGGACATGCCGAGCGGATCGCGGTGATTCCGCCGGTTTCATCGAATTCGCCGGTGTGGGCGCAACCACCCGTAAGCAACAACAGGAAGGCGGGAACGGCAATTTTCCGGGCTGTCACGGGCACACGCACCTTATCACAAGGGAAGGGGCCGCCGCGCAACACGCACCGGCCCCGGAACGGTTACCACCATAGGAAGCGCCTTTCGCGGGCGCAAGCAATCGCGTAGAGGCTCGTGCCGATGACCGACCTTTCCAAACCCGCTCTCGACCTGTTGATCGCCGCGCCGCGTGGTTTTTGCGCAGGCGTCGATCGTGCGATTCAGATCGTCGAACTCGCGATCGGGAAATATGGTGCCCCGGTCTATGTGCGCCACGAAATCGTCCACAACAAATTCGTCGTCGATGCCCTGCGCGCCAAGGGCGCGATCTTCGTCGAGAGCCTGGACGAAGTGCCGGACGGCGTGCCGGTGGTCTTCTCGGCGCACGGCGTGCCCAAGGCGGTGCCCGCCAAGGCGGCCGAGCGCGGTCTCGCCTATCTCGATGCCACCTGCCCGCTCGTCTCCAAGGTGCACCGCCAGGCCGAGCGGCTGGTCGCGGCGGGGCGGCACATCGTCTTTATTGGCCATGCCGGACACCCCGAGGTGATCGGGACATTCGGCCAGGTGCCCGAAGGATCGATGTCGCTGGTCGAGACGCTCGCCGACGCGATGGCGTTCGAACCGACAGATCGCGACACCCTGGCTTTCCTGACCCAGACAACGCTCTCGGTCGATGATACCGCCGAGATCGTCGCGGCGCTGCAGGAACGATTTCCCCAGATCCAGGCGCCGCGCGGCGAAGACATTTGCTACGCGACCTCGAATCGCCAGGCCGCAGTCAAGGCGATCGCCAAGGCGTGCGATGCGATGCTGGTGATCGGCGCGACCAATTCCTCGAATTCGCTCCGCCTTGTCGAGGTTGCGCAACGCGAAGGGACCCCCGCCCGGCTGATCCAGCGCGCTGACGACCTCGATTTCGGGTTTCTCGAGGGCGTCCGCACCCTCGGCATAACTGCCGGCGCCTCAGCCCCTGAAATCCTGGTGCGCGAGCTGGTCGACAAGCTCGCGGCGCGATTCGAGGTCAGCGAGACCGAAGTCGAGACGACGCGCGAGACGATCACGTTCAAGCTGCCGCGCGACCTCGAAGTCGCAGCTTAACCTCCATGGCAGTCTATACCCAGGTATCGGCGGAAGCGCTGACCCGCTTCCTGGCGGGCTTCGATCATGGCGAATTGCTGTCCGCCAAAGGCATCGCCGAAGGCGTCGAGAACAGCAACTACCTGGTCGACACGACCAGCGGGCGCTTCATCCTGACACTCTATGAGAAGCGCGTGGACGCAGGCGATCTGCCCTTCTTCCTCGCGATGCTCGATCACCTCGCCCAACGCGGCAACCTGGTGCCGCGCGCGCTGCCGGATCGCAAGGGCGTCGCAATCCACGAACTCGAAGGCCGGCCCGCCTGCCTGATCGAGTTCCTCGCGGGCGTATCGGTATCGCACCCGACCACAGCTCAGGCGCTGGCAGCCGGCGCCGCGATGGGCCGCATGCATGATTCGCTGGCCGATTTTACGCCTGTCCGGGAAAACTCGATGGGCGCCGATACCTGGCGGCCGTTGTTCGAACGCTGCGGTCGCGATCTCGATGGCATCGCGCCGGGCCTGTACGACGAGGTCGGCTTCGCGCTCGACAGGGTGCTGGCGGCATGGCCCGATCATCTGCCGACCGGCACGATCCATGCCGACCTGTTCCCCGATAATGTGCTGATGCTCGGCGACGCCGTGACCGGCCTGATCGACTTCTACTTCGCCTGCACCGATATCCGCGTGTACGATCTTGCGATCATGCACGGCGCATGGTCCTTCGATGCCACCGGATCCCAGGTCTATCCTGAGCTGGGGCGGGCGTTGATCCAGGGCTATGATCAGGCCTTTGGGCTTGGCGACACCGAACGGGCCGCGCTCAATCACCTCGCACAGGGCGCCTGTGTCCGCTTCCTGCTTTCCCGGGCATGGGATTGGCTCAACACGCCCGCCGACGCGATGGTGACCCGCAAGGATCCTCTCGCTTATCTGCGCCGCCTGAAAATCTATGAGAATCAAGGGACGGCATTGTTCGGATGAGCGACCTGACAGCGGACCTTTCGAAAGTCGAGATCGCGACCGACGGCGCCTGCAAGGGCAATCCCGGACCAGGCGGCTGGGGCGCGATCATCAGATCGGGCACACGCGAGCGCGAACTCTCCGGTGGCGAGTCGCTCACGACCAACAACCGCATGGAGCTGATGGCGGCGATCGAGGGGCTCAATGCGCTCAAGCGCCCCTGCCATGTGACTCTTTCGACCGACAGCCGATATGTCATGGACGGCCTGACCAAATGGATCAAAGGCTGGCAGAAGAACGGCTGGAAAACCGCGGCGAAACAGCCAGTCAAGAACGCCGATCTGTGGCAGGCGCTACTCGCGGCCGCCAAGCCGCACCGGATCGAGTGGCTCTGGGTGAAGGGCCATGCCGGCCATCCCGACAATGAGCGCGCGGATAAGCTCGCCAGCGATGCCGCGGTGGCGGCGAGCCGCGCGCGCTAACGCTGCAAATTTCCCTGTTAATGGCCGATAACAGGGAATTTATTTCTTTTTATATATCGCCGTCTTCCAGATTTTACTTATTTTCCAATTACTTGAGTAAATTATTTTCCATTCAGACGATCCGGAACAGGGAATAACAGGGAATTTGCGCGCGCAGCTGTGCCGCGCGCAAACATCAACAAACCAACGATGAGAAGGAGCGGGCCGGGCTTCTGAGCGTCCCGTGGGCACCCTGTAAGCCATCCCGCGATGTGGTTGAATCGCGCCTTCGCGATCCTCCTCGCTTCCCCGGCGAAGGCCGGGGGAGAGGAAGAAAAAGAAGCTCCGTAGCGACGACCTTCCGGTTCGCTACCACAGATTCATTCGGTCGGCGCGTCCGGGCCGTTCTTCTTGACCGAATCGATCGCGTTCTGTGCGCCGGCCTTGCTCGAATAGCCCTCGGTCCAGAAAATGACCTCGCTGTTGTATTTGAACTTGGCGACAAATTCGCCAGCCTTGTTCTGCTCGATCACGAATTTATGCGCCATGATGACTCTCCTGAAATTGTGCGCCGAGAATAGTCGTTCCGGGAGCGTCACGCCATTCGAAAACGGCCGGGCGCATAGGGTGTGGGATCAATCGTGGCCGCGATCGGCTCGGGCGAGCGCCCGAGCAAAAGTGCCGCGGCAAGCGCTGCTCCGGCGGGTGCTGTCTGAATGCCGAAGCCGCCCTGCCCTGCACACCAGAAAAAGCTCGGGGCGGCGGGATCGAAGCCATAAACCGGCAGCCTGTCGGGCGCGAAGCTCCTAAGGCCGGCCCAGCGCCGCTCGACCGCAGCGACCTTCCAGTCGACGACTTGCTCGAACCGATCCACCGCGATCGCCACATCAAGCTCCTCGGGCTGCGCGTCATATGGATCGACCGGCGTCTCGTCATGGGGGCTCAACCACAGGCGGCCGCCCGCCTCGGGCTTGAAATAGAAGGTACCGGCGATGTCGGAGACATGCGGAAGGGTCGCGGCCGCTGCCGGATCGGTCCGGAGCTGGACCATGGTGCGCCGATAGGGCTGGACACCGACCGGCGCGACGCCGGCTTTCAAGGCAATCGCGTCAGCCCAGGCGCCGGCGGCGTTGACGAGGATCGACGCGCTGAAGGCGCCGGCACCTGTTTCCAGATGCCAGCCACCAGGCGCGCGATTCGCGGCTTGCAGCGGAGCATTCACGATCAGGTCCACGCCCGCCCGTCGGGCCTGCGCCAGATAATCGGCGTGGAGCGCCGCGACGTCGATATAGGTGCTGCTCGCCTCCATCACGCCGAGGGTCCAGCCGTCGCGCAGCCCCGGCACCAGCGCGGCAGGATCGACGCGCTCGAGCGCGATCCCGGTGCTATCGAATTCCGCAAGAAAAGTGTCGATTGCCGCCGCATCGGTCGCGCGGCCGATATGGAGCGAGCCGAGCGGTTCGAGGAAGCCCCCTGCGTGGAGCGCGGGACCCGATGCGGTGGTCAGCGGCTGGACACCCGGTCCACCATAGGTTTCTGACCAGAAGGCGGCCGAGCGGCCGGTTGCGTGATAGCCAGGCGCATCTTCAGCCTCGATCAGAAGCACAGACGCATGCGGCGCCACGGCGGCGGCGAGGCTCGCCCCCGCCATCCCCGCACCGACAATCGCGACGTCATGGCGTTTCAAGAGCGAGCCCCCATAGCCCTCATTGCGGCTGCCCTCATTGTGGTTGTGCGCGCGAGGCGAGGAAGATATCGATCTCGCCGATCGCGCGGTTGCGTACGGCGTCAGCCTCACGAAGCACCTCGTGAGCCGATTCGGAGCCGAAACGAACAACACGAACGTCGGGCAGCTTAGCCGCCACCTGCGATGCGGCCCGGGCGTTCACCAGCTTGTCGGACTCGGCAATGATCATCAGGACGGGCACGCTCATCGTCCGGAGCCGCGGATCGTCGCGCAGGCAGCGCGTCGACTGGAACGCCTGCATCACCCAATTCCAGCTCGGCGGACCCAGCAGGAGCTCGGGCTTGGCCGACTGCCAGTAGATCTCGTCCTCGTAGCGCGTGAGATCATGGGTCAGCAGCGCCTGTCGCGTGGTGGTCGTCGCCGGCCGCTCATTGGTTTTCCATGCCGGTCTGGCTGAATTGCCGACCCCGCCCAGGAAATTGGCGAGCCGCTCACCCCCGCGGGCGCCAAGCGGGCTGTGAAGGCCGAGCATCGGCGCGATCAGGACGGCGGCATCAGGCCGCGCAACGCCTTCGGTCAGGGCGCGCAGGATCAGATGCCCCCCCATCGAATGTCCCATCACGACACGGGGCCCGGTCGTCTCGGCCGACCAGTCGGCCCAGAAGGCGGTGAAATCGCTGATGAAGATATCAAAATTCTCGACATGACCGACATGGGGATCGGGCGACAGTCGCCCCGATCCGCCCTGCCCGCGCCAGTCGAACGCAGTGATCGACCAGCCCTGGCCATGCCAGTGCGCAAGGGCCTCCAGATACTTTTCGAAAATGTCTCCGCGCCCCCCCTGGAACAGGAGGCTGCCGCGAGACTGTCCTTCCGCCGGCCAGTCGAAACGCCGCAGCGACCAGCCGTCGGGCGCGGTCCAATGCGAGATACGGGCGCTTGCCGGAATCGCGCGACGATACAGTTGAGGGGAGACCATCAGGTCTGGTTACTTTTTAGAAAGCCATTCCGTCTAGGGAAATTGCTGATGGGTGGGGCTACTCTCAATGCTTTGATGCTTGGCGCTTTGGCGCTGCTTCTCGTCTCCGCGGGAATCGAGGATGCGCGCACTCGCGAGATCGCGAACTGGAAGAACGCAGCGATCGCTCTGCTCGCTCCCTTGTGGTGGTGGTCGAACGCGCTTCCCCTCTGGCCTGAGCTGGGAATCCACCTCGGCGTAGCTGCTGGCGTTTTCGCCCTTTTCCTGGTTCCGTTCTATTTCGGCTGGATGGGCGGCGGCGACACGAAGATGATCGGCGCGCTAGCTCTCTGGTTCCCCCTCCAGGGTCTCCTCTGGATGTTGATCATGATGTCACTGCTCGGCGGCGCGCTCACCTTGGTGATGGTCATCGAGCGCGCGGTGCGCCGCAGAACCAACGCAATCGAAGTTCCGTACGGCGTGGCGATCGCAATCGCAGCTTTAATTTCGTTACCTGAACCGTTTCTTAACCACTTCCTGTGAATGCTTAACGCGGGTTCAATTGTACCGCGCCCGAAAGGCCTGAAACGTCATGGATAGTCGCAAGATCATTCTTCTAGTGGGCGCATTGATCGTTGCGGCGATCACTGCGTTCATGGCACGCAGCTTGATTGTGGGCGCACCAACGCCACAGGCGGCCGCGGCTGCCCCCGTCGATGGGCCCGAGGTGCTTGTCGCCACGCGCGCCCTGCCGGTGGGCACCATCCTCGACGCCACGGCGCTGAAGTTTCAGCCCTGGCCCAAGGAACTGGTCGACAACGCCTATTACATCAAGACCGCCACCAACCTGCAGTCGCTTCAGGGCACCGTGGTCCGCAACGCGATCACTGCCGGCCAGCCAGTCACGCAAGGCGCGCTCGTGAAGCCCGGTGACCGCGGTTTCCTCGCGGCGGCGCTTGGCCCAGGCATGCGCGCCGTGACGGTGCCGGTGTCGGCGCAGACCGGCGTTGCCGGCTTCGTCTTCCCGGGCGACCGAATCGATCTGGTGCTGACTCAGCAAGTGCCCGGCGGCGGCGACGGTCCTCCGCTCAAGGTTGCCGAGACGATCATGCGCAATCTGCGGGTGCTTGCGACTGACCAGCGCACCGACAATACGACGGGCGAGGATGGCAAGACCGTCGTGCGGACCTTCTCAAACGTCACGATCGAGGCAACGCCAAAGATCGCGGAGCAGATTGCGGTCGCACAGACTCTCGGGTCCATCTCGCTCTCGCTCCGCTCGATCGCCGACAATAACAGCGAACTCGAGCAAGCCATCGCCAGCGGCGAGGTCAAGGTGCCCGAAGGCAATGATCCCAAGGCCGAGAAGGCGATGATGCTCAAGGTCGCCAATCAGCCAGGTACCGGCGGGTCAACCGTGGCGACTGGCGCCGATGTCTCGAAGTTCCAGCGCAGCACTGTACCCGGCAAGCCGCCAACCACGCCCGCGGGCGCCAACGGCGAGCCCGGCACAGGCTTCCCGGGTTCAGCGACGTCGCTCGGTCCAGTGGTGCATGTTGCCCGGGGAAATGCGGTGACCGATGTTTCGGTCGGGGGGAAGAAGTAATGCGCATCAGGACTTTCTTGCACCGTTCGGTTGCAGCGACAGTGGCGACGGCTTTGGTCGCAGCCCCGATGACGGCAAGCGCCGCCCCACGCAAATCGCGCCACGTCGCGACGCGCGTCATGGCCCGGGTCGGTGCGCCTCCGGCCGGCACCCAGCGCCCGACGCGTGAAGTGCTGCTCTCGGTCGGCCAGGGTGAACTGATCACGCTGCCTGCCGATGTGGCGGACGTGTGGACATCCAATCCGAGTGTTGCCGACGTCTATGTCAACAGCCCGCGCCAGATCCACCTGTTCGGCAAGGAATTCGGGGAAGCGACCCTGTTCGCGACGAGCAAAAGCGGCGCGGTCGTCTATGCGG
>JBDTXU010000371.1:0-1536 GCA_040006055.1 Sphingomonas bacterium | reverse complement strand
AGCTTGCCGCACAGCTCGGTCGCCTGGTTCGCGCTGCCGGCGTTGACGCGCAGGCGGAACATCGTTCTGCCGTTGACCTCAGCCTGCTGCACCGACTTCCCGAGCGGTGCGAGATAAGTGAAGCGCTTCGAGGCCTTTGCCCAGGCGGCATTGGCCTCGGCTTCATTCGGGAAGGAACCGAGCTGCACCAGGGCGCCGCCAGCCGAAGGGCCAGCGGCCGGCGCGGCCGTCGGATGTGCGGTGGTCAGCCTGCCGCCCGACGCCGGGATCGCGATCAAAGCCCTGCTGTCGCCGCCCACAGGTGTGCCCGTCACGGGCGCTGCCCTGGTGCCGGCGACCGGCGGCTCTGGCGTGGCATTCAGGTCGATCGACGCGTTGCCGCCTCCCGCCCCGTCGCTCGTGGCAATGGCGGTGTCACCCTCGCCTTCGACCTTGAGCCCGCCGGGATCGTCCGGCTTGACCTTGTAGTCGCCTTCCTGTGCGGCGATCAGCGCGCCATTGCCGTCGGTCCGCTGATGCTGCTTGTACCAGTAGAAGCCGAAAATAGCCGCCGCGATGATCGCAAGGCCGAGCAAGACCATCAGGACGACCCGAAAGACCGAGGGCCCCTCATCATAATCCTCGTCAACGGTTTCGAGCCAGGGCAGCCGATCCTCGTCGCGGACCTCATAGTCGCTCGACGTCGCCATCAGTTCATCTCCTGGACCGCCTGCACCCCCATGATGCCGAGTCCGTTGCGAATGATCTGCCCGATCGCCTCGGCCAAGAAAAGACGCGCGCATGTTATGGCCGGATTGTCGACGATGAGGAAGCGCCGCTCCGGCCGATCATTGCCCACATTCCACAAGGCGTGGAATTCAGCGGCCAAGTCGTAGAGATAAAAGGCAACCCGGTGCGGCTCGCGCGCCGCCGCTGCGGTCTCGACCACGCGCGGGAACTGTGCGGCGCGTTTCACCAGCGCGAGGTCTTCTGTCTCAAGTTGGGACAGATCGACCGCGCCGCACTGTATGCCCGCCTCGGCGGCGCGGCGGTGGAGCGAGGCGACCCGGGCATGCGCATATTGCACATAGAAGACCGGATTGTCCTTCGACGCCTCGACCACCTTGGCGAAATCAAAGTCCATCTGGGCGTCGGATTTGCGGGTGAGCATCGTGAAACGAACGACATCCTTGCCGACTTCCTGAACGACATCGGCAAGGGTGACGAAATTGCCCGCCCGCTTCGACATCTTCACCGGCTCGCCGGCGCGGAGCAGCCGCACCATCTGGACGAGCTTCACGTCGAACCGCGTCTTGCCGCCAGTCAGCGCCTGCACCGCCGCGACGATCCGCTTCACCGTACCCGCATGGTCGGCGCCCCAGATATCGATCAGCGCGTCAGCGGTCTGCGCCTTCTGGTAATGGTAAGCGAGATCGGCGCCGAAATAGGTCCATTGCCCGTTCGACTTGCGGATCGGGCGATCCTGATCGTCGCCGAACTCAGTCGAGCGGAACAGCGGCAGCACGACCGGCTCCCAATCCTCGGGCGTCTCGCCCT
>JBDTXU010000370.1:0-4562 GCA_040006055.1 Sphingomonas bacterium | reverse complement strand
ATCAGGGCTTGAGGCCCTTGGCCATGTTGAGATGCGCGGTCACGGTCGGGACCAGCCCGGTCGCGAAGGTCTTGAAGGCCGGCACGTCGCCGCTTGTCGAGTAGCTCTTCAAGGCGTCCAGCGTGGCCTGGTGCGCCGCGACCTGATCGGCTGCATAGGCGGCGTCGAAATCAGCGCCGGTCTTCGCCTTGAGCGCGTCGAGCTTCGATTGCTGATCGGGCGTCAGCGTTGGATCGGGGGTGATTGGCGGGGTGAGGCCGGCGGCGACGGTCTTCAACTTCGCGGTCGAACCGGTATGGGCTTCGACCATTTTCTTGGCGAACGACTTGATAGCCGCCGAATGCGCGCTGGTCGCGGCAAGCTCTGACTCAGCGATCTCGAACGCGTCGCTGGCGGCGGCGGTATTGGCGAAGGACTGGCTGGCGCTTAGCGCCGGAGCTGAGACGGTCGCGTTATCGGCGATCGTGGTGCTGCCGGACTCCGTAACGCTGTTCGTGGTGGTGGTCGTCTCTTCCTTATGCCCGCATCCAGCGAGCGCCAGCGCTGTCGCCGACAACAGCGCGATGGTTCCGTACCGCATATTTCCGTCTCCTGTTGATCGCGCATGTCAGCGCTGCGCGCATCAACCGCCAGCCCCGGGAGAACGTTCCGCGCCAGCGGACCTTTTGGGGCTGCGCTCCGTTCTACAGGCGGCGCGCCCGGACCGGGCGCGATCACTCAGTGGGAGACGAGCATATGGGCATTTTCGGCAGCATCATGGACAAGATTTTCCACCATTCGGCCGCCGCGCCCCAGGCCGCGCCCGCAGCACCCGCTGCCGCACCAGCGGCGGCAGCGCCCGCCCCGGCGCCAGTGCCGCAGAATGTCGATGTCGGCGCGGTCCTTTCGGAGATGGCCTCGCTGAAGGGCGGCGGCGGCAATTATCAGACGTCGATCGTCGATCTGCTGAAGCTGCTCGATCTCGATTCGAGCCTCGCCGCGCGGAAGGAGCTCGCTGACGAGCTTGACGTGCATGTCGGCGTTGACGGCAGCGCTGAAGAGAATATCGCGCTGCACAAGGCCGTGATGGCGAAGCTCGCCGAGAATGGCGGTGTGGTGCCCGACAGCCTCAGAAACTGACTCTGCCCAGCCTGTATATGTTGGAAATGTCATGCGGGGCGCTGACATTTCCGGCATGTACAGAACATTGTACAGATTGGGTTAGAACCGGGCAGCCTGCGCGCGCGCCTGTTGTGCTACGAAGTCAGCGACCGCGCGGATGCGGGGGACGCGAGCGAGATCGCTGTGGACGATCATCCAGTAGCTGCGCACCACCTCCACCACCTCGGGCAACACCCGCACGAGGCGCATATGCGGGTTGACCGCGAAGCAATGGAGCAGGCCGAAACCAAGCCCCGATATCACCGCCTCCATCTGGGCCGTGACCGAGCTCGAGCGAAACACGCAGCGCCGCGACAGCGACTGATCGAGATTGCGCAGTTCCGGCAGGTCGATCATCTCCTCGATATAGGAAATGAAGGGCTGGCTACGCAGCTCGGCAAGAGTCTCGATCGGGCCGGACCGGGCGAGTAGATCCTCAGAGGCGAACAGGCCGATCCGGTAATCGACCAGCCGCGCCGCCTGAAGCCGGCCATGATCCGGCCGGTGGAGGCTGATTGCGATATCCGCCTCGCGCTTCGACAGGTTCACGGCGCGGGATTCGGGTACGAGCTCGAGCTCGATCGCCGGATGCTGCGCGTTGAGCAGATGCACGCGCGGCGCGATGAAGGAGGTGCCGAACGCCTCTGTGGTCGAAAGCCGCACCACGCCCGAAACCTGTTCGTCCTGACCCTCGACGCTCCGGCCGGCCGACAGCACCTCCTCCTCGACGCGTTCGGCGTGATGGAGCAGTTCCAACCCGGCCTTGGTCAGCTGCACGCCGCGCGGCGAGCGATCGAACAATCTTGTGCCGAGCGAGTGCTCAAGCGCGGTCACCCGGCGCGCGAGCGTCGTGTGGTTGAGGCCGAGACGCTGGCCGCTCGCGACGAAGCTGCCGCTGCGGGCGACTGACAGGAACAGCCGAAGGTCGTCCCAGTTCAGCATTCACATATTCGCACAGCTGTTTTGCATAATGCCCGTATATATGGCCACCAATGCAAATGCTATCGGGGGTGCAATCAATGAGAGGATTCCCGAATGCGCGTGATTCAGCATTTCATCGACGGCGTTTCGAGCACTGCCGCGCCTGCGCGCCTTGGCGATGTGTTCGATCCGTCGCTAGGCACGGTCCAGGCGCAGGTTGCGCTGGGTGACTCAGCGTTGCTCGACGCAGCGGTGGCCAGCGCCAAGGCGGCGCAGCCGGCCTGGGCCGCGACGAACCCGCAGCGCCGCGCGCGCATCATGTTCCGCTTCAAGGAGCTGATCGAGCAGCATATGGACGAGCTCGCCGAGCTGCTGTCGCGCGAGCATGGCAAGGTGATCGCCGATTCGAAGGGCGACATCCAGCGCGGGCTCGAAGTGGTGGAATTCGTCTGCGGCGTGCCGCATCTGCTCAAGGGCGAATATACGGAGGGCGCGGGGCCCGGCATCGACGTCTATTCGATGCGCCAGCCGATCGGCATCGCCGCCGGCATCACTCCGTTCAACTTCCCGGCGATGATTCCCTTGTGGATGTGCTCGCCGGCGATCGCCTCGGGCAATGCCTTCATCATCAAGCCAAGCGAACGCGATCCGTCGGTGCCGGTGCGGCTTGCCGAGCTCGCGCTCGAGGCGGGGCTGCCCAAGGGCATCCTCCAGGTCGTTCACGGCGACAAGGTCGTTGTCGATGCGATCCTCGACCATGCGGACATCAAGGCGGTGAGCTTTGTCGGCTCGTCCGACATCGCCCAATATGTTTATGGCCGCGGCGCATCGAACGGCAAGCGCATGCAGTGCATGGGCGGCGCGAAGAACCACGGCATCATCATGCCCGACGCCGATATGGACCAGGCGGTCGCTGACATTATCGGCGCTGCCTATGGCTCGGCGGGTGAGCGCTGCATGGCGCTTCCGGTGGTCGTGCCGGTGGGTGAGGCGACGGCCGAACTTCTTCGCGGCAAGCTGATCGCGGCAATCGCCGATCTGCGGGTCGGTGTGCCGACCGATCCCGATGCGCATTACGGCCCGGTGGTGAGCGCGCAGCACAAGGCGCGGGTCGAGGCTTATATCCAGATGGCAGTGGACGAGGGCGCCGAGCTGGTCGTCGACGGCCGCGGGCTTTCGCTCCAGGGCTATGAGAATGGCTATTATATGGGCCCGACTTTGCTCGACCGCGTCACGCCGGAGATGCAGAGCTATCAGGAGGAAATCTTCGGCCCGGTGCTGCAGATCCTGCGCGCCGCGACTTTCGAGGAGGCAGTCTCCTATCCGACCAATCACCAATATGGGAATGGCGTCGCCATCTTCACCCGCAATGGCGATTTCGCGCGGAAGTTCGCGAGCAGCGTCGAGGTTGGCATGGTCGGCATCAACGTGCCGATCCCGGTGCCGGTCGCCTATCACAGCTTTGGCGGCTGGAAGCGCTCCGGTTTCGGCGATCTCAACCAATATGGGATGGACGGCATCCGCTTCTATACCCGGACCAAGACCATCACCCAGCGCTGGCCGAGCGGCGGCGCTGTGCTCGACCAGAGCTTCGTAATCCCGACCATGGGGTGAGACCGCGCGCTGGCGGAGTGGTTACCCTCGCTCCGCCAGCGCAAGCAGCGCCTGCGCCCGCGCCAGATAGGGCCGGTCAAGCATGCCGCCCTTATAGCCGATCGTGCCGACGCCTGGATTGGCGGCGAACAGATCGACGATCTCCTGCGCGGCGGCGATCTCGCCGGCGTTCGGGCTGAACGCCTGGTTGATCACATCGACCTGCGCGGGATGGATGGCGAGCATGCCGCGATAGCCGTCGCGCCGCACCTGTTCGGCCCGTTTGCGTAGGGTTTCGAGATCGCGGAAATCGCCCTGGATCGTCTCGATCGGCGCGACCCCGGCGGTCGCCGCGCCGAGCAGGCACAGGCTGCGGGCGAGCTGATAAGTGAAGGCATAGCTGCCGTCAGCGTTACAGTTCTCGCTCGCGCCGAGCGCATCGGCGAGATCTTCCGCCCCCCAGGTCATCGCGACGAGCCGCGGCGCGCCGGCATAGTCGCCTGTCGTGAACATTCCCGCGGCGGTCTCGGTGACGAGGGCGATCACCCTGGTCGAACCCTGTTCGATCCCGGCGGAGACTTCCAAAGCCGATAGATAATGGTCGAGCAGCTTGACATCCGCCCGGCCTCGCGCCTTGGGCAGCATAATCCCGCCGGGGCGCCCGGGCATGACCGCCGCCAGATCGGCCAGCGCGTGCGGGCCGTCGAGCGGATTGATCCTGATCCATAGCCGCGAGCGATCCTCAGGCTGGGCATCGAGAAAAGCCCGCACCATCGTCCGCGCCTTCGGCTTTTCCTCGGGCGTGACTGCGTCTTCGAGATCGAAGATCGCGATATCCGCCGAACCGGCGGCGGCCTTCTCCATCTTCTTCTCGCTGTCGCCCGGCGCGAACAGCCAGGAGCGCATCT
>JBDTXU010000369.1:0-3543 GCA_040006055.1 Sphingomonas bacterium | reverse complement strand
CTGAGTTCCGGTTTCCAGCTCGATTGAAGCCTGCCCTGCGACATCGGTGCGGGGATGGGATTCGCCATCCTGGCGAGGAGGTCGACCATGTAGCGACGGTCGGCCCTGCCGGCGGGAACGCTCGTGCGACGGCCGGCGGCGGTGAGGAATAGCTGCTGCCCGTAGCTGGCAGACTATGGCGCGGATGTTTGCTAGGCGCGGTCGCCATGCTCGGGACTTCACGCCATAAGCTCGCGATCGCTACCGGCCTGCTTGTCGTGGCGGTTGTCGCCGGCTCCATCTGGCTTCTGATCAGGCTGGGCTGGTTCGCGCCCGAGGCGACCAAGTTCGGTTGGCCCGCGAGCATCACGACAGTGGCCGGCGATGGCGCCTGCGGTTATGTCGACGGAGCATCGGCGAAAGCGCGGTTCGGTGATCCTTTTGCGGTCGCGGTCGATGCCGAGGGTATTCTCTATGTCGCCGATGCCGGTGACACCGGCCGCATCCGAAAGATTGACCTCGAAGGCAACGTCACCACCTTGCCGGGATCGTTCGACACGCCCTCCGGCCTCGCCATCGACAAGGCGGGCAATCTCTTCGTCGCCGAGACCGGCGCAAACGCGATCCGCAAGGTCAGCCCTGACGGCGTGGTGACAACGCTCGCCGGAGATGGCGTGGCGGGCTTTAGCGACGGTCCGGCGAAACTGGCGCGTTTCAACGGCCCGATCGGGGTCGCGGTGGACGACAAGGGCGATGTCTATGTCGCCGACAGCTATAATGATCGCATCCGCGTCATTGCTTCCGACGGCCATGTGCGGACCCTGGCAGGGCAGGATGCGCCAGGATTTGCCGATGGGCAGGGTTCAGGCGCTGCGTTCGATACGCCGACCGGGATCACGATCGATCGGCACGGCGTGCTGGTGGTTGCGGACTCGGGCAATGACGCCGTCCGCAGGATCGATCGGGACGGCCGCGTTTCGACGCTCGCTTATACTGACCCAAAGGATGGCGCCGGCCTCCTCAAGGGGATTGTCGGCCTGGTGCCGACCTGGGACGGGTTCGTCTACCTCGCTTCCTATGGCCGGGGGCGCATTGTCGAAATGTCTCCCTCGGGCGCCTTGCGCGTGCTCGCCGGGCCCGGATCGACGATCCAGGGCAACGCCGCGTTGCCGATGACCGGTCCGGCCGGGCTCGCGATCGACCGGTCCGGTGCACTGTATGTCGCGGATGCCTCGGCCTGCGCAATCCGCAAGCTCATGATGCGCAAACCAGATGCCGCGCCAATGCCCGCAGCCATCGCCGAGCCGCCGCTGCCGGCCCTGGTGAGAGCGCCTCTCTTCCCATGGCCAGTTCGACCGCAAACCGGCTGGCACGAGGTGGTGGGAGACATGGGAGAAGTGCGCGGCAATTATACCGGGGAGAGCCGCGATCACCTCCATGCCGGACTCGATATCAGCGCCCCGCCCGGCGAGCTTGTGGTCGCCTCGGCGGACGAGAGGGTGCGGGATCCACTGCCCAACTGGGGCGTCGAGGGTCTGAGCGAAGGCCTCCGTCTCGACCAGATGACCTATATCCATATGCGCGTCGGCCGCACCGCAACGGGCGAGCCGATCGACCCGACACGCTTCCAGCTGACCCGCGACGAGCAGGGCCGGGTCACCAGGGTGCGGGTGAAGCGCGGCACCCGCTTCCGGGTCGGCGACGCGCTTGGCACGCTCAACCGCATGGCCCATGTCCATCTGGAACTCGGGCCCCCGCGCGCCAAGATCAACGCAGCGTGGCTCAACTTTCCGGGTTTCGGCGATCATGTCGCCCCGCGCATCGATGATGTCTATCTATTGGATGCCGCCGACCAGCGCCTTAGGGCCGAGGAGAATGGGCGCATAGTGCTGCCCAGGACCGCCGGTGTCATCAGCATCGTCGCGGAGGCGTGGGATCAGGTCGACAATAATGCCCCGCGCCGGCGGCTTGGCTTGTACAAAGCGGGCTATCAGATTTTGAAAGCGGACGGCACGCCGGTGTCCGGGTTCGAACAGCCGCGGTTCACTATCGAATTCGATCGCATGCCGACATCGCCCGATGCCGCGAAGATCGCCTATGCTCCGGAGAGTGGCGACGCGGTGCATAGCGACCAGCGAACGCGGTTTCTCTATGTCGTCAGCAATATGGTGCGCGACGGTCGCGCGAGCGTGGGCGGCTGGAACCCGGCCACCATCTCCCCCGGCAATTACACGATCCGCATTTATGCCGGGGACCGGGCGGGGAATGTCGCCCTGGCGGGACGCGACCTGCCGATTACGGTGCGATGATTGGGCTCGGAGTGGGGCCTATCCGCGAGCGCTGACCATGGGGCACGGCCCCACCCCAACCCCTCCCCTGAAGGGGAGGGGCTTATAGGTTTCGATCACTGCAACTTGGTATGATAGGGGTGGCCCGTAGACCGTCCTCATCCGGAGCGCCGATGTCCAGCATGTTTGCCGACCAGGCCCATCGACAGCGTATCGTCCTGCTGATGTGGATTGCGGTCGCCTCCGTCATCCTTTGGCAGACCGAGATCGGCAGTCTTGTGCTCTATCCCTTCACCATATTGGCAACCTGGTTTCACGAAATGGGCCATGGTGTCGCGGCCATGCTCACCGGCTCGTCGTTCGAGCGCCTGCTGATCTTCCCCGATGGTTCCGGCCTCGCTCAGTCGATGGTGCCCGCCAATGCTTCCGGACTGACACATGCAGTGATCGCGGCGAGCGGGCCACTAGGACCTGCGATCGCCGGATCCCTGCTGATCATCGCCTCGCGGACTGACAAGGCGACGCGGGTGGCGCTGGCGATCGTGGGCCTGGCGTTGATCATCTCGACGGTCATCTGGGTGAGGACGTTTACCGGCTGGCTGGTTCTTCCGGCATTGGGAATCGCCATCCTCGCGCTCGCATGGCGCGGTTCGGCAGCTCAGCGGCAATTCGGTATCCAGCTCCTTGGCGTTCAAGCCTGTATCAGCGTGTGGCAGCAATTCGGATATCTGTTCAGCGCCGGAGGAAGTATTGGCGGCGAGCTGCATCGATCCGATACGAGCGCCATCGCCGATGCCCTGCTGTTTCCCTATTGGTTCTGGGGTGCGGCGATCAGCGTGGTGATCGTCCTCATGGTGTGGTCGAGCTTCGCTGTCGCTTTTCGACGATGATGCAGGGGCCCCCGGGACCCGGATTCTAGGGCTGATCGACATTCAGGCCTCGAAATCCTCTCCAGTGGGAGAGGATAGTGTAGCTTGGCAGCTTGCTGCCTAGCGAAACTTGGTGAGGGGCTCCGGGAGCTATCGATAGCTCCCGGAGCCCCTCACCAACTTCGACTAGATCGCTTCGCTCTCAAGTCTTCGTATCCTCTCCCACTGGAGAGGATTTCGAGGCCTGAGTGTCCATCGGGCCTAATGCACCCCGGGATAGAGCGGCTTCTCGCGCACAATTGCCGAAGGCGGAGCAGGGTCCGGCCGGCCGACTGGTTTGATCACGACTTCATCGAAGAAGGGGGTGCTCAGTCGATCGCCGTCGCGCGCGGCGAGGAGGCCGGCCA
>JBDTXU010000368.1:0-7569 GCA_040006055.1 Sphingomonas bacterium | reverse complement strand
ATGGCGACGATGTCCGGCTCGATCTGCCGATCAGCCTGTCCGAGGCGGTGCTCGGGGCCTCGGTACGTGTGCCAACCGTCGAGGGCGCGGTGATGCTGACGATTCCTGCGGGATCCACCTCGGGCAAGGTCCTCCGCTTGCGCGGGCGTGGCTTTCACAAGAAGGAGGGTGGCCGCGGCGACCAGCTGGTGACGCTGATGGTGGACCTGCCGGTCGGCGACGACGCGCTGGTCGAGTTCGTGCGCGGCTGGAAGGATCGTGACAAGGGCAACCCGCGCGGCAATATGGGCGTTTAGTCCTAGGTGCAGGAAATTTCACCCCAGTCGCCCGAGGAGCGCAGCAAGCAACCGGGTGACGAACGGACCAAACTCAGCCGCCATCTCGCCTTCGTCCGGCCCGGCAGTTACGCCCGCGAGGTGCTGAAGCGGGTCGCGATCGGCGTTTACAGCGATGGGTTCGTCCATGCCGGCAACCTTGCCTATATGTCGCTGGTCACCCTGTTCCCCTTCTTCATCGTCGCCGCGGCGGTCGCGCGCCTGTTCGGGCAAACCGGGGAAGGCCTGCACGCCGTCGAGGCCTTTCTCCATACAGTGCCGCGCGGTGTGGCGAATGTGCTGGAAACGCCGATCCATGACGTGCTGGCCGCCCGTTCCGGTTCGCTGCTGTGGTTCGGCGCGATTGTCGGCCTCTGGACGACCGGCAGCTTCATCGAGACGATTCGCGATATCCTGCGCCGCGCTTATGGCGTGCAGTCGGTCCGCCCCTTCTGGCATTATCGCTTATGGTCGATCGGGTTGATCCTCGCTTCGATGATCCTCATCCTCGTCGCGTTCGGCTTCCAGATCATGCTGCTTGCGGTCGAGCAGTTCATCCTGCGCGTGCTTCCCTATGCCGCGAGCACGGCGACGGTGGTGTCGGTGAGCCGGATCGCGCCCGGCGTCGCGCTGTTCGCGGCGCTCTACATGGTGTTCTACGCGCTCACCCCGCGCAAATATCGCGAGAGCAAATGCCCGAAATGGCCGGGTGCGCTCTTCACCACCATATGGTGGCTGCTGGTGACCGCGCTGTTGCCGCTGATCCTGTCCAACCTGGCCAATTATGATCTGACCTATGGCAGCCTTGCCGGCGTGATGATCTCGCTGATCTTCTTTTTCTTCGTGGGTCTGGGTCTTGTTGTCGGCGCTGAATTGAACGCGGCACTGGCGGAAAGCGATGATGAAGGCGTAGAGAGCGGCGGCGGCAGCAACAAAGAGGAGGCGGCGGCGGCGTGACGGGATTGATGCAAGGCAAGCGGGGACTCATCATGGGCCTTGCGAACGATCGGTCACTCGCCTGGGGGATCGCGAAGAAATTGAGCGAAGCCGGAGCCGAACTCGCGTTCAGCTATCAGGGCGAAGCGATGGAGAAGCGGGTGCGTCCGCTCGCCGAGCAGCTCGGCGTCGCGCGGCTGTTCGACTGCGACGTTGGCGATATGGCGGCGCTCGACGCGACCTTCGCCGCGCTGGCAGCGGAATGGCCGACGATCGACTTTGTCGTCCATGCCATCGGCTTTTCCGACAAGAACGAGCTGCGCGGGCGGTTCATGGATACCAGCCTCGACAATTTCCTGCTGACCATGAACATCTCGGTCTACAGCTTCGTCGCGGTGGCGCAGCGGGCGGCGGCGATGATGCCGAACGGCGGATCCTTGCTGACGCTTTCCTATTACGGCGCTGAGAAGGTCATCCCGCATTATAATGTGATGGGCGTCGCCAAGGCCGCGCTCGAGACCAGCGTGAAATATCTCGCGGTCGATCTCGGCCGCGACAATATCCGCGTCAACGCAATCTCGGCCGGCCCGATCAAGACGCTCGCGGCCTCCGGCATCGGCGATTTCCGCCTGATCCTGAAATGGAACGAGCTCAATTCGCCGCTCAAGCGCAACGTGACGATCGAGGATGTCGGTGGCGCCGGCCTGTATCTGCTGAGCGATCTCGCCAGCGGCGTGACGGGCGAAACGCACCATGTCGATGCCGGCTATCACGTGATCGGCATGAAAGCCGAAGACGCGCCGGATATAGCTTTGGCCTAAAACCCCTCTCCCTGAAGGGGAGTTTCAGCCTCCTTTAGGGTGTGGAATGCCCCCGGCATTCCACAGATTGTGCCGGGGGCACAATCGACCCTAAAGGAGGCTGAAACTGGAGGGGCCCATGCGAAGCATGGGAGGGTGAGGGGATGAAACGGCCACCAGGCGACGACGCTTTGAAACGCCAGCGGCAATTGCGGCGCAATCCAACCGAGCCTGAGAAGCGGCGTTGGAGACATCTCCGCAATCGGCAGGTTGCGGGGTTGAAGTTCAGGCAACAGGTCTGGCTCGGCCCTTACATCGTCGATTTCTTCTGTGCCGAGGCCGGGCTGGCGATTGAGCTGGACGGCGAAACCCATATCGGACCTGAAGCCGAGGCCTATGACGAACGACGCACGGCACGTATCGAGGCAGAAGGCTTCCGGCTAAGACGGTTCTGGAACAATGACGTGATGCAAAATATCGAAGGTGTCGTGGCGGTGATCGAGGAAGCCGCACGAGAATCAGCCCCTCACCCTCCCACCGCTTCGCGGCGGGTCCCTCCCTCTCCCCTTCAGGGAGAAGGAAGTTGAGCTTCAACACTTTCGGCCGCGTTTTTCGCTTCACCACCTGGGGTGAGTCGCACGGTCCCGCGATCGGGGCGGTGGTCGATGGCTGCCCGCCCGGCCTGGCGATTTCCGAGGCCGACATCCAGCCCTTTCTCGACAAGCGCCGCCCGGGCACGTCGCGCTTCACCACGCAGCGCCAGGAGCCGGACCAGGTCCGTATCCTCTCGGGCGTCTTCGAGGGGAACACGACCGGCACGCCGATCAGCCTGATGATCGAGAATGTCGATCAGCGCTCAAAGGACTATTCCGAGGTCGCTCAGGCCTATCGCCCCGGCCATGCCGATTACGCCTATGACGCGAAATACGGCTTCCGCGATTATCGCGGCGGCGGCCGCTCTTCCGCGCGCGAGACAGCATCGCGCGTCGCGGCGGGCGCGGTTGCTCGCCTGGTAATTCCCGAGGTGAAAATTCGCGCCTGGGTCGAAGCAATTGGCGGCGATACGATCGATCCGGCCAATTTCGATCCCGAGCAGATCGACGCAAACCCGTTCTTCTGCCCAGACGCGGCTGCGGCCGCCCGCTGGGAAGCGCTGGTCGACAGCGCCCGCAAGGCAGGCTCGTCGCTCGGCGCGGTGATCGCCTGCGAGGCGACCGGCGTGCCCGCCGGCTGGGGCGCCCCGCTCTACGCCAAGCTCGATTCGGAGCTTGCCGCCGCTTGCATGAGCATCAACGCCGTGAAGGGCGTCGAGATCGGCGACGGCTTCGATGCTGCGCGCTTGCGCGGCGAAGAGAATGCCGATGCGATGCGGCCCGGCCCCGACGGCCCTGAATTCCTTGCGAACCACGCCGGAGGGATCGCCGGCGGCATCGCCACCGGCCAGCCGATCCGCGTCCGGGTAGCGTTCAAGCCGACCAGCTCAATCCTTACGCCGGTCGAGACGATCACCCGAAGCGGCGAGGCGACCGAGATCATGACCAAGGGCCGCCATGACCCGTGCGTCGGCATCCGCGGCGCACCCGTGGTCGAGGCGATGGTCGCTTTAGTGCTTGCCGACCAGAAGCTGCTTCACCGCGCGCAGTGCGGCTGAGGGTAGGCGCGCCTGTCAGGTCAGTTGTACAAAGTTCTGTACATGTCGAAAATGTCAGCGCTTCGCATGACATTCCCAACAGCAGGGCACGCCGCCGGCCTTGATTCAACCCGACGATAGCCCGCGCTATGCCGCCTGATCACAGCGGGAAGCCGCCGTATCTTTCTCATCGCCGGCAAAGAAAATGCGCGTCTCGCTCGATGCGCTGGAGTTTGTTTTCGATCAGATAAGCCAGGTTGTCACCCCGGACTTGTTCCGGGGTCCATCGCGCCACCAACGCCGCAGTGGCGGCTCTTGCGGCACCATGGATGCCGGAACAAGTCCGGCATGACGGTTAAGCCTGATCGAGTTCGACTCTAATCCGCGAACGGATCCCGCACCAGGATCGTGTCCTCGCGCTCCGGGCTGGTCGAAACCAGCGCCACCGGGCACCGGATCAGCTCCTCGATGCGGCGGATATATTTGATCGCCTGAGCAGGCAGGTCAGCCCAGCTCCGCGCGCCGGCGGTCGATTCCCGCCAGCCGGCCATCGTCTCATAAACCGGCTCGACCTCGGCCTGATCGGCGGCATGGGCGGGGAAATAATCGAGCGTCTCGCCGCGCAAGCGATAGCCGGTGCAGATCTTCACCTCGTCGAACCCGTCGAGCACGTCGATCTTGGTCAGCGCGATGCCGGTGATGCCGCCAACCGCCGCCGATTGCCGCACCAGCACTGCATCGAACCAGCCGCAGCGACGTTTGCGCCCGGTCACGGTGCCGAATTCATGGCCGCGCTCGCCCAGGCGCTCGCCGGTCGCGTCTTCGAGTTCGGTCGGGAAGGGGCCTGAGCCGACCCGGGTGGTATAAGCCTTGGCGATGCCCAGCACGAAGCCGACTGCGCTCGGCCCGAGGCCCGATCCGCCCGCTGCGGTCCCGGCGATCGTGTTCGACGAGGTGACGAACGGATAGGTGCCATGGTCGACATCGAGCAGCACACCCTGAGCGCCCTCGAACAATATGCGCCGGCCGCGTGCCCGGGCCTCGTTCAGGTTGCGCCAGACCGGCTTGGCAAAGGACAGCACGAAATCGGCGATCGCGCGCAACTCCTCGATCAGCGCGGCGCGGTCGATCGGCGGTTCACCGAAGCCGGCGCGGAGCGCGTCATGATGCGCGGTGAGGCGGTCGAACTGCGAATCGAGCGAATCGAGATGGGCGAGATCGCACACCCGGATCGCGCGCCGGCCGACCTTGTCCTCATAGGCCGGGCCGATGCCGCGCCGCGTCGTGCCGATCTTGCCGGCGCCGCTGGCATCTTCGCGGAGCGAATCGAGATCGCGGTGGAAGGGCAGGATCAGCGCGCAATTGTCAGCGATCATCAGCGTCTCGGGGCTGATCGACACGCCCTGCGCGGTGAGCTTCTCGACCTCGGCCTTGAGCGCCCAGGGATCGAGCACCACGCCATTGCCGAT
Source organism: Sphingomonas bacterium (assembly GCA_040006055.1). Lineage (GTDB taxonomy): Bacteria > Pseudomonadota > Alphaproteobacteria > Sphingomonadales > Sphingomonadaceae > Sphingomonas. The sequence goes on along the minus strand of JBDTXU010000368.1, from coordinate 2,420 downwards.
CACCGATGGCGTGCCGCGCACGATGCCCGATGGCAGCAGCGACAGCTTGTACACCTTGTCGCCGACGACGAGTGTGTGCCCGGCATTGTGCCCGCCCTGAAAGCGCACGACCATGTCGGCCCGCTCGGCGAGCCAGTCGACGATCTTGCCCTTGCCCTCATCGCCCCATTGGGCGCCGATAACCGCTACATTTGCCAAAACTGATGTCCTTCGATCGGAGAGCCGCGCTAGAGCGCGCGCGCCTCGCCTTCCACTAATATATGCGTGCAGAGCTGCGCTTCGGGCGTGTCGCCCGCTTCAAGCGCCGCAACGGTGACCCAGCCCTTGGCGCGCATCGCGGCTGAAAGCGCCGGGTCGGTGTCGAGCGGCACGAACAGGCGCCGGCGATCAACACTGCCGAGCCCGGCAGCGACGATCGCATCGGCATAGAGCGAGAAACCGATCGCGACCTCTTCGGCGCCATTCTCATGGACGATCGTATAGCTGCCGCCCCGCCCGATCTCGCCGCGCACACCTTCAGCGAAGATCGAGAAGCCGAGCCAGCTCTGAAATTCGAAGCCGTGGCGCTCAGTCGGATCAAGCGTCAGCGCGACCCGACCTTTCAGGCCCGAGGCGATTGCCCAGAGCCCGTCGAGCCGCGAACGCAGCGCGCCGCCGACATCGAAGGCACAGAGCCGGTCATGCGCGGGCTCGAACGGCCCGGCAGCCTCGATCAGCGGCAGATAGGCAGGCGCGATCTCGGCGACGCCACCAGCATCCTTCGCATCGAGCCGGTCGCTGAGTTCGCCGATCAGCCCGGCATCGACCGGGAGCGGCCCCGCCGCCAGCGTCGCGACGAGATCGGGCAAGGTGAAGTCGATCGAGATGCCGCGCACGCCGGCTGCCTCAAGCGCGGCGACCGCGACATCGACGATCTCGCGCGCGGCGACGATGGTATCGAGCCCGATCAGCTCGCAGCCCATCTGCCGTAACTCACGCTCGGGGCTGAGCTGCGAGGCGCGCAGCTTGAGCACCGGCCCCGCATAGGAAAGCCGCACCGGGCGCGGGTGATGCCCCATCCGGGTCGCCGCGATTCGGCCGATCTGCGCCGTCATGTCGGGCCGGATCGCCAGCGTCGCCTGCGAGACCGGATCGACAAAGCGCACCACATCCTGTGCGCGGGCTGACTTGAGCCTGCTCGCGAGCCCCGCCTCGAACTCGGCAAGCGCCGGGTCGGCCCGCTCATAGCCATGCGCATAAGCGGCGCCGAGCACCGCCTGTTCGAGGCGCGCGGCGGCATCGGCGAACGGCGGCAACCGGTCGCGGAAACCTTCAGGGAGGAGGGCATTGGTCATTAGCGCTCTCCTTCATCACAACGCCGTACATGACAAGACATGCTTCCCCGGCGCAGGCCGGGGAAGCAACGCTAGCGGTCGCTTTCGCGCCGGATCAGAAGCTCAGCCCCATCGCCGTCTTCACGCCAGTCAGCGCGCGAACCTTGGCGATGAGGTCCTGAGTCACCGGCTCGTCGACCGAGAGCAGCAGCACTGCCTCGCCACCCGCCGAACGGCGGCCGAGATGGAAGGTGCCGATGTTCACGCCCTCTTCGCCAAGCAGCGAGCCAAGCCGGCCGATAAAGCCGGGCGCATCCTCGTTGACGACATAGAGCATGTGCCCGACCAGATCGGCCTCGACCTTGATCCCGAACAGCTCGACCAGGCGCGGTGCCGCGTCGCCGAACAGCGTGCCCGCCACCGAACGGTCGCCGGCATCGGTCTTCACCGTCACGCGCAGCAGCGTGTGGTAATCGCCCTCGCGGTCATGGCGCACTTCGCGCACGTCGATGCCGCGCTCCTTGGCGAGGAACGGCGCATTGACCATGTTCACCGTGTCCGAATGGACCCGCATCAGGCCGGCCAGCACCGCCGAGGTGATCGGCTTCTGGTTGAGCGACGCGGCAGCGCCCTCGACCTCGATCGCGATCCCCGACAGCGCACCGTGCGCAAGCTGGCCGATCAGGCTGCCGAGCTTTTCGGCCAGCGCCATGTACGGCTTGAGCTTGGGCGCCTCCTCGGCCGAAAGGCTCGGCACGTTGAGGGCGTTGGTGATGCCGCCCGACATCAGATAATCCGCCATCTGCTCGGCGACCTGGATCGCGACATTGACCTGCGCTTCCGAGGTGGAGGCCCCGAGATGCGGCGTCGAGACGAAGTTGGGCGTGCCGAACAGCGGCGAATCGGTCGCCGGCTCCGTCACGAACACGTCGAGCGCGGCACCGGCGATATGCCCCGAATCGAGGCCTGCCTTGAGCGCCGTCTCGTCGATCAGCCCGCCACGTGCGCAGTTGATGATCCGCACGCCCTTCTTGGTCTTCGCCAGATTCTCGGCGGAGAGGATGTTGCGGGTCTGGTCGGTCAGCGGCGTGTGCAGCGTGATGAAGT
>JBDTXU010000367.1:0-8053 GCA_040006055.1 Sphingomonas bacterium | reverse complement strand
TCTTGGGGTTCTCGGACTCCAGGAAGAGCAGCTGGGCGGTGATGACCGAGGCCATGTGATCCTCGACACCGCCGGTGACGAAGATGATCCGCTCGCGCAGCAGCCGCGAATAAATGTCGAAGCTGCGCTCGCCGCGGTTGGACTGCTCGATGACGATGGGGACGAGACCACCCTCGGGCGACTGGCTGAAACCAGCATTGGTGAGAGGACGCGCGAAGTCGCCGGTGTCGAACGGGTTGTGCATGATGTGCCTTTGGATCCTTGTGCCCCTAGAGCGCCCTACATCGGCGCTGGCGGAAACGAGTTCAAGCCCCGCCCCTACTCGCGGCGACGATCATCTCCACCCGGCGCGGGATGCGAGAGATAGGCGAGCCGCCGCACCTCGCGGCGCCCCCGCACCACCGTATCGAGGATCAGGCCTGCAAAACCATTGAGCGCGGCCATAAGCATCAGCCCTGTGACGAGGATCGCGGTCGGGAAACGCGGCACCAGATGCGTGTGCAGATAGGTGAGGATCAGCGGCACCGCGAGCAGGAGGCCGACCAGCCCGAACAACACGCCGACCACGCCGAAGAACAGCAAAGGCCGCTCGATCCGGTACAGGGTCATGATCGTACGGGCGATCCGGAAACCGTCGCGATAGGTGCTGAGCTTCGATTCGGAGCCTTCGAGTCGGGCATAATAAGGCGTTTCGATCTCGCCGACCGGCATCTTGAGTTCGAGCGCATGGACGCTGATCTCGGTCTCGATCTCGAAGCCCGATGACAGCACCGGAAAGCTCTTCACGAATCGGCGCGAAAAGACCCGGTATCCCGAAAAGATATCCGTGAAGCTGCGTCCGAACAGCTGCGCCAGGATGCCGGTCATCGCCTTGTTGCCGAACTGATGCCCGCGCCGATAGGCGGCGGTCTCCTGTGTCACGCGCGATCCGACGACCATGTCGAGCTGCTCGTCGAGAACACGGGCGATCAGCGCGGGTGCGGAGGCCGCGTCATAGGTCGCGTCGCCATCGGCCATCACATAGATATCGGCATCCACGTCAGCGAACATGCGGCGGACGACATTGCCTTTGCCCTGCATCCGCTCGGTGCGGACGATGGCCCCGGCGGCGCGCGCGACCTCGACCGTGCGATCGCGGCTGTTGTTATCGTAGACGTAGATGGTGGCGTCAGGCAGCGCGGCGCGGAAACCGGCGACGGTCTGCGCGATCGCGGTTTCCTCGTTGTAGCAAGGGAGGAGGACGGCAATCTTCGTCGTAACAGTCACAGCGCGCGCCCCTTTTCCTCTCCCTGGAGGGGAGAGGATACGAAGACTTGGCAGCTCGCTGCCTAGTCGTAGTTGGTGAGCGGCGCCTTGCGCCGCGCGGTCGCAAGCGACCGCTACCCCTCACCCAGCTCCGACTAGGCCCGTGTGAAGTACACGAGCCAAGTCTGCGCAATCCTCTCCCACAAGGGGAGAGGGATCAACTTACTTCTTCGCTGGAGCCTTTTTTGCCGCAGGCTTTTTCGCAGGCGCCGCTTCTGCCGGAGCCTCTTCCGCCACCGGCTTCGCAGCCTTCTTGGCAGCTGGCTTCTTCACCGGCTCAGCAGCGACTTCCGCAGGCGCTTCGGCAGCCGGCTCGGCCTTCTTGGCAGCGGCCTTCTTCGCGGGCTTGGCTTCGGCCTCTTCCTTTGCAGGAGCAGCCTTCTTCGCCGCCGCTTTCTTGGCTTTGGGCTTGTGGTTGTCGTGATCGTGGGTGTGCGTGCCGGTATCGAAGCCGTCCTCGGATTCGATCGCGGCTTCCAGCGCCTCGCGAGTCACTTCGCGGTCGCTGATCTCGGCCTTGTCGAACAGCCAGTCGACCACCTTGTCCTCATAGAGCGGCGCGCGCAGCTGAGCTGCCGCCATCGGCTCCGAACGGACATATTCGATGAACCGGGTGCGGTCCTCGGGGCTGTACTGCTGGGCGGCCTGGGCGATCAGCCGGTTCATTTCCTGCTGGCTGACCTCGACGCCGTTCGACTGGCCGATTTCCGACAGGAGCAGGCCGAGGCGCACGCGGCGCTCAGCGATCTTCTGATAATCGCCGCGCTCGGATTCCATCTCGGCGAGCGCCGCGGCGGGATCCTCTTCGTGAGTCGCTTCATGCTCGAGCTGCTGCCAGATCTGGTTGAACTCGGCCTCGACCATCGTCGGCGGGACCGGGAAATCATGGCCCTCGGCGAGCTGGTCGAGCAGCTTGCGCTTCATGTGCGTGCGGGTGAGGCCGTTGAGCTCCTGCTCGATCTGGCCCTTGAGCAGGCCCTTGAGCTGCTCGAGGCTCTCGAGACCGAGCGATGTCGCGAGCGCATCGTCGATCTTGGTCTCGCCGGCAGTCTTCACCTGCTTGATCGTCAGGTCGAAGGTCGCGTCCTGACCGGCCAGGTCCTTCGCCTGATAGTCGGCCGGGAAAGTCACCTTGATCTGGCGCTCGTCGCCGGTCTTCACGCCGACGACCTGATCCTCGAAGCCCGGGATCAAACGGCCCGAGCCGAGCTCGACCGACATATCCTCGCCGGTGCCGCCCTCGAAGGCGACATCGCCGACCTTGCCGACGAAATCCATGACGACCAGGTCGCCCATCTTCGCCTTGTAGGTCGGCTTGGCATCGTCCCAGCGCTTCTGCTGGTCAGCGAACTTCTGGAGCTGCTCAGCGACGCTCGCCTCATCGGCGGGCACCGTCAGCCGCTCGAGCTTGAGCGAATCGATCGCCGGAGTCGGCACATCGGGCAGCACTTCGAGCTCGACCTTGACCTCGGCATCCTTGCCGAGCTCATAGCCGTCATCGAGGCTCACCGAAGGCTGGATCGCCGGGCGCAGCTTCTGCTCGGCGAGAAGCGCCTGAACGCCTTCCTGGATCGAGCTGTTGAGCGCGTCCTGCATCAGCGCCGGGCCATGCATCTTGCGGACGAGATTCGCAGGCACCTTGCCAGGGCGGAAGCCGGGCATGCGAACCTGCGGCGCAACGCGCTTCAGCTCGGCATCGACCTTGGAATCGATATCCTTGGCCGTGATCTTCAGCGTGTACGCGCGCTTCAGGCCCTCGTTCAACGTCTCGACAGTCTGCATTTCAACTATACGCCTTTTCAGGGGAATCGGTGCTGCGGCACCCCTCGCCCAGCGCGACGAGACTGGTGCGGGCGAAGGGACTCGAACCCCCACATCTTGCGATACCTGGACCTAAACCAGGCGCGTCTACCAGTTCCGCCACGCCCGCAGGGGACACCGTCGGTCGGCGGCGTCTATACCAGTGATGCGCGCGGGGGCAAGCACGGAGGCAACTTGCGCTGCGTAAAGGCGTTATGTGCCGAGAGGAGATGATCCCATGGCCACAACGCTACCGACTGAACTGCCCCCGCCGAGCCAGCCTGGACAACCCGAAGCGCCACCGCCCGAAGTGGGCCCGACCGCGCCCGATGTGGATATCCCCTCCCCGGGCAGCGATCCCGGCGAACCATTCCAGCCGATGGACTGACCTGAAAGGATATCCCGTGACTGATCGCGATCCCCATCCGGATAGCCTGCCGGACAATGACAATGAGAAGCGCATCGATATCGAACAGATCGTTGAGGCTCGCGAGGACGCCGTCGAGCGCGGCGAAGGCGGAGATGAGCCCGATTCGTTTACATCAGCCGGTCTTCCTGACAGCGTTGGCGGCACCGGTGGGATAACGAAGAACCAGGATGACGACGCCCAGTAAGATCATACAGCCGCGGAATCGATGATACCGCGCAGATAATGGGTGTGTTCGAGAAACGCCGCCGTTCCAGCGCGGGTGATCGCAGCGCGGGTCCGCGGTTTCTTGCCGACGAACTCCTTTTCGAGCCTGAGATAGCCGGCGCCTTCAAGCGTGGCGAGGTGGCTGCCGAGATTGCCGTCAGTCGCCTCGATCAGCGCCTTCAGTCTGCCGAACTCGATCGGGTCTCCGTCCCTGGCCGCATAAAGCGCCGCCATGATCCGCAACCTGAGCGACTGGTGGATGATTTCGTCCGGATTCGCCATCTCAGATCTTCCGCATCCAGAGGCCACCCAGGATCAACCCGCCGCCGCCCGCCGCCGCGAGCCAGAAGGACATCAGGGCCGGGGCAAGCAGATAGCCGAGCATCACCGCGACGAATACGACAGCGCCGATCCAGGTAAAGCGCGGCAATCCGTAGGTGCCGACCAATGCGTAAGTGAGCGCCATGATCTGCGCTGGGAAGACGAGATAGGGCAGCATCGAGGTCGGTTTGAACACCAGATAGACCGAGCCGATGAAGAGCATGATGATCAGCGCCATCAGCAGCGACCGGAGGTTGGAATTGGCCGAGCCGCCAAATTTTGTGGCGCCTGAGCGCGCTGCCCGCCGCCCAAGAACCGCGCTCCCGATCGATCCGACAACGATACCGGGCAGCCAGACCCAGCCCCATTGCTCGGGCGGCGTCAGCCCGGTGCCGGTATAGCCGGCCACCCAGACGAGGCCCCACAGAATGAGGTGCGGACTGGCTACCGCATAGGCGCTCGCAACATGGGTGCGACGGCTCACGCGTTCGACATCGCGCAGCGATTCTGCGGCTTCATTCTCAGTGATCATCGTTCGACTCCTATTTGACTCTGCCGCACAGAGACCATATACAGAGAACTCTGTCAAGCAGAGTTATCGGCGCAGCCGAGTTAAGGGGCCGAGTCGCAAAACGTCAAATCAGGGGAGTGAACATCATGCCGAGGACATATCTACGCAACGCGCTCACGGTCGCGCTCATAGTCTGCATCGCAACGCCGGCCACCGCCGCCGCCGATCTTTCGCCCGCGCGCTGGCCCGAGGCGGAACGCCTGCGACTCGAACAGCGCGAAGCGGCGATCTGGCCAACCGAGGTTCGGAGCGCGAGTAGCCGGCAGGGCCTCGTCACCGGCACTGCCTCGCCGATCGCAGTCCATGCCGGCGCCGAGGCACTCCGCCAGGGTGGCACTGCGGCCGACGCAACAATTGCGACGGCACTGACTCAGGTGACGACGATGCTCGGCGCCAATGTCTCTTATGCCGGGGTCGCGCAGCTCGTCTATTTCGAGGCACGCACGGGGCGCGTCTACACCCTCGATGCCGGCTGGGGCACCTGGCGGGGCGAGCACTCCCCGGCCACCATCCCCGCCACGGATCTCGGCATGATCACCGGCCACACCACCGCCCCGGCTGGTGCTGCCGGGCGCAAGGCGCTGGTCCCGGGGTTCATGGCCGGCATGGCAGCGATCCATCATCGCTTTGGCCGCCTCCCCTTCCCCAGCCTGTTCGCGCCGTCGATCTGGTATGCCGAACACGGCGTACCCGTGACGCCGCTGCTCAGTGCCTATTTCGGCGTCGCCCAGGCTGGCCTGTCGCAGACGCCCGAGGGCCGGGCGTTTGCCCTGCCCGATGGCACGCATCTTCCAAAGGTCGGCGAGCGGTTCGTTCCTCCGGGGCTCGCCGCGACCCTCAAATCCGTTGCGCGGGACGGCGCGGGCACGATGTATCGCGGTGCGTGGGCACGCGATTATGTGGCGACGCTTCGCGCCCATGGCGGGGCTGCATCGATGGCGGATATGGCCGCCTATGCCCCGCGCTGGGCCGAGCCGCTCAGCACCGGGTTCGCAGGCGCAACGATCTTCGGACCGGACGCGCTGAACTACAATGGCTGCGCGATATTGGCCGCTCTCAACCTGCTCGATCACAGCGGCTCTCAAGCGCCCTATTGGCAGGATGCGGAAAGCTTCCGGACCACCGCCCTCGCGCTGCGGTTCGCGATTGCTGGTCCCAACGCACCGGAGATCGGAAACTTCGAGCAACGCGCCGGCATCGGCGGCAGCTGCGCCGCGCGCACCACACCCGCTTATGGCGAAGCGGCCGCGCGAGAGTTCAAGACGATCGCCATCGGCGGCCCCACGCCGCCAGAGGGGCATCACAGCGCATCGGTCGTCGCGATCGATCGCTGGGGCAATGTCGCCGCGCTCGTCCATTCGAGCAACACGCCGCTCTGGGGCGATACCGGCATGGTGGTTGATGGCGTTCCCGTTCCGGTCGCCGCCGGCATCTACCAGTATCGGCTGGTTGCCATCACACCCGGCGATCGACTGCCCGGCGACATGGCCCCCATGATCCTGATGCGCCACGGCAAGCCCGAACTCGCGGTCGCTTCGATCGGCAGTTCGCTGGTGCCGGAGACCGTGCGGCTGATGCTCGGCCTCGGCCGCGGCGGGGATGGCGCGACCTGGCTCGCCGCGCCACCGCTCCTGTTCAATTTCGAGGCGATGAAGGATGCGATCGGCAAGCGCGAAGAGATTGCCCCCGCCGGAGCCTACTCGGTCGACCTGCTCACGCAAACCCGCGCGCGCGCCCTGCACATCCGGGAAGTCGATCCCCAGCGCGCGCTGGTTCTTCGCGGCACCGCCGTGGTGGGCATCGTCCGGGCAGCCGGTGAACGGCGGGGCATCGAAGTACCGGGCGTGATGGGGTTTGTAGAGGTCCAATGAGCGCAAAGCGTTGTTGCACAGCGGCCCGCAGTTCTCGCCGAAGCAATCGATCCCTGATTATCCTTCTCACGTTCAGGGTGCGCTTCTATGGGTTATGGTCCATTTTCTCATTTATATGCCGCGGCATCAGTGTTACCAAATATCCCGGAGGGGTAAAATCATGATTCGACCGTTACTTATCGCTGCCTTGACCATGGCGTGCGCGGCAACGCCTGCGCTGGCGAAGGATCGCGAGCGCAGTGACCCCAACACCCTGACGCACGGAATGGTTCAGATGAGCCTAAAGGTCGGCGTCACGACACAAAACGACATCATCGAGAAATTCGGGGCGCCCAACATCACGACCATTGACGGAAGTGGTCAGGAAATGTGGGTGTACGATCGGCACGCGACCGTCTCCTATGACAAGTCCTCCGGTTTCTCGATCGGCATGCTGATTGGCGGCGGCGGGGGTGACGTCGGCGGCGGTGGCGGACTCGGCTTTGGCTCGCGCAAATCCGAGTCCAGCCAGTCCAGCCGGACGATGACGCTGATCATCAAGTTCGATTCGAACCATGTTGTGAGCGACTTCAAGAGTCGCAGCAGCTCCTTTTAGATCGTTATTATTCCGGGGGGTTTCACGGAAATGAGAACATTCATCAAGATTTCGGTAGCGATCGCTTTGGTGACGACACCGATGGCAGGCTGGGCAAAAAAGAAGCCGACGCCGACCGGCCTGGAACTCCAGCAGATTCAATCGAGGGACATCGAGGGAAGCAAAAAGGTCGTTTTCGGTGCCGTGATGTCAGTGCTCCAGGATTCCGGCTATCGCATTCAAGCGGCAGACAAGGAAACCGGTCTGATCACCGGCGTGGCTTCCACCAAGGCAAAGCTCACCTGGATGCCGTTCGTGGGCTTCGGATCATCCAAGAAATCACCGGTCGTATCCGCGTTCATCGAGGACAAGACAGTGTCGATCACGCGCGTACGGCTGAGCTTCGTGATGGCGAAGGTCAGGTCGACGTTCAATTATGGCACTGCGCCTGAGGATGAAGACCCGATCTACGATCCGCAGGTATATCAGGACGCTTTCGAGAAGATCAATCAGGCGGTCTTCATTCGCCTGAACGCCGAAGCTCCCCCGGCACCGACGCCGACATCAGCGACAACGCCGGTCGCGACATCGACGACGCCAGTGACCGCCCCAGAAACCGCGAAACCAACGTCGACGACCGTTCAGAACTGAGCGGTCCGCGCTGGGGATGCGCGGCAGGCCGACAGCCCGCCATGCCCATCCGAAAATCGCCTGAAGGCCCGCCACATAAGGCGATACGCATCGGCAAATAGCTGATGGTCGGGGACGCGTCCCCTCCTAGAGCAGGCTGCGTTTCGATGGAAATGCAGCCTGCTCTAGATTCTTTGTGGTCGCGTGCTTGTTTGCGAATAGCCGGATTCCACCTATTCGCAGCACGCTCTAGCCGCTCTACTCAAGCGCCTTTTTCAGCAGCTCGTTGACCACGCCCGGGTTCGCCTTGCCGCCCATCGCCTTCATCGTCTGGCCGACGAAGAAGC
>JBDTXU010000366.1:0-2597 GCA_040006055.1 Sphingomonas bacterium | reverse complement strand
AGGTTCCCATTTTCGTCATGCCGGACTTGTTCCGGCATCCATGTTTCCGCAGGGTATACAGACGTTGCTCCTGCCGGCTCGATGACCCCGGAACAAGTCCGGGGTGACGCTGGAATAATGGGACGAACTTCAGACTCGGGTGACTAGCCCGCCTTATTCACGACACGTGTCCGCTGGGGTTGTCGGCAGTTCTTGATGGCTGTGTGGCCTAAGTGTTCAGTCGGGGCAAAACCGGCGGGCCGGGCCCGCCGGCCGTTCTACCGGATCCCCACCCGGCCCTTAGCTTAGTGCTCCGATGCCCCCTCGGCCCCGATCCCCGTCTCGGACCGCACCCGCTGCTCGAGATACGCACCCCGATCCACCGCCGCACGCGGCGACGTGTCCAGCACCGACACCAGCCAGATCGTGAAAAAGGCCAGCGGCACCGTGAAGATCGCTGGCGACGAATAAGGGAAGATCGCCGCGTCGTGATGCAGGATCGCGACCCAGATCGCCGGCGACAGGATCGTCAGCACAAGTGCCGTGATCAGCCCGACCGACCCGCCCACCACCACGCCCCGCGTCGTGCAGCCCTTCCACAGCAGCGAGAGCAGCAGCACCGGGAAATTGCCCGACGCGGCCAGTGCGAACGCCAGGCTCACCATGAACGCGACATTCTGCTTCTCGAACAGGATGCCGAGCAGGATCGCCACCACTGCCAGCACCAGCACCGTCCGCCGCGACACGCGCAGCTCGGCGGCTGAATCCGCCTCGCCCTTGCGGAACACCGTCGCGTAAAGGTCATGGCTCACCGCCGAGGCGCCCGACAGGGTCAGCCCTGCCACCACCGCCAGGATCGTCGCGAATGCCACGGCGGAGACGAAGCCAAGGAAGACATTGCCCCCGATCGCCTGCGCCAGATGGATCGCCGCCATATTGGCCCCGCCGCGCAACACGCCGGCCCCGTCGACATAGCTCGCATCGGTCGCCACCAGCACGATCGCGCCGAAGCCGATGATGAAGGTCAGCAGGTAGAAATAGCCGATCCATCCCGTCGCCCACAGCACGGAGCTGCGCGCTGCCTTGGCGTTGGGCACGGTGAAGAAGCGCATCAGGATGTGCGGCAGGCCGGCAGTGCCGAACATCAACGCCATGCCGAACGAAATCGCCGAGATCGGGTCCTTGATGAAATTGCCCGGCCCCATGATAGATCGGCCACGCTCCGCCGCTTCCGCGCCCGAGAGGCCCGTCGCCACCGCGAGATCGGTCTTCACCTGCACCGCGCGGGCGAAAAGCGCCTCGGGCGAGAAGCCGAACTTCGCCAGCACCATGAACGCCATGAAGCTCGCACAGCCGAGCAGCAGCACCGCCTTGATGATCTGCACCCAGGTCGTCGCGGTCATCCCGCCGAACAGCACGTACAGCATCATCAGCACGCCGACGATGATCACGGCATAGGCATAATCCAGTCCGAACAGCAATTTGATCAACTGCCCCGCGCCGACCATCTGCGCGATGAGGTAGAACAGCACGACGACGAGCGTGCTCAGCGCGGCAAAGGTCCTGACCGGCGTCTGCGCGAAGCGGAACGAGGCGACATCGGCAAAGGTGTAACGGCCGAGATTGCGCAGTCGCTCGGCCATCAGGAACAGGATGATCGGCCAGCCGACGAGGAAACCGATCGAATAGATCAGCCCGTCATACCCGTCCGCGAAGATCTGCGCCGAAATGCCGAGAAACGACGCCGCCGACATATAATCGCCAGCAATGGCGAGTCCGTTCTGGAAACCCGTGATGCCGCCGCCGGCGGTGTAGAAATCCGAGGCGGTCTTCGTCCGGCGCGCTGCCCAGCGGGTGATGCCGAGCGTCAGGATGGCAAACGCCGCGAACATGACGATCGCGGTCCAGTTGGTCGGTTGCCGCACCGTCTGCCCGGCGACGCCATCGGCTAGGGCAGGGGTGGCGATCAGCAGGGCGGCGGAGGCGATAGCGACAATGGGCGCGGCGGCGCGGGCGAGGTTCATTCGCCTTTGCTCTCGACCAGGCTCTGCACCAGCGCATCATAATCGCGATTGGCGCGACGCACATACAGGCCGGTCAGCCCGATCGCGAGCAGGATCACGCCGAGCCCAACCGGAATGCCGATCGAGGTAACGCCCGCGCCGATCGGCGCGGCAAGTGCGCTTTTGTCGAACGCGATGAGCAGGATGAAGCCGAAATAGGCGGCCAGCATGACGCAGGTGAGCGTCCAGGTGAACCGGCCGCGCTGGCGCGTCAGCGCCAGATAGCGCGGGTCTGCCGCGATGCGCGCCAGACGTTCCGAATCGGCCATTGCACTCTCCCCTGCCGCTCGCGGGCGGTATCGCTACCATGCTATATCGGGCGCGCGATGCAAGCGACGTTTCGCTCTTCTGCATCCCCCGGCGGAGAGTACCGGGTCGGATCGCCCCCCGGACGATCCTTGAACATGCGGGCATGTTCAACCCGGTGCTGGGGCCAGTTGGGAAGGCTGCAGTGAGGCGCGCTGACGGCAGTCTAGATTGAAGCCGGCGCCTCGAACTGTTCGATCACCCATTCCTCTTCCTGCGCGCCGGCGATCCAGTCCTGCATGAAGGGGT
>JBDTXU010000365.1:0-1747 GCA_040006055.1 Sphingomonas bacterium | reverse complement strand
GCGGTTCTTCCGCCAGATCGAGAACAGGATCAGCGCGAAGGCGACGAGGCGGATCAAATAGAGCCAGGTGCGCTCCTCGGTCGAGGCGTGGCTGAACGTCAACACCGCCTGCCCGATGCCGAGCAGCCAGAAGGCAAGCGCGAAGGCGATGAACAGCCGGTCGCGCGTGCGCTTCCAGAAGCGCAGGAAGAACAATCCTGCTGCCGCGTAGCCCATGGTGATGGCACCGGAGAGAAAGGGGAACAACATTGGCGTTCAGTCCTCCAGGTCCCAGATGAAACCGAACAGCAACAGGCAGACCGCCGCCAGCGAGAATGCGTATCGCACCATCCGCAAATCTATCGACGGAAGGAGGATCAGGTCGAGGATGACGATGGAATTGTTCGCCGCCAGCAGCCCGAAACTCAGCGAGCTCCACAGCAAAAGCCGCGCCCCGCTGCGCTGGTAGCTGCGCGCGAGGAGGATGGCGCAGAGCGAGCTCGTCGCGAAGCACAGGACATAAACCAGGGTGGGGAGGAAACTGGCCACGACTCAATCTCTCCTCAACCGGAAGGCATCCGCAAAGGCTGTGATCCCCGGATTGGAACCGGCGACGATCGTGCGCCGCACGGCATCGGGGCTCCGGGCGTAGAGCGCGCACACGCCCTTTGCGAGCGTCTCGAGATCCTCGGAAACCGGATGATATTGAGCATGTCCCCGTTCGTCGACAAGCAGCAGGCCGGCCGCGACCAGCGCGTCCACGCTCTGTCGAATGATCAGGTCGCTTGCCCGTAACTCAGCGACCATTTCGCTGACACTCGACGATCGATCGGAATGCACCCGCAGGTGGCAGAGCAACTCGAGCGACCATACCGAGCGAAACGTGGCGCGGATGAACTCGGTGATCTTGTCCTGACCTGGCATTGGATAGGCAGACCTCGCCCGCTTGCCGCGAACACGCGAATAAAGGGTGTCACAGTGTTTTTAGCGTCATCGGCGATGGGTGCAAGGGCGCCAGCGGCGGGCAAGCGCTCCCCCGGCGAGCGGCGTTATCCCCGGATGACAGCGCGATCGTCGCTTCCATCGACGCCGCGCAGCGCGTCCCGCCACGGCCGGGCAAGGCCATGATAGAGGCGCTCCTTGCACACCAGCGCCGATGCCGCATGCGCGATCAGCGCCGACAGGAACAGCGGCAGGATGAGGGATCGGCTGGCGGTCGCCTCGACGATGATGATCACCGCGGTGAGCGGCGCGCGCACGACCCCGGTGAAATAGGCGACCATGCCCAGCAGCACCACGGCACCGCCGGGATCGTCCGGGAAGATCAGCCGCAGCACCGCGCCCAGCCCGGCGCCGGTCGACAGCGACGGTGCGAAGATGCCGCCGGCAAGCCCCGAACAGGCGGTTGCAAAGGTCGATACGAATTTCGCCGGGCCGAACCAGAACGGCGCATTCGTCCCGTCGATAATCGCCCGCGCGGCCGAATAGCCCGTCCCCCAGGTCAGGTGAGTCACCACGCCGAGAACGGCCACCACCACGCCGCAGCCCAGCGCCCAGGCCACCGGCCGGTTCCGCAGCACCGGCAGCCAGCGATCGCGGGCAGCACCCACGCCGAGCAGGGTGCGCGCGAACAGGCCGCCCGAAAGACCACCGAGGATGCCGGCAACCGGCGCGATGCGAAGAACGGCGCCCACGTTCAGATGGTCCCCGACCGCGCCGAAATAGACATAATCGCCGGCAAGGCCGAGGCTGACGATGCCGGCGATCA
>JBDTXU010000364.1:0-9423 GCA_040006055.1 Sphingomonas bacterium | reverse complement strand
CGCGCCTGTTGCGCATGGCGCTTGGCGAGATTGGGAAACTCCTGCGACACGCCGACGCGCGCCATAGTGAAATTGTCGCGCGACGGCTCGAACGCCAGCGGCCCCGAAACGGGAAAGCTCTCGACGCCGAGCGAGAGCTTCGGATCGGGCAGCGCACCGGCCGCACCGCGTGCCGCCCGGCTGGCATCGGCGCCGAGCTGCCGGGCATGCAGGGACGGCGCATTGGCGCGAGCATGCGCCAGCGCCTCGTCGAAAGTTAGTGGGCCGGCAAGGACTGGCGCCGCGAACGATACGGACGCTGCCAGAGCGGCGCAGAAGACGGATAGTTTCATGCTGGGTTCCCCCGATCGCGGCCGCCTGAGCGGTCGGTTGGCCGGCGGGGCGAGCCCCGCCGGCCGGTCGTGCTTACGAACCGACGATCAC
Source organism: Sphingomonas bacterium (assembly GCA_040006055.1). Lineage (GTDB taxonomy): Bacteria > Pseudomonadota > Alphaproteobacteria > Sphingomonadales > Sphingomonadaceae > Sphingomonas. The sequence continues at coordinate 9,000 of JBDTXU010000364.1, read as the reverse complement.
GATGCGTGCGTCGGCGCGCACGCTTCGGGCTGGACGCGCATCATCGCGCAGCCGCACGACGCCATTCGCTCGGCGTCGGACGGGATCCATACCCGCCGGGGCGGGCTCAGCGGCGCGCGCGGACCGGCCTGGGTTCCGGCCCGCCATTCGAAATGACCCTGTCCGGACTCGGCAGCCTGTAGCGAGGAAGCAAAAGCGGGTACGGCAACGAGAAGAGCGGCAACGCCGAGGGCGCCCGCAAAGATACGATTCGACATGATGATTTCCTTGATCTGAACTTGGGGATCGACCGCCCGCTCAAACCGAGCGGCGAATCGACGGATTCCGGGTGTCAGATCAGGAAACTGGGGGGGTCGGGCTCGGGGCCGAAGGAGCGGCCGATGAGGCGCGCGACGTCAGCCGATATGGGCGCGGTGCGAACGAATGGACGCACGTCCATTGCAGGCATCGCCGGTTCGAGCGCGCTTGCCGTGAGGCAGCCCATGGCGGCGATGCACTGCCAGGTAAGCTTCTTGCACGGCGAACCGTCCGGGGACGGTGTCGTCACCATGTCCTTGCAGTCCATCCCCGCCATCGCCGCCTGCATGTGCGCCTGGCTTGCCATCACGGGTGCCATCGCCATTGCCGTCGACTGGCCGGCAAGACCGACCATGGCGAAGATCGCAAGGAGGAGGCGCAGATAACGGGTCACGATGTGTTCAACCTAGAACGGTGGTGGAACAAGTCAATTCGCGCTGGATCGCGATGCCGCCCGTTCCCGTCCGTTTGGGGTGCGTGCGCGTCCCAATCTGTCGCAGCACCAGGCGCGGGACTCGCTCTACCCGGCCGCTCAGTGATGATGGCCGACAGGCTCGTCCATCCGGAATGGCAGCGCATCGGCGCGATCGCCGAGAATCAGGTGCAGCGTGGCGTCGAACGCGTGCGGCTCGGCGGGCGCGACGCCACTGTCGAACCGCGTCGCGTCGTCCGGTGCCGGATCGAGCCACAATTCTTCTTTGCCCGAGCCCGGACGGGCAATCGTCACACTGGCCTTGAGACCTGGAACGGCACGAGCAAGAGCGAGGCGCATGCGTTCGCCATGCGGCGTGTCCACGATCGAGAGAACGCCCTCGGCCAAATCGCTTCGAAATTGAAACGGCTCCGGTGCTTGGTGGTGCGCGGCGGATTCAACCGCATTGATGGCCGGCAGGTCGGAATTCTCGAACGTAATATTGGCGGTGCGCAGCGCCGGCATGTGTCCGAGAAGTTCACGCTTGACGTTGCGTGCGATCTCCATTGCTTCAGACAGGTTGAGGCCCTCGTCAACGACGATGGCGACGTCGCAATGGAGCCTGTGCCCGATCCAGCGCGCCCGCGCGTCAGTCACCCTGGTGACGCCGTTTACATGCTCGGCCGCGTGGCGAACCTCATCGGTGACGCCAGGGTCCACCCCGTCGAGCGTGCGCGTAATCACCGCCCGCGCCGACTGCCAGACGATCCCGAGAATCGTAACGGTGATCAGCAGGCCGATGATCGGGTCCGCGAGCGGGTAGCCGAACCAGACGCCGATCGCGCCCAACACGACCGCGAGCGAGGTCAGGCCGTCGGTGCGCGCGTGATAGCCGTCCGCGATCAGGGCGGCACTGTTCATCTGACGCCCGATACGGATACGAAACACAGCGACGATTTCGTTGCCGGCGAAGCCGACCAGGCCGGCCGCTACCAGCCAGCCAAGATGACTGACCGGTTGCGGATGAATCAGCCGGTCGATTGCTTGGTAGCCTGCGACGATTGCGCTGAAGAGAATGATGAGGACGATCAGGATCCCGGCCAGATCCTCGACGCGCCCGAGTCCGTAGGTGAATGTCCTTGATGGTTTGCGCCGCGCCAGCACGAAGGCGACCCAGAGCGGGATCGCAGTAGTGGCATCCGCGATGTTGTGGATCGTGTCCGCCAGCAGCGCAACGGAGCCCGACAGAAGGACGACGGTCAACTGCAGGCTTGCGGTGGCAGCCAGGATCACGAACGACCATTTGATGGCCCAGATGCCGCGATCCGACGTGGTGAGCGACGGATCGATCACCCCATGCGTGTGACCATGGCCCTCGGCACCTTTATGGTGATGGCCATGACCCTGGTCGCCCGAGGGCGATTGGTCGCCGAAGCCGAGCCAGTCGCGAATGGTGGTCATGCCGGTCTGATCCTCAAAGATATTTGGTGAGCGACTTGAACTCGCGAAGCGCCTGCTCCGCACTCATGCCGCCGTCGGCGACCGCATCGGCGATGCAATGCTCCATATGGTCGTGGATCAGCGCCCGCTTCACCGTCCGGATCGTGCTCTCGACCGCCTGCAGTTGCTGCGCGAGATCCAGGCAGGACCGCCCGTCCGTCAGCATCGTCAGGATCGACGCGAGATGGCCCTGCGCCTGGTTGAGACCGCGACGGACCTCGGGATCGGATGCATGTGACATCGGCACCCCCTACCCCCTAGGGGGGAGGGGGTAAAGGGCTTTTGTCGGTGTGTGCCATAGTTCCCACCACGGTCCTGGGGGTCACGCCCATTAAACGTCTCATCGTTCGGCCGAGATGCGCCTGGTCGCTGAACCCCGCCGGGATTGCGGCGCCCGCGATGGATTGACCTTCGCCGAGCGATCGTAGGGCCGCCTCCAGCATGAACCAGAGCCGCCATTGCGCCAGAGGCGCGCCGAGCTGAGCTGCGGCCAGTGCCCGCAGCCTTGGTCCGGAAAGGCCGACCACCACACCGGCGGCGGCAATGTCGGCGTGGTGGACTGGCCTGCTGGCAAGCATGCGCAACGCGCCTCGGAGGCGCCCGTCAAGCGCCGGCGGCGAACAATCTGCGGATAGCCTGGCAAGGCTGTCGCCGAGGTCAGTGGCGCCGCGAAGGCGATCGGACAGCGCGGCCGGCGGGACGATCAGGTCTTCGCGACCATAGTCGGCCCAGGCGCGGCCGAGGGGACTGAAGGACTGGACGTAGATCACGCGTACGGGCGCGCCGGTCGGCCGGACGGCGTGAAGCAAGCCGGCGGGGATCAGGATCGCCGGCCCGGTCCGCGCCGGCAGGCGCATCGACCTCGACCGGTTCGGAGATCCCGACGAGATGACGATGAAGCCGGGCGTCGCCACAACGCCCCTCGAACCATGCCCAGCCTTCGCCAAGGCGAGTCTCGCCGCACCAGGCATGATCGGGGTCAGCGCGCATCTCTCCTCATCCTTTGCCCGAAAAGCACGAGACAAGCGAACCGTTCAAGACGCGCGCCGCCGCAGACCGCATGAGGGCTGCGGAGACAGGCCATGGATGACGAACCCGATTTTGTGCCCGCGCTGGGTCGGCCCGGGCTTACCCGGGACTATGACCGGGTGATTGCGGTGATAACACGCGAGCGCCGGTGGCGCGCCGCACTGCTTGGGCTTGTTGCACCTGAGGCGGGCGACGTGATCGTCGATGTAGGGGCGGGCACGGGCTCCCAGGCGATCGCGATCAAGCAGCTGGCGCCCGGCGCCCGTGTGATCGGGATCGATCCGGATCCCGCGGTTCTCGCACTGGCGCGGCAAAAGGCCGGAGAAGCGGGCGTGGAGATCGAATGGATTCAGGGCTTTGGCGACAAGGTCGACGTCCTGGTCGGCGTCTCCGCCAACAAGCTCCTCTCCAGCCTGGTGCTGCATCAATGCGACCTGCCGGTGAAATCGGCGATTCTGCGGGCGATGGCGCGAACGCTCCGCCCCGGCGGCCTCCTGGCGATCGCCGATTACGGCCTGCAGCGCACGTTGCTGATGAAATTGCTGTTTCGTCAGGTACAGGCGCTGGACGGCTGGGAGCGCACCGGTCTTAACGCAAAGGGTATCCTGCCACAGCTCATCACTGACGCCGGCTTCGACAGCGTCGAGGAAGTCCGCATCGTCCAGACGCCGACCGGCTCGATCTCGCTCTATACCGGGCGCAAGCCGGCATGATGCCTGCCAGGCGGTCGGCGGCGGATTCGCGATTCGGCGACGGGTCAGCGGAGCGCTGACGCGGATTGCTCAGCCATGATGTGCAAAGACCCGCCGCCCTCCGGGGCCGAAGGCGATGACATCATAGGCCTGGGTCTTCATCCCGGCCATTTCCATGCCCGGTGACCCCATCGGCATGCCGGCAACGGCAAGGCCGGTAACGCCCTTCGGATGCTGTGCCAGCGCGCGCTTCATGTCGGCGATCGGCACATGCCCTTCGAACGTCATGCCGTCGATGACGGCGGTATGGCACGACACAAGATCTGCAGGAACACCGGCGTGCTTGCTGAACCCGGCCCGACCGGCGTCGTCCAGGATCTGGACCTGCCGCCCGAACTGGGCGCGCACCTGTGCCGCCCATTTTTCACAGCACCCGCAGCCGGGATCGCGGTGCACGACGATCGGCGTCGCCGCGATCGCAGCTGCCGGTAGCGCCAGCGCAAGCGCTGCGGTGATCATGCGGATACTGGCCATGCAGGTTCCTTTCCGTTTTCCCCTGCGTCCGGTTTGTCGGCCGAAGGAAGTGTTGTCCATTGTGGCGACCGCGTTCGGGTCGCCGCGAGCGCTATTTGCGGGCGAGGATCGCCTTCATCTGATCGATCTCCTGGCGCTGCGACCGAATGATCCCGTCGCACAGCACTTTCACCTCCGGGTCGCTGAGCAAGGCTTCCCGGCACATCAGGATCGCGCCCGAATGATGAGGGATCATCGAGCGCAGGAACTCGGTATCGCCGATCGTCGTCTGGGTGCGGATCAGCGCGAAGCAGCCGACGAATATCGCGACCGATCCGGCCAGCAGCGCGGCGTTGACGGCCCGGGAGGGGAACATGTGGCGCATCGCGAGGATCATCAGCACCACCATCGGCGCTACCATCATCAGCGTCATGTAGAACATGTTGAGGTTGTTGTAGAAGCTGCCGAGCCCGTCGATCATGACGAACATCACGAGGTACATGACCGCGCCGCCGACAACCGTCTGCAGCGCGAGGCTTGCATAGGCATTCTTCATCATCGCCCTCGTCCTTCCAACTCGTCAATGCTTACTGTTTGTGCAACCTCGGCGTTCCGGCGCGGCCCGATGCCTCACTTCATCCCCGGCATGTCCTTCATCATCTCGTCATGGTCAGCCGGTGCGCTTGCGACCGTCTTCCGATAGGCTTCGGGCGACAGCGTCGGCAGCTTCCGGATAAAGGCGACCATGTCCCAGATCAGCGGGTCGGGATGGGTCTTGCCCCAGGCGGGCATCGCACTCAGCTTGACGCCGTGCTTGATGATCCAGAACTGCTGCTGCGGGCTGAGGTCATTGGTTTTGGCCAGCTCGGGCGCCTGCGGGTAGAGGCCCTGGCTAATCTCGCTCGGCTCGACCCCCGGCCCGAGATGGCACCCGGAGCACATATTTGCATAGAGGCCGGCGCCGACCGAAATCCGTGCCGAAGATCCAAGATCGGCCGGTGGAGTGATGTCCCGGGCGCGCACCGCGATCGAGCGGTCGCGCAGCGATTGCAGAAGGGCATAGACGCCGCGCGTGTGCGGCGCATCGGCGCCGATATTGTAGACGCCGAACCACAGGAAGCCGCCGGCGGCGATCACGAGCATAACCGCCAGCGCCGTCACAAAGGACAGGCTCGGCAGATGGTAGCGCAGTCGATCCCGGGTCATTGCCGTCTCCCTTGATCATCCATGCCCTGTCCGATGGGCTCGACGGACCACTTCATTATCGCCCTCAGAACCAGAACCGAATGCCCGCCACCAGGCTGGTGGCCTCGACGTCGCGGCCGTCGATCCGGGCATAGTGGGCGGTTTGTCCGACCTTGCGGTCCCAGGACACGCCGACATAGGGCGCGAACTGCCGGCTTATCTCGTAGCGCAGCCTCAGCCCCAGTTCGGCATTCGACAGCCCGGATCCCGTGCGGGTCTCGGGTACATCCTGCGCCGCGAGGTTCAGTTCGACGCGTGGCTGAAGGATCACGCGCTGCGTGATGCGCTGGTCGTAATAGCCTTCCAGCCTCCCGAGCAGATCGCCCTTGTCCGACAGGAACAGGGCGCCTCCGACCTCGAACATATAGGGCGCGAGCCCCTCGAACCCGATCGTCGCATAGGTTCGCGTCGGCGACGGCTGGAAATCATGGCGAACGCCTGCCTGCAGGTTGAAATAGGGTCCGACCGCGCGGCTGTAGAGCGCCTGGAGCTCAGCGTTGTCGACGCCTTCGCGAAAGACGCCTTCGCCTTCGGTCTTCAGCGTCAGCCGGTTGATGTCGCCGCCGAACCACGCCTCGCCGTCCCAGCGATAGCCGTCCCTGCCGTTGCGGATCTGGACCTCGGCCAGATTGAACATCACCTGGTGGAAATTCTGCCCACCCTGCTCGCGCATCATTATCGAGCGGGACTGGCCCATCTCGCGCGCAGAGAAGAAACGATCAGCATAATGATCCATCGGCGGTGCCGGCGCGGGCGCATTGCCCGCCGCTAGCGCGGTACCGGTCATTTCCATACCGGGCATCGGCATGCCGGGCATGGCCGGAGCGGGCATCGCTATACCGGGCATTGAGTCCGTCGGCTTTGCGGCCTGGCCGGGGCTGCCTTCCATCCCGGGCATGCCGGCCATGCCGTTCTGAGGGTCTGCGGGCTTGGCGCCGGACATGTCCATGCCGGGCATCGCGGCATGGTCGGCGTGCCCGGCCATGGGAGATGCTGCAGTCGCAGCCCGGTGTTTCGCAGTCGTTCTGGCAGTGGGCCTGGTCGCTGGCTTGCGCGCGGCGCGCTTTGTCGCCGCCGGGGTCGCGGCCGCCGGCGGCCTTGCCCCGGGCTTGCGCGCCGGGGGCTTTTTGGCGGGCGCAGGCATTTTCATGCCCGGCATGTTCATTCCCTGCATCGACTGCGCCAGTGCTACTGCGGGGAACGAAAGTCCAAGCGCAGTGCCCACCGCGAGCGTGGTCAGGAGCCGGCTCATGCCGCACCTCCGTTCGGCCGAACGCTCACGACGCGCATCATTCCGGCCATCATGTGATAGAGAAGGTGGCAGTGGAACGCCCAGTCACCGACCGCGTCAGCCGTGAAATCGAACGTCACCTTGCCGCCCGGCTGAACGATGACCGTGTGCTTGCGCGGCGCATGGTCGCCATGCCCGGTGACCAGCTCGAAGAAATGACCATGAATGTGGATCGGATGGCCCATCATCGTGTCGTTGAGCAGATTCACGCGCACCCGCTCGCCAAGCACAAACGGAAACGGCTCCATCGTGTCCGACATCTTCACCCCGTCGAACGACCACATGAACCGCTCCATGTTGCCGGTCAGATGGATGTCGAGGGATCGTCCCGGTGCGCGGATGTCGGGATTGCGCTCCAGCGCCATCAGATCCTTGTAGACGAGGACACGGTGGCCGGCATCCTCGAGGCCCTGCCCGGGCTCGCCCGTGCGGTCCATCGGCATCGGTGCGATCGTCTGAACACCGGGATTCCTGTCGACCTGCGGCGCCGCCGAGAAATCGCGCATCTTCATCGAACCCATGTCCATGGCAGGTGCGGTCGCGCCCGGCGCGGGTGCCGCGGCCATCGCGCCATGGTCCATTCCGGCCATCTGGCCACCGGCCGGCGCCATACCGGCCATGCCCGGCATCGCCCCCTGGTCCATCGGGGGCATCGCTGCAGCAGGCGCAGGGTTCATCGCCACAGCGCCTGCCGTTACGAGCCGCGCGGACGGATTCTTCTCAGCGGTCGGATCGACGCCGCGCATGCGGGCCATGCCGCCCGACATGTCCATGCCCTCCATGCCGGGCATGTTCGCCATGTCCATGCCCATGTCCTTCATCGTCGCCACCGGCCGCTTGCGCAGCGGCGGCACTTCGGCGACCATGCCGGCGTGGGGGCTGAGCGTCGCGCGCGCCATGCCCGACCGGTCGACTGCTTCGCCGACCAGCGTAAAGGCGCGGTCATCGGTCGGAGTGACGATGGCGTCATAGGTCTCGGCAACGCCGAGCTGGAACTCGTCGACGGTGACCGGCATGACATTCTGGCCGTCGGCCTGGACGATCGTCAGCCTGAGGCCGGGAATCCGCACGTTGAACGTCGTCATCGACGACGCGTTGATGATCCGCAGCCGCACCCGCTGGCCGGGGGTGAAGAGCGCGGTCCAGTTATCCGCCGGTCCGTGACCGTTGACGAGATAGGTATAGGCCGGCCCCGTAGTGTCCGAGATATCGGTCGGGTCCATCCGCATGCGGCCCCAGTCGAGCCGATCCTTCAAGGGCTGGTCACGCCCGGCGAGCAGGCCCGCCAGCGTCTGCCGCTGAAAATTGAAATGTCCGGGATCGACCTTCATCTTGCGCAGGATCGCCTCGGGCGACATCTGGCTGTGGTCCGACAGCACGATCACATGCTCGCGGTCCGACTGGATCGGATCGGGACCCGCCGGATCGATGACGATCGGGCCATAATGGCCGAGCTGTTCCTGCATCCCGGAATGGCTGTGGTACCAATAGGTGCCCGTCTGCCGGATCGGGAATTCATAGACGAAGGTCGATCGCGGCTTGATGCCGGGAAACGACACCCCGGGCACACCGTCGAACTGGGTCGGAACGAGCAGCCCATGCCAGTGGATCGAGCTGTCCTCGTCGAGGTCATTGACGACGTGGAGCCGGACATTCTGGCCCTCGCGCAAACGGATCAGCGGCGCTGGCACCGTCCCGTTGACGCCGATCGCGCGCGACGGCCTGCCGTCAATCATCATCGTTTGCCGCGCGATCCTGAGCGTGATGTCGTCGCCCGTCACGACGGACAACGGCGTCGTCAGCCCTTCGGACACCGGCTGCGCCCAGGCGGGCATCCACGCCGCCATCACGGCGGCGGCACCGCCGAGCGAAGCGCCGCGAAGCAGTTGGCGGCGGTCGAATGGATCGTTCATTGCTGCTCCGTCGCCGGCGGCATGCCGGCCGTACTGGGTTTACGCAGGCCGGTCGCCGATCCCTCGCCGCCGTCCCATTTTTCTTGTCGCAGACGAAGAGATGGGGTT
>JBDTXU010000363.1:0-2362 GCA_040006055.1 Sphingomonas bacterium | reverse complement strand
TATCCTATGATGCGCGGTCGCTGATGATCGACGGCGAACGCAAGGTCATCTGGTCGAGCGAGTTCCACCCGTTCCGCCTGCCGAGTCCGGACCTCTGGCGCGACATCCTGCAAAAGATGAAGGCGAGCGGGTTCAACACCGTCGCTCTGTATTTCGACTGGGGCTACCACACGGCGAAACAGGGCGAATATGATTTCACCGGCATCCGCGACATCGATCGCGTGCTGACCATGGCGGAGGAGGAGGGCCTCTACGTCATCGCTCGCCCCGGGCCCTATGTGAATGCCGAACTGTCGCGCGGCGGCTTTCCCGGCTGGCTGGTCAACCAGAAGGCCCGCGCGCGGACCGACGACCTCGCCTATCTGGCGGCAGTCGACGAGTGGATGAGCAGGATCGACGCGATCGTCGCGCGGCATCAGATCAACGGCGATGGCAAGGGACATCGCGGTACGATCATCCTCTATCAAATCGAGAACGAGCTGCCGCTGACCACGTCGGCGCAACGGCGCTACATGGACCATCTCTATGCCAAGGTGCGCGCCGACGGCGTCACCATCCCGCTGTTCCATAACGACCAGGGGCGCAACGGCTATTGGGTGCCCGAGAGCTCGCCCGTCGACAAAGTGGTGAAGGGGCCGAACGACCTTTACGCGTTCGACGGCTATCCCGGCGGTACCTGCACCGTGAGCGGAAAGGTCACGCGCGGATCGGCTGCGCCCGACTGGGGCTTTTACGGTCCCGGTGGTGCGAAGGGCGGCGCCTCGGCTTCGCCCGATACGCCCGCATTCCTTGCCGAATTCGGCGGCGGCTGGTTCGATTATTGGGGCTCGAACGGCGGGTACGAGTGCAACGCGATCCAGCGCGGCAAGCGGTTCCAGCGTGTCTTCTACGGCACCAACCTGGCGAACGGCATCGACATCCAGAGCTTCTATATGGGCTATGGCGGGACGAGCTGGGGCTGGTTGCCGGCGCCGGTGGTGTTTTCCAGCTATGATTACGGAGCGGCGATTTCCGAAGCGCGCGAACTGCGCGAGAAGGCCGAGGAACTGAAGCAGCTGGGCGGCCTGATCGCCAGTGTCCCCGATCTCGCCGGCATGGTTCCGGCCGGGCCCGCGATCGCATCCTCGCCCAATATCCAGGTCTATCACGACAAGAGCCCGGAGAGCGGGGCGCGCTTCCTGCTGGTCACGCACCGGCCCTCGAACGGACAGAGCGACGACCGCTTCACGGTCACCGCCGACCTCCCCGATGGGCGCTACACCTTCCCGCAGGCCGCGCCGATGCGGCTGCACGGGTTCGACGCGAAATGGCTGTTCGCCGGAGTCGATCTGGGGGCGCACCGACTGGTCTATTCGACGTCCGAGCTACAGTCGTGGCTGGCCGTCGACGGCGATGCTCTGATCTTGCTCTATGGCCGGCAGGGCGAGGACGGGGAGACCGTCCTGCGCTACGCGTCCGCACCCAGGGTCGAGCTGCTGGAGGGGCAGGCAGTGAGCGTGTTCGACGCGGTGAAGGGTGACCTTCGGCTGAACTACGCGCATAATGGCCGGACGGTGGTCCGCGTGACCGGCGGCGGACGTCCGCCGCTCACGCTGCTGCTGACCGACGAAGCGGAGGGTGTTCAATACTGGCGGCGCGACACCGCTGCTGGCCCGGTCCTTATGCGCGGCCCCGCGCTCGTTCGACGCGCCGATGCAAGCCGCGGCACGCTGATGCTGACCGGCGATACCAAGGCTGAGACACCGCTCGAGCTTTGGGCGCCGGCAGCAATCAAAAAGGTGAGCTGGAACGGCGCGGCGGTCGCGCTGAAGCCCGGCGCGATCGGCAACCGCCTCGCCACGCGACCACTGGCCGGACCCGGTGATTTCGCGCTTCCCGCGCTGACCGCCTGGCGGATGGCGGCAGGGTCGCCCGAAGCCGACCCCGCCTTCGACGACAGCAAGTGGCAAGCTATCGACAACCGCGAAACGGCGACGATCACCGCCAAGCCCGATGGTCAGCCGAACCTGGCCATGGATCCATATGGCTTCCACGATGGGGATGTCTGGTATCGCGGCCGTTTCAGCGGATCGCCTGAAGCACAGCAGATTGCGCTGTTCTACGGCGCGGGCGGCGCGGGAATGTTGCAACTGTTCCTCGACGGCAAGCTGGTCGGCCAGGACGAATTGCCGAGCGGCCTGCTGCGGCCGATCACCACCGGACTGGCGCGCTTTGCGTTGCCCGAGGCGGCGCGGGCGCCCGGCGAGCATGTGCTGGCGGTCATGGTGCGCAACAACGGCCACAATTGGGACCTCAGCGCGGACGATTTTCACAAAGAGGCACGCGGGCTCGTCTCGGTTTCGATCGAGGCATCGGCCGGGCG
>JBDTXU010000362.1:0-2194 GCA_040006055.1 Sphingomonas bacterium | reverse complement strand
GCTCGGGCTTCTGAGACGTCCCGTGCGCATCTTATGGCCGATCCGGGGATGCGGTTGAATCATGGCGCCGCTTTGGACGCGCTGTGATGGTGCGGATTATGGCCTCTTCTTCCTTCGCTGGGGAAGTAAAGAGAAGTGTCGGATTAGCGCAGGCTGCTCCAGGGCTTAGCACCCCAGGACGGTGCATTCACTGGCCGAATGTCACGCCTGCCGCTTTCCCGGCATAGACCAGCTGCCTTTTGGCCGGCACCGCACCCATGAGCGCAAAGTCCAGGCGACGCCGCGTTACCATGCCGGGAAAGGCGCCCCGCCGCGCACCGATGGTCAGCGTGCGTGCCTTGTCGTTCCAGACGAGATCATAGGTCGCGCGCTGGCCCTTCTCATAGGCGTAGGTCTCGTTATCGTCCTCATAGACGGTGAAGCGTGCATCGGCGCCCGGATAGATCCGCACTTCATAAGGCGCGTCGGGCCGCTCGGTCGCATATTGCAGGTCGGGGCCCATCGGCACGATCGATCCGGCACGGACATAGAGCGGAAGCAGGTCGAGCGGTGCCTCGCGCGATACGGTCTCGCCGCCTGCGAAATGCTGATTGGTCCAGAAATCATACCAGCTGCTGCCTTGCGGCAGATAGGTGCGCATGGTCATATCGCGCGGCGCATTCACCGCGGCGGTGACTGAGCGCAGGTCCGAGGGGCGGCGCCAGGCGAGGCGCAGGACCCGGTTGCCGTCGACCTGGTAATAATCGATGCGGACAGGCAGCCGCTCGCCCTTCTTCAGCACCCGCTTGACACTGCGATAGCGCTCGGCACCGGCCGCCCAGTCCTCCGTCGCCTTCTCGCCGGCCAGGAAGAGGCGGAAGCCGTCATTGCCAGCGACCCCGATCTCATACTCGCCGTCCTCCGGCGCGATGATCTCGCCCTGCCAGCGCGCGGAAAAATGCCGGAGGCTTGAAAGGCCGCCCGGGATTTCGGCCAGAGGCGGATCAGGCCAGTTATGATCGATCTTCTGATCGACCAGCTTGGCCTTGGGCGTCTCGAATTTCTCACCCTCGAAATATTGCAGCGCCAGGCCAGGCTCGCCGTCAGGCGTGCGCAGATACTCGGTCGGGATCGTCGCCGCGGGTGGTGGCAACAGATTGTACATCGCGCGCGTGACGGGGTGAACGAGCAGCGCGGGCCCGAACATGAAGCTGTCGTCGATGGTGTCGGTCGCCCGGTCGTCGGGGAAGTCCATCATCAGCGGGCGCATCATCGTGTAGCCCGCCGAGGTCACCTGCCAGCTCAGCCCATAGATATAAGGCAGCAGGCGATAGCGCAGCCGAACGCTGTCGCGCAGCGAGGCATAGACATCCGGATCGAGCGTCTTGAACAGATAGGGCTCGCGCTCGACGTCAGTGCCGTGGATGCGCATGATCGGGTTGAAGGCGGAGAATTGCAGCCAGCGGGCAAAGAGTTCGCGCCACGCCGGATTTTTCTCGCCGCCGGGGAAGTCCGCGACGAAGAAGCCGCCGGTGTCCTGGGTCCAATAGGGATTGCCGGTCACCGTCACATCGACGCCGCCCGCGACCTGCTGCTTCAGGGTCTTCCAGCTGGAGAAGATATCGCCGCTCCACGAGGCAGCGCCGGTGCGTTGCGCGCCGGCCCATGCCGAACGGGTGAGGGTGAGGACCCGTTTGTCCGATGTCGCGCGCTGGCCGTCATAGGTGCCTTGTGTCGTCATCAGCGAATAAGGGTTCAGATAGCGGGTGAAATCTCCCAGCGCGTTCGAGCCGAGCGCCTTGGTGTCGCGGATATTGTCCTGCGCGTTCCACATCGCGCTGCTCACCTCGATCTCGGTGCCGTCCATCCACAGCGCATCGACGCCCTTGTCGAGCAGGCCTGACTTGACGTGCTTGAAATAGATCTGGCGCCCGATCGGACTGTAAGCGTCGTAGACGCGCGCGTGCTTGGAGATCCAGTGCAGCGGTTCGAACCGCAGGCTCTTGGCGTCGAGCTCATGGGCGAGGGCGGTGTCGTTGCCGATCGACGGCCAGATCGACACCATCAGCTTCATGTTCAGGCCGTGAATGTCACGCGCCATGCCGGCTGGGTCGGGATAGCGGGTCGGATCCCATGTCATCCCGCTCCAGCTGCCGTCCTTGTCCGATCCCCAATATTGCCAATCCTGGACGATGTAATCGAGCGGGAACTGCTC
>JBDTXU010000361.1:0-10732 GCA_040006055.1 Sphingomonas bacterium | reverse complement strand
TGAAGCTGCCCAAGGGCGTCACCTCGGCGATCGACGACCGCGATTTCACCATCGCAACGCTGATCGCACCGTCGGCGCTCAAGTCCGAGACGCTCGAGCAGGTGGCTGAAGAAGCCGCCGCCGCCGAGGCAGCGCATGAAGAGCATGTCGCCGAGGTTGAAGCCGAGGCCGCTGCTGAAGACGCTGCCGAGGGTGAAGCGTCGGAAGGCTGAGCCTGACGAACCGCCTCGCGAGGGGCGACAGATACGGGGCAGGAAAGCATCGCGCTTCCCTGCCCCTTTTCTTTGCTTAAAGGGAATGCATGCAACTCTGGGTCGGCCTTGGTAATCCCGGCGCGCAATATGCGCTGCAGCGGCACAATGTCGGCTTCATGGCGGTCGATACGATCGCGGAGATCCATGATTTCGGGCCGGTGAAAAAGGCGTTCCAGGGCTGGACCCAGGAGGGCCGGATCGGGCCCGAGAAGATCCTGCTGCTCAAGCCAGCCACCTTCATGAACGAGAGCGGCCGGTCGGTCGGCGAGGCGATGCGCTTCTACAAGCTCGACGTCGGCGACGTGACCGTCTTCCATGACGAGCTCGATCTCGCGCCCTTCAAGGTGAAGGTGAAGACCGGCGGCGGCACGGCGGGCCATAACGGCCTGCGCTCTACCGAGGCGCATATCGGCAATGAATTCCGCCGGGTGCGGATAGGGATCGGGCATCCCGGGCACAAGGACAAGGTCAGCCCCTATGTGCTCGGCAATTATGCCAAGGCCGAGATGGACCCGCTTGCCAATCTGCTCGGCGCGGTCGCGGCGGAGGCGCGCTGCCTTGCCGAGGGCAATGACGGTCGCTTCATGAGCGATGTGGCGCTGAGGCTGAACGACGCAGGCTGAGGCCGAGCCGGACGAGCAGCGCCACCGCAATCACGTTGGTCACGACCTTGAACCAGAGATCGGCCGGCGCGGCCCAGATGAAACCGACAAAGCTCACCGCCATCGCACCGCCGACGACGCCGAACACCAGCGCGTAACGGTGTGCGGGCCGCCAGTCGGCATGCGCCGTCCAGCGCGGCAGAACGCCGAGCACCGCGGCGACCATGATGATCCAGCCGCCGACCGGCGCGATCGGGGGCACCTGCGGCGCGATGCCAAAGGCGAGCAGCACCATCCCGTAGAGCAGCACTGACCAGACACTCCCGCCCAGCGCGACCAGCCAGGGCGATGGCGGGCGCTTGGGGCGCGCCGGTGCAAACGCGCTTCGGCGCGGCCCCAGCGCCAGCAGCGCCAGCCCGGCCATCACACCGATCGCGATGAGCACCGCGACGAGCGGGGGCGTATAGGGCGGCAGGTGGAAGACCTTCACGCGCGCGAACTGAGTCCAGCTGAACCAGGCGAGGAAACAGCCCAACGCGAAGAGCAGCGAGACGACCGCGCCGCCGGTCTTGCTGAGCCAGCCGGCATCGCGCCGGTCTGGGAAAATCAGCTCGGCGAGCAGCACCGGCAGCATCACCACCAGCACGCTTTCATACGCGAGTGCCCAGAGCAGATAGACGTAGTTGACGCCCATCCAGCGGGCATATTCGACGCCCTTGAGCTTGATCACGACGGGCGCGAGCGAGGTCTGCTGGATCAGGCATTCCTCGGCGATCGCAAGCGCCAGGGCGAGCAGCAACAGGCTCTGCCAGCCAAGGCCGTTCCGGCGAACCACCTCGCGGATCAGCACCGCGCCACCGCCCCAGACCGCAATCTCGACCGGCAGAACGAAGATCGCGCTGAAGCGCGTGGCGCCCGGCAGCACCTCGGTGAGCAAAGGCGCGAGCAGCATCAGCAGGATGGCGGGAGCAGCGCGGGAGTACCAAGAGCGTGCCATCGATATTTACCCTTCGCACCAGTCCAGCTATGATAAGATACTTAGTCGTTTATATCTTAGCTGTAAGACAAATTCAAATGGTTCGTTCGAAACAGGATAAAGCGGTCGATTTCGCCGCGACCAATGCTCTCAACCGCAACATGGCGACGGCTGTGGTGATGTTCCACGAGGCTGCGTCGCGGCGGCTCGGGATGACGGCGGCCGACCGTAAATGCCTCGGCGTGCTGGCCGAAATGGGCACCGCCACGCCGGGCCAGATCGCGCGCGCGACCGGGCTGACGACCGGGGCGATCACCGGGATCGTCGATCGCCTTGAGAAGCTCGGCTATGCGGCGCGCAGACCCAGCCCGACCGACCGGCGCAGCGTGCTCGTCCATGCGCTCCGCCGCGACGAGCTGGCGGCGGTGATGAACCCGATCTTTGCCTCGCTCACCGCGGCGATGGACTCGCTGTACGAGCGCTACACCCCCGAACAGCTCGCGTTGATCCAATCCTATCTGGCGGACACGACGGAAACATTGCAGGCGGAAACCCGCAAGATCGAGGATTCGCGCCGTGCCCATCCGTAGCTTTTTCGCCACCCGACTTTACGAGGGCAGCCTCGACGACAGCGATTTCGTCGCCGAGCTCGACCATGGCTGCCGCATGCTCGCCGAGGATGATCGTGCCGGTCGAAGCTGGTCCAAGGCGCATGGCTATCGCGGCTATACCTCCTACGCTTCGCTGAACGACCTGCCCCAGCGAGATCCGGTGATCGGCGAGCTGGTGCGGCGGCTGGGCAAGCATGTCGCCGCCTTTGCCAGGGACTGTGCCTTCGATCTCGGCGGACGCAAACTGAAGCTCGACAGCCTGTGGGTGAACATCCTCAAGCCCGGCGGCACGCATTCCGGGCACATCCATCCGCACAGCGTGATCTCCGGCACTGTCTATGTCGCGGTGCCCCCGGGCTCGGGCGCGCTGAAATTCGAGGATCCGCGCCTCGCCATGATGATGGCCGCCCCGACCCGGCGCGACGATGCACCCGAGGATTTGCGCAGCTTCGTCTATGCCGACCCGACAACCGGCAGCATATTGCTCTGGGAGAGCTGGCTGCGGCACGAAGTGATGCCCAACGCGGCGAAGGAAGAGCGGATCAGCATCAGCTTCAACTATCGCTGACGGCTCGGTTCAGAATTTGAAGCCGACCACCATGTTGACGATCGGGTTGGTCGACGATGTGCGGTCATTGCCGACACTGGTCGCGCGAAGCTCGCGAAAGGCGCGCGGCATGCCGGGGTTGACCCGCCCGAGCAGCGTGCCGCCCTCGATGCCGAGCATCATGCCGCTACCCAGTATCTGAGTGTAGCCGAAGGTCGCGGCCGGCGTGAACCGTTTGAAACCGCGCACGCCCATGCCGGTATTGGGTCCCCTCGGCACATAGAGCAGTCCGTGCGTGGTGCGCTCGGCATCACGCGCAAAGTTGGTCCGGCTGTAGAACCGCAGGCCACCCGAGAAGTGGAAGCCCTGGCCGGCGAGCGGATAGAAATCCATCATCGAGCTGGCGAAGCGCTGGCGCAGATTGCTGTCGGGATCGAGCAGGAGGTCAGCCACCGGGCGCGGCGCGAATTCGATGCGCAGATGAAGGTCAGGCGTCAGCGCAAGCCCCGGATAGGGCACGCCCAGCGAACCAGCGAGGCGCGGCACAGGCAATATGCCGCGAAGTGGCGCCGCCTGCTGCGCCCATGCCGGCGCCGCGGCGATACACCCCGTCAGAATAGCGACCATCAGCGGCGTGCGCATCAGTCATCCCCCAAAACCGCAGGCGGGCCCCCTCGCATGCTGTCATTTCCATGACCGCGCCGAACGGGCGAACCCGCACAGATTTCCGGTTAATTTTTTACCATGGGGCTCGCGCGCGGCTGATAGCGGGATGCGGTACTGGCATATCGCGAGCGAACGCCCTATCGCGCGTCTCCAATCGGCCGGGCGACCCGGCTCCATCATCTACGCATTGTCTGATTAGGGTACTATCATGGGTTTCCGCTGCGGTATCGTCGGCTTGCCGAATGTCGGCAAATCGACGCTGTTCAACGCTCTCACCGAGACGGCCGCTGCGCAGGCGGCGAACTATCCGTTCTGCACGATCGAGCCGAATGTCGGCAATGTCGCGGTGCCCGACAAGCGCCTCGACCAGCTCGCCGCGATCGCCGGCTCGGCCAAGATCATCGAAACCCAGCTCGGCTTTGTCGACATCGCCGGCCTGGTGCGCGGCGCTTCCAAGGGCGAAGGCCTCGGCAACCAGTTCCTCGGCAATATCCGCGAGGTGGACGCGATCGTCCATGTGCTGCGCTGCTTCGAGAATGGCGATGTCACCCATGTCGAGGGCAAGGTCGATCCGATCGCCGACGCAGAGACGGTCGAGACCGAGCTGATGCTCTCCGACCTCGAAAGCCTCGAAAAGCGTGTGCCCAATTTCGCCAAAAAGGCAGCCCAGGGCGACAAGGAAGCGAAGATCGCCGTCTCGGTGCTCGGCCAGGCGCTCGAGCTGCTCCGCGAGGGCAAGCCCGCCCGGCTGACCAAGCCGAAGGACGAGGAGGAAGCCCGCGTCTTTTCGCAGGCCCAGCTCCTCACCTCGAAGCCGGTCCTCTATGTCTGCAATGTCGACGAAGGCGATGCGGCGCATGGCAACGCCCTTTCGGCGCGGGTGTTCGAAAAAGCGAAGGCCGAGGGCGCCGAGGCGGTGGTCGTCTCCGCAGCGATCGAGGCCGAGATCGCCACCATGGCACCCGAAGAGCGCGGCGAGTTCCTCGCCGAGCTCGGGCTGGAAGAGACCGGCCTCGCCCGGGTGATCACCGCCGGATACAAGCTGCTCCACCTCCTGACCTTCTTCACCGTCGGCCCCAAGGAAGCCCGCGCCTGGACAGTCCATGTCGGCGCCAGGGCACCTCAGGCGGCAGGCGAGATCCACACCGATTTCGAACGCGGCTTCATCCGCGCCGAGACAATCGCCTTCGACGATTATGTCGCGCTGAAGGGCGAAGCCGGCGCCCGCGATGCCGGCAAGCTGCGGTCCGAAGGCAAGGAATATGTCGTCCAGGACGGCGACGTGATGCTGTTCCGCTTCAACGTCTGAGGGCGCCTGTGCCTGATGCGGCTAACGGCAACGCACCGGCCACTTACCCGCTGTTCGCGAAGCTATCGCTCGGGCATTAGGCGAGGCGCGAATCCTGCCGTCACCCCGGACTTGTTCCGGGGTCCATCGAGCGGCAGGCGCCGGAGTTCGAGATGAGCCACCCCGCCAAGCCGCTCGATGGATGCCGGAACGAGTCCGGCATGACGATGTGGGCAATGGCGCTCGCCCTTTTAGCCCTCTCAGTCGGTTCCGCCGCTCCATGCCTGGCGGCGCAGGCGCAGACCAACCCAGCGCCCGCGGAAATACGGGCCCCGATCACCATCCTGATTTCGATCGATGGCTTCCGCGCCGACTATCTGGATCGCGGCGTCACCCCCAACCTGTCCGCGCTCGCGGCAAGCGGCGTGCATGCGGCGATGCGGCCGAGCTTCCCGTCAAAGACCTTCCCGAACCACTGGACGCTCGTCACCGGCCTCAGGCCCGATCGCACCGGCATCGTCGCCAATACGATGGAAGATGCCGCCCGCCCCAAGGACGTCTTCACCATGGAGAGCGACGACCCCTTCTGGTGGAACGCCGCCGAACCCCTTTGGGTCACCGCGGAAAAGGCGGGAATCCGCAGCGCCACGCTGTTCTGGCCGGGATCGAACGTGGCGTGGGGCGGAACGAGAGCCGCGAACTGGCCGCACGACATCACCGGCGGCACCCGCCCCGAGGACTGGCAGCAGTTCAGCATGGCGATCACCAACACGCAGCGCGTCAACGGCGTGCTCGACTGGGTGCGCCGCCCGGCCGCGATCCGGCCGAAATTCGTGACGCTCTATTTTGACACGATCGACACCGCCGGCCACACCTATGGGCCAGACGATCCGAGAACCATCCAGGCGGTCAGCGAGATCGACGCAACGATCGGGCAGCTCGTCCAGGGCCTCAGGGATCTCGACCAGCCCGCCAATCTGGTGATCGTCGCCGATCACGGCATGGCGACGATCAGCAAGGCTCGGACGATCGTCCTGGACCAGATCGCCAACCCGGCCGATTACCGCGTGGTCGAGGCGAGCACCTTTGCCTCGCTCGTGCCAGTGCCCGGCCATGAGGCTGCGCTCGCGGCGGCCTTGCGCAAGCCGCACAACCACCTCAGCTGCTGGCGCAAGGCGGATATCCCCGCGCTTTTCCATTACGGCACCAACCCCCGCGTCCCCCCCTGGTTCTGCCTCGCGGAAACCGGCTGGCTGGTGGTGAAAACCGCGAGCGCGAAGGTCGATGACGGTGGCAACCACGGCTATGACCCCATGGCGCCCGAGATGGCCGCCCTGTTCATCGCCAACGGCCCGGCGATCAAAGCGGCCGGCACGCTGCCGCCCTTCGACAATGTCGACATAGCGCCGCTGGTGCGCGATCTGATCGGGTTGCCGCCGGGCATCGGCCTTGACGGCGATGATGCCCCTTTCCGCGCTATATTGGTGAAATGACGGGATCTGTGATGCAATATTTTGAAGATGTGGAAGTCGGTACGAAATCCAGTTTCGGCCATTACGAAGTCACCCGCGAGGAGGTGATCGCCTTCGCCTCGAAATATGATCCACAACCCTTCCACCTCTCCGACGAGGCCGCGGCCGCCACGCATTTCGGCCGGCTCTCCGCCAGCGGGTGGCACACCTGCGCGATGACCATGTCGATGGTCGTCGCCAATCTCGAGGCGCACAGCCAGGCCGGCCTCGGCTCCCCCGGCATCGACGAGCTGCGCTGGCTCAAGCCGGTCTATCCCGGAGACACCCTGCGCTGCGAAACCGAACTGCTCGAAAAACGTCCCTCGAAAAGCCGTCCGGAAATGGGCAGCTTCCGCAGCCGCATGACCGTGCTCAACCAGCACGACGTGCTGGTGATGACATTCCTGTCGATCGGCCTGATCCGAACGCGGCCCGTCCAGTCTTAGCGCCGCCGACGATCCCCACGCCGCGACCCGCCATAATCGCGCCACATCGGCCGCGTCTCCCGGCCGCGCCAGGCGCCTGAACGGCCCTGCCAATAGCCGCGCTGCTGGTCGTTCCAGCGGTGCCGGCGGTTGTTGCGATCATAGACGTAGTAGCCGCTGCCGGGATAATAATAATCGCCGTACCAGCCCCAATAGGGGTCCGCGCTGAAGCCGCCATAATAGGGATCCCAGCCGCCGCTGTTATAACCGACCGAGACGCCGCTATAATAGCCGTCCTCGGCGCAGGCGGAGAGGCCAAGGCTGGCCGCAAGCCCGACGCCGGCAAGCATCAATCGAGATTTGGACATGATACGCACTCCCTGTCGAGGGACGCCGCTGACGATTACTGGCCAGCGACGTTAAGTGCATAAACAACGGTGAAATGCTCCAGAGGTTCCGTGAGGGAGCCCACGCCCACCCTACGAGCCGGCGCCGATATCCGCGCGACATCGCCTGTGCTAGGCCCCGCCTCACCCCCTACCCGGATGCCCTGAACCTATGCTGAGCCAGCCCGAACAGGCCCTGCTGAACCTGGAGCAGGCGCGGGACTTGCGGGCATCCGGCACCTCCTATCGCGACATCCGCCGCCGCCTCGATCTCACCACGAGCCAGCTCAGCCATATCCGCCGCGCGCTCAAGCGCGAGAAGGCGTCGCGCACCAGGCTGCGCTCGACCAACGCCCAGGCGACCGATCGCGACCTGCCGGTCGGCCAGTCGATCCTCCCCTCAGGCTTGCGGCGCCTGCTGACCGCATCGGGCTACCGCACGCTCGGCGATCTGGCTGACAGGCTTGCCGACCCCAACCTGCCCGGCCTGGAAACCATGAACGGCATCGGCCCCCACCGCGCGCGGCTGGTGAAGACCCTGCTCGATCATTTCGGCCTGCTCCCCGGCCGAAGCGACCTTCAGGCCGAGATCGAACGCCTCTTTCCCGAGCTCGGCGACACGTCTCCGCCGTCCCGCTGAGACAAGTCTGCCTTGTTTTCAGCGCTCAACGCCTGCATCATCCGGATCGGGGAAGATCCAACATCACGGAGTTTGCCATGCCTCTGGCTTTCAATTCCACGCGCCGGGTCTTTCTCGGTACCGTAGCCGGAGCGCCGGGCCTCCTTCTGGCGGAACAGGCAAACGCTCGGCCAGCGGCCAGCGGCTGGAGGATCCCCTCCGGTTTCGAAGCCGATCTGGCTCTCTTGAAGGACGCCGCCTGTGTTCCGGGTCTCAGTGCCGTGCTGCTCCGCCGCGGCAAGGTCGCGTGGACCCTCGCCACCGGCGTCACCAAGGCGGGGACCAGCCAGATGGTCGATCAGGACACGCTGTTCGAGGCCGCGTCGATCAGCAAGGCGGTGTTCGCCTATATCGCGCTGCAGCTTGCCGACCAGGGCATACTCGACCTCGACAAACCACTCGCAAGCTATTTCCGCCCCGATTATCTCCCCGCCGATCCCGCCCTCGCCGTCATCACATCGCGCCATGTGCTGACCCACACATCAGGCCTCCCCAATTGGGGCGAGGATGCGAAGCCCGAATCCTTCCGCCCCCAGTTTCCGCCGGGCACGCATTTCAGCTATTCCGGCGAAGGCATTTTCTGGCTGCAACTGGTGGCCGAGCATCTCACCGGCGAAGGCCTCGACGCGCTGGCCCGCCGCCTGCTGTTCGAACCCGCCAGCATGAAACGCAGCACCTTTTCCGCCTATACGGAGGAA
Organism: Sphingomonas bacterium; assembly: GCA_040006055.1. Lineage (GTDB taxonomy): Bacteria > Pseudomonadota > Alphaproteobacteria > Sphingomonadales > Sphingomonadaceae > Sphingomonas. Next base: position 2,089 of record JBDTXU010000361.1, on the reverse strand, counting down.
CCCAACATCGCCTGGGGCCATGTCGGCGGCCGGGTGGCGAAGAGTCAGGGTTGGCGCGATGTGTCCGGCTTCGTCCGCCCCCTCGCGCAGAAGTGGAACAAGCCCGTACGGGACTGGACGCAAGCCGACTGGATCCGCGCTGGCGGCACCGCCGATCCCAAGTCACCCCCACCAAAGCGGGTCCGCTTCGCCAATGCGGCGTCGAGCCTTTTGACAAGCGCGCCCGATCTCGCGCGCTTCGCCAGGCTGCTGTCGCCGAGGCCGGATCGCGCATCGTGGGAGATCAAGGAGACTACCCGCGCCGCAATGACGGCGCCGACCGCCGCCGTACGCAAAGGCGTCCCGCACTGGTGGGGGCTGGGGGTCGAGGTCGAAAACGGCACCCATGGTCGCCGCGTCGGCCATGAGGGCAATAATGACGGACGCTGCGCTGCCTATTGCGCCACTGAGCCGGACACCGGCGACGCGCTGGTGATCATGACCAATGACGGCGCCGGCTTCGGCGTGTATCAGCGGATGGTGCGCGCCATTACGGCGCGCGATCAATATTCCTTCATCGCCAATGAAAACCCTCCGCTTCCCGCTTGAGGGCGCCCTGATGGCGCTGGGCTTGTGGCTGTCCTCACCGGCGGCTGCTCAGGATACACGTGCCTCGCGCATCGAAGCGGTGGAGGCGGCCCATGCCCCGGTCACCGGAGAAGCGAAGGGCGGCACACCCGAAACCCTCGTCCAGACCATGCAGCGCCTGCACGTCCCGGGGCTGAGCATTGCCGTCGTCCGCGACTTCCAGATTGAATGGGCGAAGGGCTATGGCACCGCTGATGTGGCGACTGGCGCGGCGGTGGATGAAAACACCCGCTTCCAGGCAGCCTCGATCAGCAAGCCCGTCACCGCGATGGCCGCGGTCCGGCTGGCCCAGGAAAAGCGCCTCGACCTCGATCAGGATGTGAACAACCAGCTGCGCGGGTGGAAACTGGTGCGCCCCGAGGAACGGATTGGCCGCCGGTCACACCACGCAATCTTTTCAGCCACACCTCTGGAGCCGCAGACGGTTTCGGCTTTCCCGGCTACGCCCCGGGCGCCCCCTTGCCGAGCTTCGAGCAGGAAATCGAAGGCCGGGCACCGTCCATTCTGGGGCCGGTCCTGTTCGATCGACCGCCTTACAAGACCTCACGCTATTCGGGCGGCGGTCTGCTGATCATGCAGAAACTCCTGTCGGATGTGGCGGGCCAGCCGTTCGAAAATCTCATGCAGAGGCTGGTGCTGCAGCCTCTCGGCATGACCAATAGCAGCTTCACCGGCCCGGAGAGCGAGGAGCCAGGCTATGCCCGCGCCCATGACTCAGCCGGCAAGAGGATGGGGGCGCCCTGGCACATATATCCGGAAAAAGCCGCCGCCGGCCTCTGGACGACCCCCAGCGACCTGGCCCGCTTTGCGATCGAACTCGAGCGCGGCGGCACAAACCAAAAGGGCAAGGTCCTGCACCCCGATTTCGCGCGCCAGATGCTCGCCCCCGTGGGCGCCGGCGATTTCGCCGTCGGTCTGCGGATCATCCGCAAGGGTGACGAATGGTATTTCTTCCACGGCGGAAGCAATTGGGGCTTCGAATCCGCGATCGTCGGCCATTTGCGCAAAGGCTATGGCGTCGTGGTCATGACCAACGCCCAAGGCAGTGGCGCGGATCTGATCCAGGAGGTCCAGGCCAGGGTTTTCGCTGCATATCATTGGGACGCCAGGTAAAACGACGCCGCCACGGGTCGAGCTTTCAGGCCCCGACGACCCTGTCAGCCCATGGTGACGTAGCGCTGAACCGTTTCGCCAATCGTCGCAATGATGAGGTCGGGCGGCATGGCGACCACCGGCGGCAGGCGCAGCACATAACGGGCCAGCGCAAGCCCCAGAACCTGGGTCGCCACCAGCCCGGCTCGAACCGGAGCGGTCTCCGGCGAACCGGCGCGCAAGATCGCGGGCAGAACCTGCGCCTGGAAAATCTCGCGGAGCCGGTTGGCGGCTTCCTCGTTGGACGCCGCGGACCGCAATAGCACCGGCAGACCACCGCCTGCCTGCTCCCCTTCCCATTGCTCGAGAA
>JBDTXU010000360.1:0-3093 GCA_040006055.1 Sphingomonas bacterium | reverse complement strand
TCGCGAGGCCCGGCACGCGCGCCGCCGCCGCCATGATCAGCGTCGCCGGCACCGCCATCGCCACGTCGAGTTGCCGCGCACCCGCTGCAGCCGCCGCGATTCCGTCCAGCTCAGCCAGCGCGGCCAGATTGCCATTCATCTTCCAGTTGCCAGCAACCAGCCTGCGTCGTGCCAAAAGCCTTCTCCTTCTGCTGCGTCAGCCGATAGCGTGGCGGCGCAATCGCACAAGCTTGAAGGAGCGCACCGCTCCCCTTAAAGCGTCCCCTTCCACCTTTCCATCAAGCCTCCATCAGATCGGCCCGTTCCGCCCATGCTCACCCTTATCCGTCGCATCATCTACTCCAGGGTCGGCGTCATCGTGACGCTCGGCGTGCTGATCGCGATCGCCATTTCCTTCGGACTCGAAGGCAACATGATGGGCCTGGGCGGCGGGATCTCCGGCGATTCGGTTGCGACCGTCGGCAAGGAGGACGTTACGATCACCGAGCTGCGCCGCCGCACGGATATCGCACTCCAGAATATCCGCCAGGAGCAGCCGACGGTCGACATCGTCCAGTTCGTCAACGCAGGCGGCGTCGACAACACGCTCGACGGGATTATCAACCAGACCGCGCTCGCTCAGTTCGCCGGACTGGAGGGCATCGTCGCCTCCAAGCAGCTGGTTGATGGGCGCATCGCGAGCGCACCCGATTTCAAGGGCCTGGACGGCAAGTTCAGCCAGACCCTCTATGATCAGGCGCTGTCGAGCGGGAATGTCAGCGACCGGCAGCTTCATGATCAGGTGGGGCGCTCGACTCTCAGCCAGCACCTCATCCTGCCGATCACCGGCAACCCCGCAATGCCGAATTTCGGCGCCTATCAGGTCCCGACCGGCGTCGCGCTTCCCTACGCCTCGCTCGAACTCGAAAAGCGCGGCGGCCAGCTCGGCTTCATCCCCACCCCGGCCATGGGCCAGGGCGCGCCGCCCACCGACGCCGAGCTCGCCACTTTCTACAAGCGCAACATTGTGCGCTACACCGTGCCGGAGCGCCGCTCGGTCCGCTATGCGCTCGTCACGCCCGATATGCTGAAGGCACTCATAACGCCGACCGAGACCGAGATCGCCCAGGCCTATCAGAAGGCCGGCGCGCTGTTCGCCCCCACCGAGAAGCGTGATCTGGTCCAGGTCGTCGTGGCCGATCAGCCCGCCGCCGCCGCGCTCGCGGCCAAGGTGAAGGCAGGCGCGCCGATCGCCGACGCCGCCCGCGCCGCCGGGCTCGAGGCCAATGGGCTGCAGGCGGTCGAGAAGGCAGCCTATGTCAAACAGAGCTCGCCCGAGATCGCCAATGCGGCGTTCAGCGCACCTAAGGGCACGGTCATCGGCCCGATCCGTACCGGCCTCGGCTATGTCGTGGTGCGGGTCGACGCGATCCAGCAGATCCCCGGCAAGTCGCTTGAGCAGGCCCGGCCCGAGCTGGTCACGACGCTGACCACCGAGAAGACCCAGCTCGTCATCACTGATCTGCGTGACAAGATCGACGATGCGATCGCGCATCACGCGACCTTCGATGAGCTGATCCGCGACCACAAGCTCACCGCCGCCGTGTCGCCGCCCCTGCTCAAGAACGGCACCAACCCGGACGATCCCGCCTCAAAGCCAGATCCGGCCTTCGCCCAGGCGGTCGCCGCCGGCTTCGGCTCAGAGCTGGAGGACGATCCGCAGGTCGCGCCGATGGGCGCCGACGGCAGCTTCGCCATCGTGAAGCTCGCCAAGATAGTCCCCGCTGCGGCACGCCCGCTCGCCCAGATCCGCGAAGGTGTCGCCCATGATTTCATCATTGACCGAGCCCAGCGCGCCTCGCGTCAGGCCGCGATCGACGTCGTCGCACGGATCAACAAGGGCATGCCCATCGCCCAGTCGATTGCCGAGACCAAGCTTCAGCTCCCCCCGGTAAAGCCCATTCCGGACACGGCACGCGGCCAGGCCAACGCCATCCCGGAAGGCAACCAAGCTCGTGCACCGCTGATGCTGATGTTCAGCATGAAGGCGAAGACCGCCAAGATGCTCGAAGCGCCCGGCAAGGCCGGCTGGTACATTCTCTATCTCGATCATATCCTGCCCGGCGATGCCAGAGGCCAGGTCCAGTTGCTCGAGCAGGCGCGCAGCGAACTCGGCCAGGCAGTGGCCCGCGAATATGCGCAGCAGTTCAGCGAGGCCGTGCGCCGCCAGCTCGGCGTGAAGAAGAACCCCAAGGCGATCGATGATGTGAAGGCGGCGCTGACCGGCCATGGCGGTTCCAATTAACGCGGAAAGCGCCCCGGTCTTCGTCAAAGCCACTCCCGTCGAGGCTGCGATCACCGCGCTCGCTGCGGGGCGCCCAGCTCTGGTCTGGCGCCGCCAGATCGCCGACACGGAAACCCCGGTCGCCGCCGCGCTGAAGCTCATCGAGCCCGGGCGTGGCGACTATCTCCTCGAATCGGTCGAGGGCGGCGAAACGCGCGGGCGCCACAGCATGATCGGCCTCGCGCCCGATCTCGTCTTCCGCGCTCAAGGGTCACAGGCCGAGATCAACCGCCACTGGCTGACGGATCGCGACGCGTTCGAACCGTGCGACACCCCCGCGCTCCAGGCGCTCCGCGATCTCGCCGTCGGCTGCCGGATGGACGTGCCGGCCGATTTGCCCCCGGCGCTTGCCTGCCTGGTCGGCTATTTCGGTTATGAGACGGTCGGCCTGGTCGAACGGCTGAGCCGCCCGGACAGCGATCCGCTCGGCCTGCCCGACATGATGTTCGTGCGCCCGACGGTGGTGCTCATCTTCGATCGCCTCGCTGACGCCCTGTTCCTCGTCGCGCCCGTCTGGCCCGATGACGCGCGTCGCCCCCATGCGATCGCTGCTGAAGCGCAGGACCGCATCGACGCGGTCGCAGCGCGCCTTGCCAGCGCAGCGCTGCCGCCGCCGGTGCGCGCGGTGGACGTGGCGGATATCGCCTTCACCCCGGCACTCCCCGCCGGCCGTTACGCAGCGATGATCGCGCGCGCCAAGGAATATATCTTCGCGGGAGACATCTTCCAGGTCGTGCTCGCCCAGCGCTTCACCGCGCCCTTCGCGCTGC
>JBDTXU010000359.1:0-44805 GCA_040006055.1 Sphingomonas bacterium | reverse complement strand
CGCGCGCGCTCGGGCTCGATACCGGGCCGATGTCCGGCTTCGACAATGGCCGGGTGGACGCAGCCTTCTTCGCCGACACGCCTGCGGTGCGATCGAACTTCATCACGACGCTAGGCCATGGCGATCCGAGCACGGTCTTCGACCGCTCGCCGCGGCCCGATTTCGAGAAGTTCAACCACATTGCTTAGTCTCCATTCGCTCTCCCTTTCTCGCCCGGAAGAGAGAAAGAGGTGAGAACGCTCGTCATCGAAACCGCCACCGCCGCCTGTTCGGTCGCGCTGATCGATGGCGGCGTGGTGATTGCCGCCGCGCATGAGGTGGTCGGTCGCGGCCACGCAGAGCGACTGGTGCCGATGATCGCCGAACTGCCCGAGGGCGGCCGGGCACCGCGCATTCTCGTCGATTGCGGACCTGGCAGCTTCACTGGTGTGCGGGTCGGCATTGCCACCGCGCGCGGGCTCGCGCTTGGCTGGGGGGCGGAAGCTTGCGGCTTTTCTTCGCTGGCGCTGCTTGCCGCGAGCGGCTTTGCCGCCAATCCCGGCTGGACCGGCCTTGCCGTCGTGCTGGAAGGCGGGCATGGCGAGGTCTTCATGCAGGCCTTTGACGCTCCGCTCACGCCGCTTGGCGCGCTCGCTTCGCTGAAGCCGGAAGCGGCGCTCGCTGGTCTCGCCGAGCGACCGGCGATCGGCAATGGCGTGCGCTTCCTCAGGCCGCTCGACATGGGTGCCGTGCTATCCGAAGCGCTGCCTTGCGCGGCCGATGCGATCCTGCTGCCACCTGCGCTTGCCGCGCTGCCGCCACGCCCGATCTATGGCCGCGCGCCCGACGCCAGGCCGCTCCTGGCACCAGCGTGAGTACAGTGCTGCAGATGATCGAGCTTCGCACCGGCGGTGTGGCCGACCTTGCCCTTGTCGATTCGATCATGAAGGCGGCGTTCGATCCGCGCTTCGGCGAAGCATGGACGCGTAATCAGTGCCTCGGCATTCTCGCCTTGCCCGGCGTGTCGTTGACGATGGCGGCACTTGACGGCGTGCCAGCGGGGTTCGCGCTCTGCCGACTCGCCGCAGACGAGGCCGAGCTCCTGCTGCTTGCGACAATGCCCGCGCTGCGACGCCGCGGCGTCGCGTCGGCATTACTACGATCCGTCATTGCCGATTCCGTAGCCGAAGGTGCGCGCAAGCTCCATCTTGAGGTGCGTGAAGGCAATGACGCGATCAAGCTCTATCAGGGTACAGCTTTCATTAAGGTTGGCGAACGCCGCGATTACTATCGCGGCACGACCGGGCAGACTTTTCACGCCTTTACCTATAGCCGCGAACTTCCTTAAAATCGTCTTTCACCGCAATTGTTACTTGCACGTGGCGGACCAAAGGGCGATAGCGCGACGCATGGTTTGCTAAAAATAGCAACCCTAGTTAGGGTCGAAAGGAATATAATGGATACGCAAAGCGAGCTGCAGGAAACGCTGATCACGCTCACCGCCGATATTGTCGCCGCACATGTCAGCAACAACAGCGTCGCGGTCTCTGATCTGCCGGTGTTGATCGCGAATGTTCATGGCGCGCTCGCCGGCCTTGGCGGCGCCCCGGTGGTGCCCGAGGTCAAGCAGGAGCCGGCGGTTTCGATCCGCTCTTCGATCAAGCCGGACTTCATTGTCTGCCTCGAGGACGGCAAGAAACTCAAGATGTTGAAGCGCCACCTGATGACTCATTATCAGATGACGCCTGAGCAGTACCGCGCCAAGTGGAACCTCGCCGCCGATTATCCGATGGTCGCGCCGAACTATGCCGAGCAGCGCCGCACGCTCGCCAAGAAGATTGGCCTGGGCACGAAGCGCCGCAAGACCAGGTAACGGTTCGAGATCCTCCCCCGTGATCGGGGGAGGATTCTCCCGGGTTTTCTAACGTCGCTTATTGCGAGTCGGTCGCTCTTTATCGATCGCCGCAAAGTCACTACATCGGCGCCATGGCGCGCAAGATAGACCTCGAAGCCCTTTGCAATGAAAGAGGCCTCCGTATCACCGACCAGCGTCGCGTGATCGCGCGAGTGCTGTCCGACGCCGAGGACCATCCCGATGTGGAGAAGGTCTATGCGCGGGCATCGGCGATCGACCCGGGCATTTCGATCGCGACGGTCTACCGCACCGTCCGCCTGTTCGAGGAAGCAGGCATCCTCGACCGGCATGATTTCGGCGATGGCCGCTCGCGCTACGAACCTGCCCCCGAATCGCATCATGACCATCTGATCGACGTCGAGACCGGCAAGGTGATCGAATTCGTCGACCCCGAGCTCGAGCAGTTGCAGAAGGCGATCGCCGAACGGCTCGGCTTCCGCCTCGTCGACCATCGCATGGAACTGTACGGCGTCGCGCTTGACCGCAAGGCATAGGCTTTGGCCGATGCCGCCCAGAGGCGCGCCGACGCGGCCGCCGGCAACCCGGCACCGATCGATGCGCTGGGCTGGATAAGGATCGGTCTGCGCGCGACGGGGCTGATATTCGCGCTCCTCCTTACGGTGCCGCTGCATTATCTCTGGCGGCTGTTCAGGGCCGGATCGCCCTGGCCGAAGATCTTTCTCGGCTGGGCGGCGTGGCTGGCCGGTGCGCGGGTCGAGCGGATTGGCGTGCCACTGAGGCGCGACGTCTTCTATATCTCCAACCATCTGAGCTGGATCGATATTCTCGCCATTGCCGGGCAGAGCGGCACGGCCTTTGTCGCCAAGGAAGAGATCCGCGCGGCGCCTGTGGTTGGCTGGCTGTCGAAGCTCAACCGCACCGTTTATGTGAAGCGCGAGAACCGGCTGGGCGTGGCCGAGCAGATCAACCAGCTGCGCGATGCGCTGGAGGACAATTGGTCCGTCACCGTCTTTCCCGAAGGGACGACGACTGATGGCCAGTCGCTGCTGCCGTTCAAGACGCCGATGCTACGCGTGCTCGAGCCGCCGCCGCCGGGCGTGATGGTCCAGCCGGTGCTGCTCGATTATGGCGCGGTCGCCGAGGAGATCGGCTGGATCGGCCTCGAGAGCGGGATCGACAATGCCAAGCGGATATTGTCGCGGCGCGGCTCTTTTCGGATGCGGGTGGAGTTTCTCGAACCCTTTTACCCGCATGACTTTCCCGGCCGCAAAACCATCGCGGCGGAAAGCCGGCGGCGGATCGAGGAGGCACTGGTCGCGGCGCTCGGACGCGAATTGCGGCCATTTGCCCATGCGGTCGAGTCGGTGCGCTATGAGGCCCCGCAGCAGCCCGTACCCTGACAATTTGTGCCCTACCCGCGCCGCGACTATAGGCGCCGCATGAAACCCGCTCCCAAGACCTTCCACGTCAAGTCGTTCGGCTGCCAGATGAACGTCTATGATGGCGATCGCATGAGCGAGCTCATGTCTGCGCAAGGGCTGACTCCGGCCGAGGCCGGCGAGGCCGATCTGGTCGTGCTCAACACCTGCCACATCCGCGAGCGAGCGACGGAGAAGGTCTATTCGGACATTGGCCGGCTGCGGAAGCATGGTCGCGCGCCGATGATCGCGGTTGCGGGCTGCGTCGCGCAGGCCGAGGGCGCGGAGATCGTACGGCGGGCGAAGGTGGATGTGGTGGTGGGCCCGCAAGCCTATCATAATCTGCCCGACCTGGTTGCCCGGGCGGCGCGGGGCGAGTCGGCGCTCGATACCGATATGCCGGTCGAGACCAAGTTCGGCGCCCTGCCCGCGCGCCGCCGCGTGCCGCCATCGGCATTCCTCACGGTGCAGGAGGGTTGCGACAAATTCTGCACCTATTGCGTGGTGCCCTATACCCGCGGCGCCGAGGTCTCGCGGCCGTGGAGCGCGATCGTCGATGAGGCGAAGGCCCTGGTCGATGCGGGCGCGAAGGAGATCACGTTGCTCGGCCAGAACGTCAACGCCTGGGAGGGCGAGGACATGGCCGGCCAGATGCAAGGGCTGGACGGGCTGATCCGCGCGCTCGACCGGATTGAGGGGCTGAAGCGGATCCGCTATACGACCAGCCACCCCAATGACATGCGCGAGGGGCTGATCGTGGCGCATGCCGAGGTCGAGAAGCTGATGCCCTTCCTGCATCTGCCGGTGCAATCGGGCAGCGACCGGATCCTCAAAGCCATGAACCGCAGCCACAGCCGCGATTCGTACTTGCGCATCCTTGAGCGGGTGCGTGCGGCGCGACCCGACATTGCGCTGTCGGGCGACTTCATCGTCGGCTTTCCCGGCGAGACCGAGGCGGATTTCGCCGATACGCTGAGCCTGGTCGATGCGGTCGGCTATGCCCAGGCCTTCACCTTCAATTACAGCCCGCGCCCCGGCACGCCGGCCGCCGATATGGCTGACCAGGTGTCGCGCGAGGTGATGGACGAGCGGCTGCAACGACTGCAGGCGGCGATCAACCGGGACCAGGAGGCGTTCAATGTCGGGAGCGTCGGGCGGACCTGCGCCATATTGCTGGAGCGCAAGGGCAAGCTGCCGGGCCAGCTGATCGGGAAGAGCCCATGGCTGCAATCGGTGCATCTGGTGGCGGACGCGGCGATCGGCGATATGGTCGAGGTGGAGATCGCGGCGGCGTGGCCGAATTCGGTTTCGGGCGTGGAGCGGGTGCGCGAGGCCGCCTGATATTGGGAAGGCGGGGACTTCATGGCTCTTTTGTTGCTGGCTCTTCAGATCATCGTGATGGCGCCTACCGCTTCCGGCCCGGCGCCGGTGTGTCGTCATCAGGATGGTCTGATCGATGGGCCCGTCGTTCCTACCGCCGAGGTTGCGCGGGGTATCTTCGCGGCGGTCGCCAAGCCTTTGCAGAGCGAGCAGGCGGCGAGCAAATATGTGCTGACTATTGCCGATCAGGGTGCGGCCTGGGCGGTCCATCAGGCGCTTCCGAATACCCCGGGAATGATCACTATGGGCGGCGGCGGGATTGAGATGCGGATCGACAAGTGCACCGGCGCGATCAGAGAGATGCACTATTCGCGCTGAGCGGGCGGGGGGCGCGGTGACGTGACGACACCGTCACCCCGGACTTGTTCCGGGGTCTATCGGCCCGCAAACATAACGCCGGTTGCACTCGGGGAGCGATGGATGCCGGAACTAGTCCGGCATGACGGAGAGGGTGACGGTGAAGATAGCGGAAAGATCGGGAGTGTTGCCCGTTTCCCTCTGTCCTCGGCGCGCGCGCTCTGCCATCTTGGGGGTGGATGCAGCAGACTCGCCCCTCCGTCGGAACACCGCCCCGCGCGGTTGGTTCTGCGGTCCGTTCGGGTGAATTGCTCTCCCTCCACCATATCTCCCTCCTGCCCGAAGGAACCGCATGAGCCGCAAGCCTGTCCAAGCCCAGTCCGGTGATCGCAGCCGCGCGGAGGTCGTGTTCGACAAGCCCCAGCTCATGGCCCAGCTCTTCGGGGAATATGACCAGAATCTGTTGCTGCTCGAGAACCGGCTCGGCGTGTATATCACCGCGCGGGGCAATCGGGTCGGGCTCGAGGGCAATGCCGAATCGGTCGCGGCGGCGCGGGATGTGCTGCAGGGGTTGTATAACCGGATCGTGCGCGGCGAGCGGGTCGATCCCGGCCTTGTCGAGGCGGTGATCACCATGTCGTCCGAGCCGACGCTCGACGGCATCATCCGCGCGGACATCGCCGGCACGCCGCAGATCATGATCCGCACGCGCAAGAAGACGATCGTACCGCGTACCCTCGCGCAACAGCATTATATGCGCGAGCTGCTGAACAACGACATCATCTTCGCGCTTGGGCCGGCGGGCACCGGCAAGACCTATATCGCGGTCGCACAGGCGGTGGCGCAGCTCATCACCGGGAGCGTGCAACGGCTGATCCTGTCGCGGCCCGCGGTGGAGGCGGGCGAGAAGCTCGGCTTCCTGCCGGGTGACATGAAGGACAAGGTCGATCCCTATCTTCGCCCCTTGTACGATGCGCTGAACGATTGCCTCCCGGCCGAGCAGGTCGAGCGGCGGATCCTGTCAGGCGAGATCGAGATCGCGCCGATCGCCTTCATGCGCGGCCGGACGCTGGCCGATGCCTTCATCATCCTCGATGAGGCGCAGAACACCACGCCGGCGCAGATGAAGATGTTCCTCACCCGCTTTGGCGAGAACAGCCGGATGGTGGTGTGCGGCGACCCGAAGCAGACCGACCTTCCGGGAGGGATGAACGCCTCGGGGCTGAACGATGCGGTCGGACGGCTCGAGGGGATCGAGGGGATGTCGATCTGCCGGTTCGGGGCTGGGGACGTGGTGCGGCATCCGATCGTCGGGCGGATTGTCGAGGCTTATGAGGGCAAGGATGCTTGAGTTCTTGAGCCCTTCTCCCCTTGGGGGAGAAGGATATGGAGACTTGGGAGCGCAGCGACCTAGTCGGAGTTGGATGAGGGGAGTGAGGCTCGAGACACACGCACCCTCACCCTTCCCATCGCTTCGCGATGGGCCCCTTCCCTCTCCCCTGCAGGGAGAGGGATAAAGATGCTCGAAACTGCTCTCTCGATTGAAGGGCCGTGGCCCGACGATACCAACTGGGAGGCCCTTGCCCACCGTGCGGCCACCGTCGCGATGGAACGGACGGCGCATGGGGAGATGCTTACCTACCCCGTCACGATCGAAATCTCGGTTCGGCTTGCCACCGATGACGAAGTCCAGACGCTCAACAAGCAATATCGCCAGAAGGACAAGCCCACCAACGTCCTCAGCTTCCCGATGGTGCAGGCCGATCTGCTCGATACGATCGACCAGAATTCGGACGATGGCGAGGTGCTGCTCGGCGATATCGTGCTGGCTTACGGGGTCTGCGCGCGCGAGGCCGAGGAACGGAATATTCCGATTGCCGACCATGCCACACATTTGATCGTGCATGGCACGCTCCACCTGCTAGGATATGATCACCTGGAGGAACGCGAGGCTGAAGCGATGGAGGCGATCGAGATCGATGCGCTCGCCTCGCTCGGCCTGGCCGACCCCTATCTGATACAAGAGGACTGAACGACCGCCATGGCCGACGGCCCCAGTACCACCGGCACCGGCTCCACCCATGCCGGCGCCGACAGCAATGAAGGCAGCATCTGGCGCTCCTTCCGCTCCTTCATCTTCGGCGGCCCGGGCGACGATTCGCTCCGCGCGCAGCTCGAGGAGGCGATCGACGCGCATGAGGACGATCCCGAGCCCGACGCGGCCGGCGACCTTTCCCCGCTCGAACGCCAGATGGTGCGCAACCTGCTCCATTTCGGCGAGCGCGACGCGGGCGATGTCGGCGTGCCGCGGGCGGACATCATCGCGGTTGAGGAGCAGACCAGCTTCGCCGACCTCGTCACCCTGTTCGCCGAGGCCGGGCACAGCCGGCTGCCGGTGTACCGCGAGAAGCTCGATACGATCATCGGCATGGTCCATATCAAGGACGTGTTCGCCATCCTCGCGACCGGCGCGCCGCACCCCGAGACGCTCAGCGGGCTGATCCGCGAGCCACTTTACGTGCCGATGTCGCGGGGCGCGCTCGATCTGCTCGCCGATATGCGGCAGAAAAGAGTGCATCTCGCGATCGTGCTCGACGAGTATTTCGGCACCGAGGGGCTCGTCACCATCGAGGACCTGATCGAGGAGATCGTCGGCGATATCGAGGACGAGCATGACGACGCGCCCGAGGCGCTGCTGGTCCCGCTCGACGGCGGCGCCTGGGAGGCCGATGCGCGCGCCGAGCTGGAAGATGTCGGCAACGAGATCGACGCGCGGCTGGCCGAAGTGGATGGCGATATCGACACGCTGGGCGGGCTGGCCGCGGTGCTGGCGGGCCATGTGCCCCAAAAGGGCGAGTGCATCGTCCATGAGAGCGGCTGGACGCTCGAGATCATCGCGGCGGATTCGCGTCGGGTGGAGCGGCTGAGGCTGCATCCGCCCACGTCCAAGGGGGCTGCGGACGAGAGCTGAGCCGGGGCTGGGGCCGGCTCGGGGGCCGGGGCTGATTCCGGAACGGCGCGCGCGACCAGACGAACGGGTAGAGGCGCGGCGGCGCGGCGGCGCTTTCCGAGCCCACCCCATTTCTCCGGCCGGCGGTGACGCAACCAAAACATCGCGGCACCGACATTGGCCGGCACCTCTTCGCGCCAGCTGACCACGATCGGCACCTCGGCATGGGCCGGGGTGAAAACCCTCCTGCGCTTACGACGATAGCCGGTGGCGCGGCGATAGAGCGACTGCTCGACCCGGGCGTCTGCGATCCGGCTGCCCTCAGCGACGGCGTGGGCGAAATCGGGATGGCGGCGGCGCCAGCCCCTCAGGGTTGCGATGTCGATCTCGAAGAAGCCGGCGATCTCGCGCGGCTCGGCGCCGAGAGCGCAGAGCTTGCGGGCATGGGTGGCGAACACCGGGTTGTAGGATGGCGGGTTTGGCTCCGTGGCGCCGGTCGTGGGAGGAGCGCTCGGCGGCGAAAATTCCCTGTTATCGGCGGCTTTTATTTTTTTTGGGCCGTTTTCGGCGGTTTTGTGCTGTTTTTCGCATTTCGAATTAGCAGCTTGCCCGCAAATTCCCTGATAATCCGGAACAGGGAATTCTCCAGTGTGGAACAGGGAATTTTGTTGGACGGAACAGGGAATTCGGCGTTGCCGATTGCGGGCATTGACCGGGGCGAGCGCTCGGGCTGGCGCATGGCGCTCGGCCAAGCGGAGGGCGGCGTATAGCAGCGGCAGCGCGGGTGCGAGTGCCTGCCAGACTGTAAGGGTTTGGAGCGATATCATTGAGGGACGGTAGCGCAGCTTCGGTTGCGGTTGAATCGCGCCTGGTTGGCGGCGTGGTGGCCTCGAATTCAACGGAAAGTCACTGCAATTTTTGCGCTTCGTGCGTCGATCGAGACGCTCGTTTGTTGACCGGCCGACCGCCGGGAGGATGCGTCATGCCCAGCGGAAACGGGGGCCGGAGCGATCGAGGCACCTTGAGCCAGGGTGAACGGCAGCTTCAGGCCATAGTAAAGTAATGCGGATTAATCTCCTGTGTTACTAAATGGTTGAGGATGCTGTATGGACCGCTTGTTCACCAATATCGCGTCGCGTAGCGCAAACATCATGGGGCAACCCTGGGCGTTCCTCTTGTCTGTATTTCTGTGTGTCGTCTGGGCCGTGAGCGGTCCGCTATTCCACTATTCCGATACCTGGCAGCTCGTTATCAACACGGCGACGACGGTGCTCACGTTCCTCGCCGTGTTCCTGATCCAGAACAGCCAGAACCGGGACGGCGCCGCGATCCAGGCCAAGCTCGACGAAGTACTTCGCGCGCTGAGCGACGCGCGCGCCGAATTTGTCGGCATCGAGCATCTGACCGACGCGGAGATCTGCGCGATCCGCACCGCGCTGGAGCAAGAAGCGCATGGTGGCGAGGGCGAGGTGGAGAGCACAGAAGGGAGCGTCGATGAACTGCTGAAGCGGCGATGACCATGGTTGTGCAGGACAAGGATGAGCCGGCGCCACCGCCGCCCGCCGCGCTGGGTGAGATCCTGCGGCGGGCCTATGCCGATGATTATCACGCCGACTTGCGGTTCGAGCTGATCAGTCTGTTGCTGGTGCTTGCGCATGATCCGCGGGAGGTGGAGCGGCGGGCGCTGTGAGGTTTGTTGCAGGCGCGATTGTGGTGTGGCGTCATGACGTCAGCGGTTTAAGCGCCTGCTATCAAATTCCCGTCACCGAAATTCCTTATCTCGTGAATTCAGATCGGAATCCATACGGCACAACAAGTATCACCAAAACGGTGATATCAAAATTCGTTACATATGCGGAATAAAGTTCCGCATCATGTCAAGCTTTATGAAGTACAATTATTTCAATCAATTACCTATTACCCTATCTGTTGAACGTTTGGCTTACTCTTCCGTAACTCTTTGAGGAGTTTATGGATATCCATTCCCAAACAACTTCTCGTGATCGCGAGCCTATAGTATAAAGATCTTGCGACTCGACGTCGCGAGCAGGAGACAATTGATGGCACTTCCAAAGGTGCAGCGCCAAGCGCTGACGCTCGAACGACTCCACCTTTTGCTTGATCCCGGCCGCGTCTATTACAGACCCGTCGTGTTCGACATCCTGGAGCGCGCCGATGTCGCCGAGCTCAAGGCACTGGTGGTCGGCGCGAAGGAACTCAAGGCCGAATATGGCGACCTGGATGGCATCATCAAGGCTGCCGAAGGGGCGATGCGCAAAGCCAAGGGGACGTGATCGTCGAACGGGCCGATCTATCGCTGCCCGTTCGCTATTCCGGTCTCGACGACATCCTGAAGCGGGTTCCGGTGAGCGTGGTCTGGGAGATCACGCTCGCCTGCGACCTTGCCTGTCAGCATTGCGGTTCGCGCGCCGGTCGGCGGCGGCGCGATGAGCTGACGACGGCCGAGGCGTTCGATCTGGTCGATCAGATCGCCGAGCTCGGCGCGCGCAGTGTCGGCCTGATCGGCGGCGAGGCTTATCTCCGCAAGGACTGGCTGCAGATCATCGCTGCGATCCGGGCCGCCGGCATGGAATGCGATCTCCAGACCGGCGGGCGCAACCTGACCGACGAACGCGTTGGGCAGGCTGCTGCGGCGGGCCTCAACGCAGTCGGCATTTCGATCGACGGGATTGGCGCGACGCATGACCGGCTGCGCGGCGTTATCGGGTCATTCGAAATGGCGCTGGCGGCGATGCGCAATGTTCGGGCGCATGGGCTCGAAGTCGGCGTCAACACGCAGATCAATGCGCGCACCCTGCATGAATTGCGCGATTTGATGGACATCATCATCGAAGCCGGCTGTCACAATTGGCAACTCGCGATCACCACGGCGATGGGCAATGCCGCCGATCATCCCGACATGCTGCTTCAGCCATGGCAGATGATGGAGGTGTTGCCGCTGCTCGCCGAGCTTGCCAGCGAGGGCCGGGAGCGCGGCCTGTTCCTGCAGCCGGCGAGCAATATCGGCTATTTCGGGCCGCATGAATCGCGCCTTCGCAATGTGATGAACGAGGAGATCCATTTCCACGGCTGTAACGCCGGCGACACGGTGATGGGAATCGAGGCCGATGGCACGATCAAATCCTGCCCGGGCCTGCCGAGCCCCTATGCGGGCGGCAATATCCGCGACCGGCGGCTGCGCGACATCTGGGAGAATGCCGAGCCGATGGCGTTCAACCGGCGGCGCACCGTGGAGGATCTGTGGGGCTATTGCCGGACCTGCTATTATGCCGAGACCTGCCTGGCCGGGTGCACCTGGACGGCGCATGCATTGATGGGGCGCGCCGGCAACAACCCGATGTGCCACCACCGCGCCCTCGATTTCGACGCCCGGGGGCTGCGCGAGCGGCTGGTGAAGGTGAAGGATGCGGAGGGGCGATCCTTCGACCATGGCGAATTCGAGATCATTGTCGAGGCGGCTGGTGGCGAGGCGGCGCGCGCGCATGGCTGAGGCTGGGCGAATCCCGGTTCCGCTGCGCCTATGCCGGGGGTGCCGGCACTTTGTGCGGATCGAAAACGAATTGTGCGATTTCTGCGGAGGCGATCTGGCGGCGCTTGAGGCGGCGCATGCGGAGAGCGTCGTCGAAATTCGCGCGGTGACGGCGGCGTTGCGCGCTGCGATCGCGGCGAAGGGCGTTGCTGAGGTGCGGGGCTAAGGTCGCATTCGATCAGCTTTAGCCGTCATGCCGGACTGGTTCCGGCATCCATGTTTCCGCAAGAGCTTTAACCGTTGCGTGCGCGGAACCATGGGCCCCGGGACAAGTCCGGGGTGACGGTTTGATTTAACATGATCGAATGGGACTCCAAAAAGCGTTAGGCCGTCTGGACGGAGAATAGCCAAACTCTGACGCGGAGCGCTGGCCGCTCCTCAACACGCGAATTGCGAGCTCCTGACGCGACCCTGAAGTCCACCGGCGTGCGAAGCGCTCGTGCGCTGATGGAGTGAAACGCCAGCTTACTCCGCCGGCAACGGCTCCAGGATTCCATAGGGATCATCCCCCGCCGCGCGCCTGACTTCTTCGATCAGCCAATCGCGGAAGGCGCGGACCTTGGGGAGGTTGCGCTTGTGCTCAGGGTAGACCAGCCAGAAGGCGTTGCCATAGGTCGCCGCGTGCGGAAAGGGCTGCACCAGAAGGCCGGCGTCGATCGCCGGCTGGAACATGGGCGGGCTGAGGATCGCGATGCCGTGGCCGGCGATCGCCGCGTGCCCGTCAAGCACCTGGGATTCGAAGCGGATGCCGGTGCGCGTGGGCCCTCGGCCATCGACGGCGAGGGACTCGAACCAGAGATCCCACCAGTCATCCTCCGGTGAAATGCGGACGGCGGCGTGGAGGTCGGCGGGGGTTTCGAGCTTGTGCGTCGCCAGGAAGCTGGGATTCACCAGTGGCGTGACGGGCATGCGCATGAGGAAATGCGATACCAGCCCAGGCGCCGGAGCGGCCAGGCCACGAATGGCGACATCGAACTCACTCGAAGCGAGATCGATCATCTGGTCGCTCACGTCCAGTCGCACGGCAAGATCGGGGCGGATGATGTGGAAATCGCCCAGCCTGCCGGCGAGCCAGTTGGTCGCGAAGGTGCGCGGCGCGGTGATCGCGAGGACCGAGGCGTTCTCGGCCCGCGCGATGGCGAAGGCCTCTCCCAGCGCGGTGAAGGCATCCGTGACCCGCGGCGCGATACGGCGGCCGAGATCGGTCAGGACCATGCAGCGGCCTTTTCGAACGAACAGGGGCGCCCCCAGGCGCTCGTCTAGGAGCTTCATCTGATAGCTCACCCCGGCCTGGGTCATGCCCAGCTCCTCGGCGGCGCGGCTGAAATTCTCATGGCGAGCGGCTGCCTCGAAAGCGCGAACAGCAGAGAGGGGCGGAATCGGGGGCATAGGCAATATATAAGTACAACTTGTAGGTTAGGTCCATCGCTTTGTTGGTATCTCCGGCCACGCCGCGTCAAAAAAGCGTTGTCGATCCCGACGAACGAAGGATGCCAAGCCATGTTGAAATTGATGATCCCCGCGCTTCTGCTGAGCGCTTTTGCTCCGAACGTCGCACTGGCGCAGGAGGATGGCCACGTCGCTGTGCATGTCGCCTATCGCGACCTCGACCTGCGGAGCCCGGCCGGCGTGAAGCAGCTCGACCGGCGACTCCAGCACGCAATTGACGAGGTCTGCCCCGATTTCCCCATGACCGATCTGGCGCGCCAGCGTTTGGTCGAGAAGTGTCGCGCCGCGAAATGGGCGGCGGTCACTGATCAGCGGGCCACGGTGTTGCTGCATAGCGGTCGCGGCGGTGCCGAAGTGGCAGCGACAAGCGCCGCGCGATAATGGGGTGGAGGACGCGCGACCTTGCGAACGGGCTTGTCGCCCGGACGCGGGTCGCCGCTCCAAAGCACAAGCCAGGCTGATATATGGCGATGGTCGCCGGGCTGGCCTGGACGGCTCTGCCGACAGGCGGGCCGGTTCTAATCGGGCGCGGGATGGTTTAGCCATCGCGCGCCTGCCCCTCACAGGAGAAGCAATATGCCCAGCACAGCGGAAAAGCGCGCCAGTTTTCGTGCGCTTCACGAGCAAGGCTTTTTTATCCTTCCCAATGCCTGGGATGGCGGCAGCACGCGCCGCCTGACCTCGCTCGGCTTCAAGGCGATCGCCTCGACCAGCGCCGGAGCGGCATGGGCGGCGGGCGTGAATGACGGCGAGCTCAGCCGCGATGCGGTGCTGGAGCATCTTCGCCTGCTCATCGCGGCGACCGATCTGCCGGTCAACGCGGATTTCGAGAATGGCTTTGCCGATGCGCCCGAGCAGGTCGCGGCCAATGTCGCGATGGCGATCGATACCGGCGTGGCTGGCATCTCGATCGAGGACTGGTCCGGCAGCGCGATGTACGACACCGGGCTCGCGGTCGAGCGCCTGGCGGCTGCCCGTGCCGCGATCGACGCGGTTGACCCCGCCGTGATGCTGATCGGCCGCAACGAGAATTTCCGCGTGCCCGACATGCCGGTTGCTGACAGCATCAAGCGCGCGGTTGCCTATGCCGAGGCCGGCGCTGACTGCCTGTTCGTCCCCTTCATCCTCGACCGCGGCGCCGTGGCCGAGCTGGTCGCGGCGGTGGCGCCCAAGCCGGTGAATGTGGTGGTGCACCGCTATGACGAGAGCATCGCCGGCTATGCGGCGCTGGGGGTGAGGCGCTGCAGCCTTGGGGGGAGCCTGGCGAAGATCGTGTGGGATGCTTTTGATGTGGCAGCGCGGGCCGTGAAGGCTTGTGAGCCGTAAAGGGGCGAGGTGGGATTGGGCTGATCGGATCGCCAATGGGAACAGGGTCGGAGTCCATTGTCGACGTTTGGGCTAAACCGCATCGGGCTTGGCCTCGTAAATGACTCTGACCCCTTTTATTCCTTTAATTCTGGCTTGTTGTGGCGCTCCGCAGACGCAACACTTGTGCAGGTCGCGGAAGCATGGATGCCGGAACAAGTCCGGCTTGACGGAAGAATAGAAATTTGGGTCGAATGAACCTTCGGCTCCAGACCGATCCGTTCAGGGCCCTAGAGCCGTGACCGCGTCGCGGAGGCCATTCGTAGGAGTTGGGCCGGTCGCTCCTCGAGATCCGGGAGCAGCCATTGCGCGCCGCGCCGAACCCCTGCCCTGCCCCGGAGCGCCGACATGGCGCGTTCGTAGTGCGGCCTGCCATCGACACGCGCGAACCACACGAACAGCTTTTCGTGCTGTCGTATCGGGAGGCGGGGGAAATCGTTCGGGCGATCCTCGCCCACATAGCTGCCGAGCACGTGCACGCCCTCTTTCTCAAGAGCAGTGCGCCCGGACGTGTAGAAGAATGGGGCGAATCCCTCGGGCGGGGCCTTCCAGAGATAATGGATCGTCGCGACCATCAGGCCGCGATCGGCCGACGCGCGTGGCCTGCGCTCGACCGGGCCGAAGCCGGCGCCGGGCGCCGAGGGCTTCAACAGCAGGACATTGTCATTATCGTCCAGCATCGGGTTCGCCTCGGCGCGGTGCGCCTGCCAGACCGGGCCGCTGTAGAACGCGTCGAGCTGCGCGGCGCGGCCCGCCATGGTCGGGAATTCGCGGATCCAGGTGTATCTGTCCGGATCGTCTAAATCGCGGAACTGGCCGACCAGCCGCATGCCCAGGCCTTCCTGGGACTCGATGAACTGCCGCTCGAACAGCGCGATGAACCTGTCGCGCAGGCCGTGCATGATCTTGTATTGCCGCAGTTCGATCACCGGATCGGGCTCGGCCGCCGCGGCTCTGGACGGGCCGAGGCTCGCAGCCGCCGTCGCCGCGATCGTCCCGACAAGGAGCGCGCGTCTCGACATATCGATCTTTTGCGTCATGACAGCCTCTCGAATTCCATGATCCAGTTGACCTCCCAGCTGTCGTCCGGGGCCTGGAAGGCTTGCGTCCATACGGCATTCGTCTCGTCCAGCGGCTCATAGGTGGTCCGCACCTGGATCGGGCGACCCGCGAGGCTGTCCTCGCCGAACAGGGTGATCTTGCGCCCCTCGAACCGGCCGGTGACGGGCGGACCCAGGCCGGCGCCGGGATCGCGCGCGTCGAGCCACCAAATCGACCATGATCCAGTGGCGGGATCGCACAGGCGGAGCGAATGGGCTTCATAGGGGCCGGCCGGATCAGCGAGGCCGTTGTGATCGAAGTTGCCGAACCCGGCCAGGATCGGGGCGACCTCCAGGGTTCCGGGGAAGGCGTACCATTCGTGGCAGCCCGTGAGCCGTTCGCGCAGCTTGGTGTGGCGGACGCGCCATCGTCCGTGGAGGAAATCGAAGCCATGGACTGAGGCGGGATGCGGCGAGGCGGCGAGGCGGCGAGGCGGCGCCGACAACCGGTGCCGGCGGCTCATGATCCTTTTGTTCCGGAGCGTTGATTTCCATGCAGACTCGTCCTCGCCAGGCACTTGCCATAACAGACCGGTTGTCCTGTTTTGTCAACCATGCTATTGGGCACCGCATGGGACGCAAACCGCGCGGGCGCTTGAGGACGAACGATCCAGCCGGGATGCGCACGCGCGTGCTCGACGCGGCTGCGGCATCATTCCAGTCGCAGGGCTTTCGCGGGACGAGCATGCAGGACATCGTGACCGCCGCCGGGGTGACGGGGGGTGCGCTGCACCATCATTTCCCGACCAAGCACGACCTTGCCCATGCGGTGATCAGCGAGCGGGTCTCGGACGAAGTGGGCCTAACCTGGATCGCGGCGGTGGAGGCGGCGGCGACCGCTGCCGAGGGAATCGTGCAAGTGTTCGAGACGGTGGCCGACACGCTGGATGGGCGCGGGGCTGTCTCGGGCTGCCCGCTTGGCAATCTATCGCTGGAGCTCTCGCTGTCGGACGAGGTCCTTCGCGCGGCGATCGAGGATGAATATCGGACGTGGCGATCGGCGATCACGGCGTGCCTGCAGCGCGACGCCGATGCGGGACGCGCGCCGTTCGTCGCGGGTGACGCTGCCGGGTTCGCTGACACGGTCATCGCCATGTTCACGGGCGCCATGTCGATCGCGAAGGCTGAGCAGGATACGGGATCGCTGCGGGCATGCGCGCGTGGGCTGAGGCGCATCATGCGGGTGTGAGGCGGGGTTTCGCCGGAAGGCCCGGCCCGTCGCAAATATCACCCGATCGATCACTGATCGCGGTTTAATGCATTTCCTCGATTTGAGCGGGCGTGGCATGAAGCGCCCAACACCAAAAACGAGGAGATACTGAAATGGACGCAAAGACGAGCGGCGACCCGCTGGGTTGCCCGATGAAGGACCCCGCCGCGCTGCGGTCTCTCCTTGGCCGGACCAATCGCGACTGGTGGCCGAACCAGATTTCGCTCGAGATTCTCCAGCAGAATGGCCTGTCGAGCAACCCGATGGGCGATGATTTCGATTATGCGGCCGAGTTCAAGTCGCTCGATTATGCCGCAATGAAGCGCGACCTGACCGCGCTGATGACCGACAGCCAGCCCTGGTGGCCGGCCGATTATGGGCATTACGGCCCCTTCTTCATTCGCATGGCCTGGCACAGCGCCGGCACGTATCGCACCGGGGACGGGCGCGGCGGGGCCTCGTCAGGATCGCAGCGGTTCGCGCCGCTCAACAGCTGGCCGGACAATGCCAATCTCGACAAGGCGCGGCGACTGCTCTGGCCGATCAAGCAGAAATATGGCCGCAAGCTGAGCTGGGCCGATCTGCTGATCCTGGCGGGCAATGTCGCAATCGAATCGATGGGCGGGCCGGTGTTCGGTTTCGGCGGCGGCCGTGAGGATGTGTTCGAGCCCGAAAAGGATATTTACTGGGGCACCGAGGAGCAATGGGTCGGCCATCCGGAGAACCAGACCCGCATCCAGCCGGAGCGCGAGATGGTGCTGGAAAGCCCGCTCGCTGCGATCCAGATGGGGCTGATCTACGTCAATCCCGAAGGGCCGGGCGGCAACCCCGATGCGGTTCAGTCGGGCCGCGATATTCGCGAGACGTTCGCGCGGATGGGGATGAACGACGAGGAGACGGTCGCGCTGGTCGCGGGCGGGCACACGTTCGGCAAGGCGCATGGCGCGGGCGATGCGTCGAAGGTGGGCGCGGAGCCCGAGGGTGCGGATATCGCGCAGCAGGGGCTTGGCTGGCAGAGCGGGCACGAGTCGGGCGTGGGCGACCATACCATCACCAGCGGGATCGAGGGCGCGTGGACACCGACGCCGGTGAAGTGGGACATGAGCTTTTTCCACATGCTGCTCGACTATGAATATGAGCTGGTGCGGAGCCCGGCGGGCGCCAAGCAATGGCAGCCGGTGAACCAGAGCCCTGAGGATCTGGCGCCCGGCGCGCACAGCCCCGAGCGGCGGTTGCCGACAATGATGACGACCGCCGACATGGCGATGAAGGCCGACCCGGCTTACCGCGCGATCACCGAGCGGTTCCGGAATGATCCGGCAGCGTTTGGCGATGCCTTTGCGCGGGCGTGGTTCAAGCTGTGCCACCGCGATATGGGACCCAAGGCGCGCTATCTGGGCCCTGAGGTGCCGGCTGAGGATCTGATCTGGCAGGATCCGATTCCGAAGGCTGATTATGCTTCGATCGATGGCGGCGATGTCGCTGGGTTGAAGGCGAAGATCCTCGGCTCCGGGCTGAGTGTCGGCGAGCTGGTGTCGACGGCCTGGGCTTCGGCCGCGACCTATCGCCAGTCGGACCATCGCGGCGGGGCGAATGGCGGGCGGATCCGGCTTGCGCCGCAGAAGGACTGGGACGTCAATGAGCCTGCCAAGCTGGCGCGGGTGCTTCAGGTTTATGAGGGCATCAAGCGGGACTTCGATGGGGCCGGCGGCAAGAAGGTCAGCATCGCCGACTTGATCGTGCTGGGCGGATCGGCCGCGGTGGAGAAGGCGGCGAAGGATGCCGGCCAGGACGTGACGGTGCCATTCACGCCGGGGCGGACCGATGCGAGCGCCGGGCAGACCGATGTGGCCAATTTCGAGGTGCTCGAGCCCAAGGCGGACGGGTTCCGCAACTATCTCCAGGTGCGCTTCAGCGTGCCGACCGAGGAGTTGCTGCTCGATCGGGCTCAGCTGCTCGGGCTGAGTGCGCCGGAGATGACCGTGCTGGTCGGGGGCTTGCGCGTGCTGGGCGCCAATCATGGCGGATCGACGCACGGCGCGCTCACGGATCGGCCGGGGCAGCTGACCAATGATTTCTTCGTCAACCTGCTCGACATGGGCACGGCGTGGAAGGAAGTGGACGATAGCGGCGACCAGGAGTTCGCTGGCACCGATCGGCGGACCAATCAGCAGAAATGGACGGCGACGCGGACTGACCTGGTGTTCGGCTCGAACTCGCAGCTGCGGGCGGTGTCCGAAGTCTATGCGGCGAGCGATGCTACGGGCAAGTTCGTCAAGGACTTCGTTGCCGCCTGGACCAAGGTGATGGACGCGGACCGGTTCGACCTGCGCGGCTGACACCTCGACTCCCCGAGCGCACGCGCTCGAAGGCCGCCGGCGTTCCCCCTTCGCCGGCGGCCTTTTTCTTGGGTGAGCGCACGGCCATCATCTATTTCGGGGACACTATACTAAATAGAGCGACTGACCTGGCTCAAGCAATATCTCGGCTGGCTATTTAGTATAGTGTCCCCGAAATAGGCGCCGGTGTTTTTTGGCCTTCCGCATGCGCTCGGGCAGGTGTAACCTTATCTCATGCGCAAACATATCCTCATCATTCTCGGCATTTTCATCGTCGCGGCGGTTGGTATCTGGCTGTGGGTCAGCCAGCCGGACGAGGCGCACCTGCAGGTCGACCAGGTCACCGGCAAGCTGCCGAAGATCACGCCGCCGCGGGCGCAGACCTATCCGACGTACAAGATCGCCGATGCGGTGGGCTGGCCACAGGGGGCAATGCCCACGCCGGCGGCGGGGCTCGCGGTGAAGGCGTTCGTGCGCGGGCTCGATCATCCGCGCTGGCTGTACCGGCTGCCCAATGGCGATGTGCTGGTCGCCGAGAGCAATTCGCCGCCGCGCGAGGGCGGTGGCCTGGCCGGGATGGTGATGGGCCGTTTGATGAACAAGGCGGGCGCCGGCGTTGCGTCGGCCAACCGCATCACCCTGCTGCGCGATGCGGACGGCGATGGGGTGGCCGAGACGCGATCCGTGCTGATCTCGGGGCTCAACTCGCCGTTCGGCATGGCGCTGATGGGGGGCTTTCTCTATATCGGCAACACCGATGCGCTGGTCCGCGTGCCCTATAAGGAGGGCGATACGCGGATCACCGCCAAGGCCGAAACAGTGGTGAAGCTGAACGGCGGCGGCAACCACTGGGCGCGCAATGTGCTCGCCGCGCCCGACGGCAAGACACTGTTCGTGACGGTCGGCTCCTCGAGCAATATCGCCGAGAACGGCATGGATGCGGAGAAATTCCGCGCCAATATCCTCCAGGTCTATCCCGAGGCGAAGACTTTCCGCATCTATGCGGCGGGGTTGCGTAACCCCAACGGCCTTGCGTTCGAGCCGCATTCCGGGGGGCTCTGGGTTACAGTCAACGAGCGCGACATGATCGGCTCCGACCTGCCGCCCGATTATATGAGCCAGATCGAGATGGGCGATAATTTCGGCTGGCCCTGGTTTTACTGGGGCGGCTATCCCGATAAAAGGGTCGAGCCGGAAAACCCCAATCTCCAGCAATATTCGAAGCGGCCCGATTACGCGCTGGGCGCGCATGTCGCCGCTTTGGGGCTCTCTTTCGCCGATGATCTGAGATTGGGGCCGCAATTCGCCAATGGCGCCTTTGTCGGCGAGCATGGATCGTGGAACCGCGTGCCGCTCTCTGGCTACAAGGTCGTTTATATCCCCTTTGCCGACAATGGCTTCCCGGTGAAGGGGGCGAAGCCGGTTGATGTGCTGACCGGCTTCCTCGACACGGATGGCAAGGCGCGTGGGCGGCCGGTGGGCGTGATCGCCGACAGGACGGGGTCGCTGCTGGTGGCTGACGATGTCGGCAACGTCATCTGGCGGGTGAGCGCGGGGAAATAAGGCAGCTGGCGCGGAGGTCGGGCTGCGGCCGGTTTCCCCCAAAGCCACCGCAGCCCCTGCTGGCGTGCCGGCCTTGGCCCGCGCCAGCGTTCGCTTCTCGATCAGGCAGTCGCGCATATTGCTCGCGCAGATCCGCCGCCCCTCCGTGCGCTGAGTATAGCTTTCCCGCAGCGCGTTGATAGTTTACGGAAAATATCGCGCTACCCATATCGGGTAGCGGGGCCGGGAGCATGCAGTGAGCGACCGCGTCGTTACCAACCCGGTGAAGATGGCAGAGAATTGGCGCGTGGCGATGACTGCGCTGATGAACCTGTTCCTGACAACGCACCGGACGATGGCCGAAGCATCTTCGATCGGGCCGACCGAGCTGTTGATCTATGTCACCGTGTCGGTCGCCAATGTGCAGAAGCTGATGCGCGAACGCGTGATCCCCGAATGCTATGCTGCGACCGACATCCTGCCGCGCGAATGGGTGGTGCCGATCTCGCGCAACGCAATCGCGACCGCGAGCGGCCTGCCGCGCGAGACGGTGCGCAGGCGGGTCGCGGCGATGATCGAGACGGGGGTATTGGTCGAGGACGCGCGCGGCGGAGTGACCCTGCCGATCGGCGTGATCAAGGATCGCGGTTATGAGCCGGTGCTTGAGGCGATGATGACTGACTTTGCCCGCACGGCCGAGGCGTTGTTGCGGATCGGGGTGGTCGAGGTGAGGTCTGATTAAGGGGCCTATTTGAGCAAAGCCGGCCCGTCCCTGGCGAGCTTTTCGCGGATCTTGTTGGCGAACAGGGCAAGCAGCGGCGGCAGGTCGATCACCGCATGGACATGGCTATCGAACAGTTCGAGCTGGCTCGCGACGCGCTGGCCCATCACGCTCACGGTGAAATGCATCGTATCGCCTTCCCAGCGATGATCGACGACGGCGCCGCCGGGGAACATCGTCCCGAGCTTGCCGATGCCCTTGTCGAGTCGTGCGCGCACGCCATCGCGTCCCAGCTTATGCGGGATATCGACGGTGATCGGCTGATTCATGACTGGTCCTTCAGGTTGCGAACAGCATCGCATCGTCGGCAAACGCCTTGAACTCAAGAGCGTTGCCGGAAGGATCTCGAAAGAACATCGTCGCCTGCTCGCCGGGCTGGCCGCGGAAGCGGATGTGCGGGGCGATGCCGAAGCTGATGCCGGCCGCGCTGACGCGCTCGGCAAGCGCCTCCCAATCCGCCATTGTCAGCACGACGCCGAAATGCGGGACGGGAACGTCATGGCCATCCACCGGATTCGAGACGGCCACCGCCTTCGCGGCGGGATCGAGATGGGCGACGACCTGGTGGCCGAACAGATCGAAATCAATCCAGCTTTCGGCGCTTCGCCCTTCCGGGCAGCCGAGCACGCCGCCGTAAAAAGCGCGGGCAGCGGGAATGTCGTGGACCGGGAAGGCGAGATGAAAGGGACGGAGGGTCATGGGCAGATTCATAGCGCCATAACATTCACCTCGTCACCCCGGACTTGTTCCGGGGCCCACCGTTCCGCATACGCACGCTACCGGGGCTCTGGCGGCACGGTGGATGCCGGAACAAGTCCGGCATGACGAAGATGGGGACGGCCGTTGTTCAAAAATCAGGCTCGAATGCAGACGCGAGCAATGGCACGATACCCCGCCCTTCTTGCCCTCGCACTCGGCGGGCTCTCTGCGCTGGGTTTCGCCCCGTTCGATCTGTGGCCGGTCACGCTTGGCTGTTTCGCCGTCTGGATGTGGCTTGTCCATGAAGCGCCTGCGCTGAAGCCGGCGCTGCTGCGCGGATGGCTGTTCGGCGTCGGGCAGTTCGCGGTCGGCAATAACTGGCTGCAGCATCCCTTCACCTTTCAGGACGTGATGCCGCAATGGCTCGGCTATGTCGGGGTGGTCCTGGCATCCTGCTATCTCGCCATCTATCCGATGCTTGCGGCCGGGCTCGCCTGGCGCTTCGCCAGCCCGCGATCGGTCGGCGACACGCATAGTGCCCCCGGGGCAGGTTATGTGCTCGTCTTCGGGGCCGCCTGGATTGTGACGGAATGGCTGCGCGGCACGATGCTCGGCGGCTATCCTTGGAATCCGCTCGGGGCGATCTGGGTGCCGCTGCCGAGGGTCGCCGGCGTTGCCGCGCAGATCGGCACTTATGCACTGGCGGGGGGGACGATCCTTGTCGCGGGCAGCCTCAGCCTGCTGGCGTGGCGGCGCTGGAAGCTGGCGGCGGCGATGGTGCTGATACTCGGCGTCGTTGCACTCACCCACGCGCCGACGGCGCCAGGCAGGCAACAGATCGCCCATGTTCGCGTCATCCAGCCCAACCTCGGCGAGGAAGAGCGGCCGACGCCTTTTTATGCTGAGAATAATCTGCGCGCGATCGAGGCGCTGATCGGCAAGCCTGGCCCCAATCCGCGGCTGATCGTCTGGCCCGAAGGGGCGCTGCGCTATTCGATCGAGGACGGCTATCCGCCGCAATATTATGAGGGCACTTCGCCCTTTTCCGTGCGCCAGCGGATCGCCGCAAAGCTCGGGCCGCGCGATGTTGTGCTCGCCGGCGGCAATGGGCTCCAGTTCGATGCGCGGGGCGATCTCAGCACCGCGACCAACTCGATCTTCGCGCTCGATGCGCGGGGCACGATTCTCGCCCGGTACGACAAGGCGCATCTCGTGCCGTTCGGCGAATATCTCCCGCTCAGGCCATTGATGACCGCACTCGGGCTTTCCCGGCTGGTGCCGGGCGATATCGATTTCGCCGATGGCCCGGGACCGCGCACGACCCCCCTGCCCGGCTTTGGCGATGTCGGCATGGGGGTGTGTTACGAGATCATCTTCTCTGGCCAGGTCACGGATCCGGCGCACCGCCCGGCGCTGATCTTCAACCCCTCGAACGACAGCTGGTTCGGCACCTGGGGCCCGCCCCAGCATCTCGCCCAGGCGCAGCTGCGCGCGATCGAGGAGGGTATTCCCATCATCCGCGCGACGCCGACCGGCATCTCGGCCGTCATCGACGCCGATGGCCGGCTGCTCGCCACAGTCCCGATGCGCAGGGCGGGCGCGATCGAAGTGCCCCTGCCTGCCGCGCATCCGCCGACCCTGTTTTCGCGCCTCGGCAACTGGATGGCGGTCATCACCGCGGCGTTGATGCTGTTTCTGGCGGTTGCCATTCGCCGGGCTGCTCGCTAGGGGGCTCATATAAGGAAAGCTTTATATGCGGTTGCCCGTGTGTCGGGTGCCGCGCAGCCAAGGGTGTGATTCAATGCGCGCGTCGTTCCTCTTCACCTCCGAATCGGTTTCCGAAGGCCATCCCGACAAGGTCGCCGACCAGATTTCCGATGCGGTCGTCGATCTGTTCCTGTCCAAGGACCCCTATGCGCGCATCGCGTGCGAGACGCTGACCACGACCAACCGCGTCGTGCTGGCGGGCGAGATCCGCTGCAAGGGCGTCTTCGAGAACGACGAGTGGGCGCCGGGCGCGAAGGAAGAGATCGAGGCAGCGGTCCGCGCTACCGTAAAGCGGATCGGCTATGAGCAGGACGGCTTTCACTGGCAGAACTTCTCGTTCGAGAATCATCTCCACGCCCAGTCAGCGCATATCGCGCAGGGCGTCGATGAGAGCGGCAACAAGGATGAGGGCGCCGGCGACCAGGGCATCATGTTCGGTTACGCGACCGACGAGACACCCGACCTGCTGCCCGCGACGCTTTATTATTCGCACCGCATCCTCGAAAAGCTCGCGCATGACCGCCACAACAAGGTCGTGCCGTTCCTCGAGCCTGACGCGAAGAGCCAGGTGACGCTCGAATATCGGAACGAGGTTCCGGTCCGCGCGACCGCTTTGGTCGTCTCGACCCAGCATGCGCCCGGCTATTTCTATGACGGTTCGGAAGGCAATCCGGAGCTCTACAAGGAGCTTCGCGACTATGTCGTCGGCGTGTTCAACGACGTGCTGCCTGCAGGGTTCGTCGATGACGAGACCAAGATCTACGTGAACCCGACCGGCCGTTTCGAAATCGGCGGTCCGGACGGCGATGCCGGCGTGACCGGCCGCAAGATCATCGTCGACACCTATGGCGGTGCGGCACCGCATGGCGGCGGCGCTTTCTCGGGCAAGGATCCGACCAAGGTCGATCGTTCGGCCGCTTATGTCGCGCGCTATCTGGCGAAGAATGTGGTTGCCGCCGGGCTCGCCCGCCGCTGCACGATCCAGCTCAGCTATGCGATCGGCATTGCCGAGCCGCTGTCGGTCTATGTCGACACGCACGGCACCGGCACCGTCTCCGAGGCAAAGCTGGAAGAGGTTCTGCCGAAGCTGGTCCGCCTGACCCCCAAGGGCATTCGCGAGCACCTCAAGCTCAACGCGCCGATCTATCAGCGCACGGCTGCGTACGGCCATTTCGGCCGCACGCCCGACGGCGATTTCTTCACTTGGGAAAAGACCGACCTGGTCGACAAGCTGAAGGCAGCTGTCGCCTGATATCATCAGACGAGAACCGAGCGAGACGGCGCGGCCCTTGGTAGGGCGGCGCCGTTTTCGTTGGAGGCTTGCACCCGCGTCCCACAAGACTATGGCCGCCCGGCAATGAACGACCCAAGCACCATCCGCCGCCTTTATGGCCGCCGCCAGGGGCACAAGCTGCGCCTTGGCCAGGCCGCTCTCGTCGAGGAATTGCTGCCGCGGATCAGCGTACCGGAAACCGGACCGCTCGATGCGCGGACGCTGTTTGGTGACGAGCGGCCGCTCGAAGTCGAGATCGGCTTTGGCGCGGGGGAGCATCTTGCCGGACAGGCTGCCGCCCGGCCCGGGACCGGCTTTATTGGATGCGAGCCTTTCCTCAACGGCGTGGTCGGCGCGCTCAACCATGTCCGCGACGAAAAGCTGGAGAATGTGCGGCTGCATATGGGCGACGCGCTCGATGTGATCGAGCGCCTGCCCGATGCGTCGCTGGCCCGAGTCTATCTGCTCCATCCCGATCCCTGGCGGAAGGCGCGGCACGCGAAGCGGCGGATGGTCAATCACGGGCCCCTCGATCTGATCGCGGCCAAGCTGCAGCCCGGGGCCGAATTCCGTCTCGGCACTGACGATGCGACCTATTGCCGCTGGGCGATGATGGTGATGAACGCGCGCACCGATTTCGAGTGGCTGGCGGCGCACCCGCGCGATTTTCTCACGCGCCCCGACGACTGGCCGGAAACCCGTTACGAGCGCAAGGCGCGGCGGCAAGGGCATGAGGTCTGGTACTTCCGGTACCGGCGGATTTAGATCAACAGCTTATCTGCACAAATATAATATAATCATAGACTTATGCCGAAACGCGCCGCCGCCTGCCGCCGCCCGTTTCCGCTACCGTGATTGCTGGGTGATTACTTTTCTGGTACATGAGGTTCGTCATGGCCACCGGAAAAATCACCAAGCGGACCCTCGACGCTCTGCGGGCAGGCGCCGTTACGGGTTTTCTCTGGGATGACGAACTGAAGGGGTTTGGACTGAAGATCAGTGCCGGGGGCTCTGCATCCTACGTCGTTCAATATCGGATGGGCGGCCGCGAGGCGAAGACGCGTCGCTATGCCATCGGCGGTCATGGCTCGGCGCGTCATCCTTCGATCTCCCGGCGCTTTAGCCAAGCACGATGGCGCTCAAGCGTGTAGGCGCGCGGCTGATGTCCGGCGGCGATGCGGTTGTGGACATGGCGCCAATGGTCGGGTGCGGCGTCGCACGGATCGACGCCGGCCTTCTCGGTCGCGTCGATCGCGGCGAGAACTTGGCTAACCTTGGGCCACCCTTCGATCTTGAGCAGGATGTCGCCGCCCGGCCGCACGAACGGCAGCGTCGTGAACGGCTCACCGGCGCCGACGGCGCGCACGATGTCGATGCGCGAGCTGACCGTGCCGTAATCGTTCGCGGCCCATCGGACGAACGCGAAGATCGCGCCCGGCCGGAAGCTGACGATGCGGCGGCGGCGGTCGACGATCTCATCTTTGGCGACGCGGCCGAACCTGATCCAGTGCTCGACCCGCTTCTCGACCCAAGTCAGCTCAACATCGGTGAAACCGTCGCCGGTGGCAGTCGGCAAGCGCGTGGATGTCGACGGCACGGTCATCGCCGGCTCCGGGCGATGGCCGAGTCGGCGCGTGGCATGAGGTCGTCCTGCCCCGGATCGGAGGTCGAATGCTTGATGCCGATGTCGGCCCAGGCGCGCAGGTCATCGACCGAATAGACGACGCGGCCGCCGATCCGGCGGTAGGCCGGGCCGGTCCCGAAATAGCGATGCTTCTCCAGCGTGCGGCCGGAGAGGCCGAGAAAGCGCGCCGCTTCCGGTGTGCGCAGGAAACGGGGCGGCAAATTGGTGGGCGTATCGGACAAGTGACGGCTCCTGCGGGCAGTGGCGACAGGAGGCGAAACTGGCAGAACGGACACGGCCAGGTGGGGTATGAAGATGTGCGGCTGCGCGGATGCGACCACCCTCCAGAGGGTATCGCCGAAGGGGTGGATCAGCGGATTCGGAGCAGTTTGCGGTAGTCACCGTTCATCATGGCAATGCCGTCGCGGACCAACCGCACGACGAACGAACGCGAAGCGGACATCTTCCAGTCGCTCGCGGACAGCTTGGTCGCGTCCTCGCGCCCCAACTCGGCCGCGATCTGGCGATAGGTCGCGCCGCCGTGGCGTAGATCGAGCGCTCGGAGCATCAGTTCCAGGCGCGTCAGCCGGTAGGCGGTGAGCGGCCAGCCGCGAGGCAGCGGCCCCGCCGCGCGGCCGAGCAGACGACGGTGAAAGCGCAGCAGGCTGGCGATGCGCGTGAAGAAATCTTTGTCGAGCGGGATGACGGCGGCGAGAGGTCGGCCGGGCGTCGGGTCGCGGAGCCACAGTCGATGCTCGCCGGCTGCATCGGCAACGATGACATGGCGACCGTCGATGCCGGCCAGGTCGGCGAGCAGCGCGCCAAGCGCGCGCGGATCGACCGGGACGGCGGTCTCAAATCCGCCGGGCGCGGAGTCGAGGATGATCGTGACGGCGGTCAGTTCCGGGCGCCAGACTACCGGGTCTGAAAGGTCATCCGGCGCCGTGGCGAAAAGACAACCCCCAGCGCCGCGCGAACGCCGACTCTGCGGCATTCTTCGCGACGGCGCCGGCCGCGATGCGTTGCTGCATCTGCGCATGTTCGGCGCGATAGGTGCGGTTTCGCCGCAGGAACTCGGCGGCTATGTCGGCGCGCCCGATCGCGTCGGAGAGACCGCCGTCGCGTCGCTGTCGCCGGCTCGTCGGCGTCGGCATTTACATCCTCCTTACCGCGCCCGGCGCGGATTTCAGGAAGTGCAGAATCGAGCAGGCCGGATATCGGCGATAGAGCGAAGGTCGCGCACAACCATGCCGTGCGAGCCGCATCGGGAGAGCCAAAGCCGATCAGAATTGGAGTTTAATCTTAACGATTAAACGGGCGTTGGCGTCCGAGAAGAAGAGCGTAGCCGAACTCCGTCATCCACCGGGCGCGTGCGAGATGACTCTCGTGCATTGCCTTTGCCCTGTGCGGTTCGGCGACCACGTCGATACCGAGAATATGGGCGGCGGCCTCGCGCCAATTGGTGCCTTCATCCTCCGCATCGAGCAGGCGCAGGTAATCCGTCAGATGACTTTCGTCATACTCGGTAAGCTGCGCCAGCTCAGGTGCGCGGTCAGCGAATTGGCTTGCGATCACGGTGCCCCAGTCTCATCGCCGTTTACAATTTTAGCGCAAAATCACGTGCTCGCTGCGCGCGAGCCTTGCATTGCTAGATGCGGAAATTGCAGCAACATTCCGACTCAGTATCAGAATACACCTTATATGAGATAAACCACATAATGTGTATCGTCCAGTTTGCTGCGCATGGACATGCGCCGTCTCGTGGGATTGAACTTTGCCAAGCTGAGAAAGGATAAGGGCTTTACCCAGGAGCGCTTTGCCGAGACGTCCGGCTTTACCCAACAATATGTCAGCGATCTGGAGCGCGGCCGGCGCAATCCAACCGTCGTCACCTTGTTTCACCTGGCCTCGGCGCTTGGCGTCACGCCCGCTGACCTAGTCGCCGAACTCGACCCATCCAAGACTGACTAGCTGCGAAGAACCTGAGCGCGAGCCGGGCGTCAGCCCGGCGAGCGCGATTGCGGCCGCCGCCGATCCGGTACAGCGGATCGGCGCGGAAACGGCGAAGCCGCAGGGCCGGAACTCCGGCCCTGCGGTAGGTATCGTCACGCCGCTTTTGAGGCGCTGCATCCCTTCGGCTAGCGTCCAGAGCGCACGGTTTAGCGTCACATTCTGGTCGATGCCGTTGATCGCGCGGGTCTGCGCACGGCGAATTCGACCCTCGGCGTTGCGCTTGCGGCCCTGCAATCCACCGCGAACGACATTCTCTTGAATGACGTTGAACGTGGTCCACAGGCTGCGGTCCACATCCTCGCGGCGGCGCGGCTCGATGATCTGCTCGGGCCTAACCGGGCTTTCTTCGTCGCCATAGCGGGCGACAAGGCTAACCTCGCCAAGCAAGCGCTGCTCATCCGGCGAAAGCTGGATCGACTTCATCGACTCGCTCGCGTCGATCAGCCGGGGGAAGTCCTCGGCGACGGTGAACACTCCCTCGATAATGTCATGCTCGATATTGCCTTTGTGCGGCACGCGGACCTCCTCAAACCGCTCGCCCGCGATCATGCTGTTGGTGCAAACGAAGCGCAGCATCCCGGCGAACATCTGGTAGGCGCTGCTCCCGTCGTGGCTGTTCACGATGATGACTTCGGCGGCCTCCGGCTTGCCGATGCCGTCGTCCCGGCGCAGGCGGAGCATATGCTTGGCGTGGCCGTGGCGGCTGCCGTCGCGCGGAACCGACTGGACCGCGAAGAACGGCGACCAACCTTCCCGGCGCAGCCCCTCCACGATGTCGATGGTCGGGACATAGACGTAGCGATCCGAACGGCTGTCGTGCGCCTCGCGGGCGAAGATTGACGGGACGTGCCGATACAGCGCCTCGTTGTCGAGCGGCTCCCGACCGCTGATCTGATGGGCGTTGCGGCCGAACCGGGTGGCAAGCTGATAGTGCATTTGGGCCTCCTTTGGGCTTGGGTTTCCGCGCAGCGGAGCGCCGCGCTGAAACCCTGCCCGTCGGCGAGACCGGGGGTGCAAACGGAAAGCGGCTTCGCGGGGAACCGGCTGCACGGAACGCGCTCGCGCGTGGAGGAAGCTGGGCGGAAGCCGCTTGAAGTGCGCTGGGGGCAGCGCCCCAAGCAACTGCGACAAGCTGCCGGGCCTACCGGCCCGTCCGTTCTGACAACCGGCGTAAACAAACGGACGAAGGCGCCCCGCTCCCATGGAGCGGGGCGCCGTGTCGGGGTCAGCGGGACCAGATCAGCGCGTATTCGCCGGCGGTCTCGGTCTCGGACAGAGTGGCGTAGATCGGGGCCGGGAAGGTGGGATCGTCCAGCTTGACAGAGATGTAGTCGCGGCTCTCGCGGCTGGTCTTCTTCCATCCCGCGCCGCACTCGGCGTTATGCGGTGCACCGCATAACGCCGATTATGCGTAGCGCGTGATTATGCGGAGTTGGGTGTCATGAGTGGCAGTTCTCCGCCGCTTTGCCGTGCTCGCGCTCCACATAATATCAGCGGTGGTGCCGCGGCGCCTCGCTGTGTAGCGGGGCGCCGTGGGCGCTGGGTCACCGCGACCAGATCAGCGCGTGCTCGCCGTCTTCGCCTTCGAAGAGGTTGGCGTAGATGGGGGCGGTGAACGACGGATCGTCGAGCTTGACCGAGTGATAGATCCGGTCGTCCTTCGAAGTGCGGCGCCATGCGGCACCGATCTCGACGCCCGAGACGACGACCCTGAGGTCGGGCGCCTTCTCGCTGGCAGTGGCCGGATCGCTGGGGGTCAGGCGGGCCTGGACGTTGAACGCCAGGGTCTTGATGGTGCCCGTATAGCTGCCATCGCTGTTGCGCACGAACGTGCCGATCTGTGTCATGATAATCTCCTTGGTCCTCGAAGCCGCCCGATGCGGCCTCGATGGCGGTCGATCAGGCGGCGTGATCGCCGGGCTGCACCTGTGGCCGAAGCGCAGCGAAGGACGGCGGAGCCCGGGCTTCTTGCCTCGCGAGGAAGGCGCTTCAGCGCCGGGGAAGAAGGTCAGGCGGAGCCGTTGCACGCCCGGCGGGATCGCCGCCAGACAAGCCATCCAAAGAGGCCATGGCGCGGCTGAGCGACCAAGATGACCAGCATTATCGGCTCGTTCGTGCCGCTCTGCGGAAGCCTATCGCACCTCAAGTCGGCACGGCATGCGGGTCCGCCATCAGCGATGCGATCAGCGCATCGGGTGCCTTGAACCGGCCGCGTCGGAGCGCCGGCGGAAGCACCGCCTCGACCGCGTCGAGCTTCTCGGACGGGTCCATCCGCAGATACACTTCGGTGGTCCGGATGTCGGCATGACCGAGCCACAACGCGACCTTGCGGATGTCGCGCGTGGCCTGGAGCATGATGACCGCGCAGCTGTGCCGCAACAGGTGTGGCGTCAGCGTGCGCCCCGCCAGGGTCGGGCAGACGCGGGCGGCTGTCGCGGCATGTTTTTCCAGGATGTATTCGAACCCCGCCCGCGTCATTGCGTCGCTCTGGGCATTGACGAACAGCTCCGGCGTGGGTGCCGGCCCACGGACCGCGAGCCAGGCGCGAACGTCGCGCGCAGTCTCCTTCCAGAGCGGAAGACTCCGCTCGCGACGGCCCTTGCCCATCACCAAGATGCTGGGCGCGGGTTGCAATGTGACGTTTTCCAGGCGCAGACCGACCAGCTCGGACACGCGCAAGCCCGCTGCGAAGCAGACGTGCAGCATGGCCCGATCGCGGATTCCCAAGCGGGTACATAGGTCGGGAGCGTCGAGCACGGCCTGCACTTCCGCCATCGTCAGGTGGCGGATCAGCTTCTGATCGTACCGCTTTCCCGGGATCGCATTGATCTGCGCGATCTGTTCGAGCGCGCGGGGATGCTTGAACTCGACGTAGCGCATGAACGCCTTGATCGCGGCTAGCCGGACATTGCGGGTGGCGGGGCTATTGCCGCGCTCGCGCTCGATATGAGCGAGGAACGCGAGCACCATGTCGGCATCGATCTGTTCAAGCGTCAGCTGCGATGGCCGCGTTCGCAGCCGCTCCGCCGCGAACGCGAACAGCAGCCTGAAGCTATACGCATAGGTGTCGCAGCTATGCGGGCTGAGGCCGCGCTGGCGCGGCATATGCTCGCGCAGGAAGCCGGTGATGAGCGGGGCGATCGGCGTCATGCGCACCTCCCCAGGGCGAGCATTTCGGCCGCAGCCGCGATGTCGCCCATCAGCTCGGGCGTCGCTTCCAGATACCAGTATGCGCAGTCCGGTCGCCGCGAGCAGCCCGAACAGCATCTCGAAGGTGTGGGGTTTGAGCGGATTGAGCCGCGTCGGGCGCAGGTTGCATGCCGCCGCCAGTATCCGCGCCACCTCATCGCCGGAGAAGATATAAGGTGCCGGTCTCGACCTCGATCGATAGAACAGGCGGTGTTGCGGCACCTCGTGCCGCGCATCCTCGGCGCGGAGGAAGCGCGCGAACAGGGCCACCTCCTGGAGCCGCCGATAATGGCTGTCCTGCGTCGAAGACGTCGCTTTCGCCCATGCCAGCGCGGTATCGGTTCGCACATGGGCATCGCCGGCGTTCGCTGCATAGTCCACGAACGACGCCAGATGGGCGGAGGTTTTGCGGAGCTTAAAGCCGAGCGAACGGCGCAGCTCGATATAGCGGTATGCGCCGTCGATCAGCATGCCGACCTCCCCGGCCAGGGCTGCGCGATGGCGGATAGAAGCGTGATGTCGACCTTGGCGTAATGCGCAGTCATTGCCGCCGCGCGGTGACGCAGCACGCTGCCCACATCGGCCAGGCTGACTCCGTGGCGCAGCATCGCGGTCGCCGCCGTATGACGCAGGATGTGAGCGCCCTTATGCGGACAGTCGATGCCGGCGCGCCGGTACGCCGCCGTCGCGAGGCACTTGACGGCGATGCGGTTGATGGGTCTGAGCGGTGCGGTCTCCGTCAGGAACAACGCGCGCACCGGCATCGCCGGCCGCGCACGCTTTATATAGGCGATGATCGCATCGCCGACCTCCTGGCTGAGCGGGAGCAGTTCCTCCCGCCGTCCCTTGCCGAAGAGACGGATGCTGCCCCGCTGCCAGTCGATGTCGTCGAACGTCAGCCGAGCGACCTCGCTCGCGCGAAGCCCGAGCCGCACGAGCAACAGGATGATCGCGCGATCGCGCAGGCGGCGTTCCCCCTCGCACGCTGCGATGATCCGCACGATATCGGCGTCAGGCAGGAACCTCGGGATCGATGTCAGCCGCCAGGTCGCTGCCTTGGGCATGGCATGATCGAGCCCCGGCGGGCAGCGCCCTGTCGCGATCAGGAAGCGCAGGAACGCGCGGACCCCGACCCCGATGCCCTTCAGGCGGGCGCCGGATACCGTGCCCGCTCGCCCCAGCATGAAGCGTCGGACCGCCGCAGCGTCATAGGTGGCAGGATTATCGCCGAGTTGGGCGATGAACGGCAGGATCGCGATGCGATAGGTGCCGAGCGTGGTTTCGGCGAGACCATGCTGCTCGCGCGCCCAGCCCATAAACTCGGTCATAAGAGCCGGCTCCGGCTTTGCCGGTAGGCGCGGCAACACGCCGCGATCCTCGAGATAGCTGATGAACAGCTTGCCGGTTTCGACGGCATCCTTGTTGACGTCGCCGCGGAACCTGCGGCGATATCCCGCTTCGATCAGAGCGAACGACGCCGCGTGCGCGTCGCGGATCTTGGTGAGGGCATAGCCGTTCTCGCGCGCCCAGCGCGTCCAACTCGCAAGCAACCGCATCCGCTCGATGATGGTGAGCGGCGTATATCGTCGCTCGCGGAGCCACTGAGCAAAATCCTCCGCATGATCTGCGGCCATGCCCGCTTCCAAGCGGCCAATGACTGAGTTGTTACGAACATAAACACCTGTCGGCATGCGCTTCCTCCTGGATATTGGAGGCGGGACTATGGCCCGACGTGCCTGGTGTGCCGAACGCCGGCAGTTATTCCGGCATCTGTCATCGCGATACGCGGACAAGCCGATCCGGTTGCTACTCCCGCGCTGTGGCGCCCACGTCCTCGCGGGCCTTGGCTGTGGCGGATCGGCCCCATGATGCGGTCTTCGACCCGGCCTTTTCCCCACAACAGCGGTCGTTCGATCTTCTTCCCCGCCGGCTTTGCCGGCTCCTCGCGGAGCAACAAGATCTCCGCCCGCCGTCCTCCGCGTTGCTGCGGCCCGATGGGTGCGGGTCGGCCGTCACGGGGCTCCTGATCGCCACAAGGCCGCGATGGTCGCGGGCTTGAGCACAGCACAGGAGATTATCATGACACAGATCGGCACGTTCGCCCGCAACAGCGATGGCAGCTACACGGGCACCATCAAGACCCTGGCGTTCAACGTCCAGGCCCGCCTGACCCCCAGCGATCCGGCCACTGCCAGCGAGAAGGCGCCCGACCTCAGGGTCGTCGTCTCGGGCGTCGAGATCGGTGCCGCATGGCGCCGCACTTCGAAGGACGACCGGATCTATCACTCGGTCAAGCTCGACGATCCGTCGTTCACCGCCCCCATCTACGCCAACCTCTTCGAAGGCGAAGACGGCGAGCACGCGCTGATCTGTCGGCGCACCGCGAGCGGTTCGTACTCAAAGGTGCGATGCTGTTCAGTCTGTGGTCGGCCGCCCCTTATCGTGCCACCGGCGACCTCGATCTACTTGGCATAGGCGAGAACGCGCCCGAGCAGCTCGCGGCGATCTTTCAGGAAATCCTCGCAGTCGTGGTCGATGACGACGGCATCGTGTTCCGGCCAGAAACCCTACGCGCGGCCGCCGCCCGTGCCGAGGATGAATATGCCGGCGTCCGTATCGATTTCGTCGCCGAACTCGGCGGCGCGCGCCTGCCGATGCACGTCGATATCGGCTATGGCGATGCGATCACGCCGGGCGCGATCGAGATCGAGTATCCCTCGCTGCTCGGCCAGCCCACCGCGCATCTTCGGGCCTATCCGCCCGAAACGGTCGTCGCCGAGAAATTCCAGGCCATGGTCGCGCTCGGTATGCTGAACACGCGCCTGAAGGATTTTTACGACATCTGGGCGATCGCCGGATCGTTCGCGTTCGATGGCGCCGTGCTGTCGCGCGCCATCCAAGCGACCTTCGATCGCCGTCAGACCCCGTTGCCCGCCGAGACGCCTCCGGCCCTGACACCCGCCTTCGCCGACGAGAAGCAGGGCCAATGGACGGCGTTCCTGCGGCGGACCGAAATCGCGCTCGCGCCCGAACCCTTCGCGGCAATCCAGGCGCAAATCGCGACGCTGGTGATGCCGCCGGTGCTGGCGCTCGCCCAAGGCGCCGCCTTTGACAGCAAATGGCCCAGTGGCGGTCCCTGGCAGGAGAAGTGACGATGTGCTGTGCAGAATGCCACCGCAAACGAACTCGCCATCGTGCTCGGCTGAACGCCGTGAAATGAGTGCATCGAACAACATGCGCCACATCGCCAGCAGGCGAGAGACAGCCAGGTCGAGCATGAAGGGCTTGCTCATCGTGCCGTGCGCGCGCCATAATGCAAGTTGTGACCGGCCGTCCTGACCAAGGTCAATTAGCCATCCAGCTCGTCGCGTTCCGCCTCAGAAGACGCGTGTCGTCTTTTTACGTTTCTGCCGCGAACCCTAGTATCGGCAGCGGGCGCCGATTATGACCGCCAGCGATGAACAGCTCCCATCAACGGCACTTGAATTCTGATTTTGGCAAGGCGGAATTTGTTCGACAGCCTACGACCGAGCCGTGGAATGGAGGGCGGCATGCTCGATAAAAGCAATTTAGTGCCACCGAGCGAAGGCGAATTTGTCAATGTCCGGGGGCGTCCATGGCTTGTTGACGGTGTGATAGAGGCTGGCGAAGGCCTTTACACCCTCTCGCTCTCATGCATCGCCGACGACGCCAGCGGGGAAGCGCTGGAAGTGATATGGGATGCCGAAGTCGGGGCGTCGGTGATCGATGACACGGGCTGGCAGTCAGTCGGACTAGGCGGACCAGACAGCCCCGAGGTTCTGGCCGCGCATGTTAGGGCCTTACGTTGGAAGTCCGCCA
Organism: Sphingomonas bacterium; assembly: GCA_040006055.1. GTDB lineage: Bacteria > Pseudomonadota > Alphaproteobacteria > Sphingomonadales > Sphingomonadaceae > Sphingomonas. Next base: position 9,164 of record JBDTXU010000359.1, on the reverse strand, counting down.
CGGCTGCCGACCGTGAGTTGCTGCAAGCGCCGTTTCGCGCCGGCATCCGTCTGGATGCTTATCAGTTGCTGCCACTTCGAAAGGCGCTCCGCCTTCCGCGCGTGAACCTTCTTATCGCTGACGACGTGGGCCTGGGCAAGACCATCGAGGCCGGCCTCGTCACGCGAGAACTGCTGCTGCGAAAGCGGGTCGATTTCATCGTCATCGCGGCCCCACCTTCGATGACCATCCAGTGGAAGGACGAACTCGAAGCCAAGTTCGGCCTCTCGTTCGACATCATCGACCGGGAGCGGGTTTCTGACCTGCGGCGCCAGCGCGGGTTCGCTGTGAACCCCTGGAACACCGGCTCGCGCTTCATCATTTCCCACCGGCTCCTGACAGACGAGACCCTATGCCAGCGGGCTGCGAGACGTGCTCGGGGAGTTTCGCGCCCGCGCCCTGTTCATCCTCGACGAGGCCCACCACGCCGCGCCTTCGGCCGGCGTGCGTTACGCTGTATCCAGCCAGCTCACCCGAGCCGTCCGCGAGTTCGCGGATCGCTTCGAGCATCGGCTGTTCCTGTCGGCCACCCCGCACAACGGACACTCGAACAGCTTCTCGGCGCTGCTGGAGATGTTGGACCCGCAGCGATTCACCCGCGGGGTCATCGTGCGGCCGAAGGACCTCGAGCCGGTCATGGTGCGGCGGCTGAAGTCCGACCTGCGCCGTCTAGGCGAGGATTTCCCCGAACGGATCATCGAGCCGATCGTCATCGACGGCCTTCCTGACAATGCCCCAGAGCTGGATCTCGCTCGTCGGCTCGCGGCCTATGGCGACCTGCGCATGCTGCGCATCGCGACGTTGCCGACCCAGAAGGCCGCCCTTGCCAAGCTGGCGTTCGTGGGGCTTCAGCAGCGGCTGCTCTCCTCTATCGCCGCGTTCGCGCGCACCCTGAAAGTGCATCGGAAGGGGCTGCAGCGAATCATCGACGGGGAAACCCCACAGCAATCAGCGGGAGCCGCTCAGGGGTTTGTCGCGGCCCGCGCCGGAGACGACATCGCCGAACTCGATCTGGAAGACGCCGAAGCCGAGGCCATGGACGACGCCGAGGAAGACAGCCTTGCCGATGCGGCGACGGTCATCGGCTCGGTCGGCGCTGGAAAGGCCGATCTCGTGGCTGAGCTCGGCGCGGTCGACGAGATGCTGGCGATCGCCGAGCACGCCGCCACCCGCCCCGACGCCCGCGTCCGTCACCTGGTCGATTGGATCAAGGCCAACCTCTTCACCGAGGGCGTCTGGAACGAGCGCCGCCTGATCCTCTTCACCGAGTACGAAGACACCCGCCGCTGGCTGGAGCGCCGGTTGCGGGAGGCGTTCTCACACACGGATCGCGAGGACGAGCGGATCGGCGTCTTCTCCGGCGCGACCAATTCGGATCGCCGGGAGGCGGTGAAGCGGGCCTTTAACGCCGACCCCGCGGTCGAGCCCCTGCGCATCCTCATCTGCACTGATGCGGCGCGCGAAGGGATCAATTTGCAGACCCGCTGCGCCGATCTCATACACTTCGACCTGCCCTGGAACCCGGCGCGGCTCGAACAGCGCAATGGCCGCATCGACCGCAAGCTGCAGCCGGCCAAACGCATCCATTGCCGATACTTCCGCTACGAGCAGCGGGAGGCGGACATCGTCCTCGAAGCCCTCGTCCGCAAAACCGAGACCATCCGGGAGGAGCTCGGCTCCGCCGGCCGCGTCATCGAGGATCGCGTCACCGCCAAGCTGGCCGAGGCCGGGATCGGCAAGGGTCAGTGCGCGAGCTGGGCGATGGCGCCGGCGAGTGGCAACTGCTCGTTCGCGTCGAGGACGCCGGCGTCGATCCGGATCAGCGGGCGAGCCTGGACGGGTGGGAGGCGACGCCGCAACAGCGGTTCGAGCGCCTCCTGCGTGAAACCGGCGTGTTCGTCGGCCTGATGATCACCGACAACGCTCTGCGGCTGACCTACGCGCCGCGGGGCGAGACGTCCGGTCATCTGACCTTCCCGATCCGACCGCTGGCGACGGTCGCCGGCCGGCCGATGCTGGGCGGCCTCAAGCTGCTGCTGGGCGCTGTCCGCCTCTTCATCGAAGGCGACGACCGCCGACTGCCGGCCCTGCTGGGAAAGAGCCGCGACGCCCAGGCCGCGGTCTCCACCGCGCTCGCCGGACAGGTGCTCGGCGCCCTGCATGAGCTCCTGCGAGGCTTCGACGCTGCCGAGCCCGACCTCGTCCGCCATCTCGCCACGACACAGCCCGGCCACCTCTACGAGGGCCTTCTGACGGTGCTGATGCGGCTGGTCTTCGTGCTCTATGCCGAGGACCGGGACCTGCTGCCCTCCCGAACCGACGCCGACGCCCGGCGTGTCTATGAAACCAGCTACGCCGTGCGCGGGCTCTATGCACGGCTGAGCGAGGACGCGGCCCTCGGGCGCCTTCCTGGTCGAGGCGTGTCGCGCCCTCGGCGAGCGCCTGATCCTGGCCTGGGCGCGCTGGCCGGAGTCGCGGCCCACGATCCCCGCCGATGAGGACGAGGAGCTGCACGCGCGCCGGCTCGTCGCCCAGCGCTGCCTCTATGGCGTCGACAAGAACCCCCGCGCGGTCGACCTGGCGCGATTGTCCCTTTGGCTCGCGACGCTGGCGCGGGATCATGAGTTCACCTTCCTCGACCATGCGTTGAAGAGCGGCGACAGCCTTGTCGGCCTCACGCCAGCCCAGATCGCCGCAGCCAACTGGGACGAGGCCAAGCCCGGCCTGCCGCTCTTCCGCCAGCTGGTCCGCGACAGGGTCGCCGAGGCGGAGACGGCGCGGGCGGAAATCCAGTCCGCGCCGGACGACACCGCTCGCGTGATCCAGGAGCAGCGGCACCGCCATGTGGAGACCCGGCTCGCGCCAGTCAGGATCATGGGCGACGCAGTCCTTTCGGCCTTCTTTGCCGCCGACAAGGCCAAGGCGCGGGAGAAGGCGCGGGCGGACGTTGAGAGCCAGATCTCCGGTATGCCCCCAAGATGGGAGCAACTTGAGGCGGCGGCTAACCGACTGCGGTCGGGAAAGCTTGGGATACCGCCGTTCCATTGGCAGTTGGAGTTCCCGGAGGTGTTCGCGCGAGAGAATGGAGGGTACGACGCGATCGTTGGCAACCCGCCGTTCGCGGGCAAGAACACCATCATCCGCGGGAACGCTAAGAGCTACCTGCCTTGGCTTCAGGCACTTCATAAGGGTGCCCACGGCAACGCGGACTTGGTCGCACACTTCTTCCGTCGTGCCTTCGGCTTGCTGAGGCAAGGCGGCGTGTGCGGACTGATCGCCACAAACACCATCCGTCAAGGGGATACGCGTGCTTCTGGGCTGACGGCGATCATTGCTGAAGGCGGCACAATCTCACGCGCCACCCGACGGCTGAAATGGCCCGGCGAAGCAGCGGTCGTCGTTTCTGTTGTGCACATCGTAAAGGGCAAAGCGGCATCGCCGGTGCTCGATACACGACCCGTGCGCCGCATCTCGGCTTATCTGGTCGAGGGAGATCTTGATACGTCGCCGCAATCACTGGCGGCTAATGCGGGTAAGGCTTTCCAAGGTTCAATTGTCCTTGGAATAGGTTTCACATTCGACGATGCCGCCGCGGCGAAGGGCGAGTCCGAGAGCGTTGATATGGTGCAGGCGCTGATCGCCAAGGATCAGCGAAATGCTGAGCGGATATTTCCGTATATAGGGGGTGACGAGGTGAATAACTCACCCACGCACTCGCATGCTCGGTATATCATCGATTTCGCTGACTTTCCTCGGGACCGGGAGCAAACGGGATCGTGGTCTGCATGGAGCAGTGAGAGTAGGGTCAAGGCTCTCCGCGAGGGGTCCGTAACCAAAGACTATCCGGGAGGAGTTGCAGCCGATTGGCCTGATTTGTTAGAAATCGTTAGACGACGGGTTAAGCCAGTTCGGGATGCTGATAAGCGCGAGGTGTACCGCCGCAAATGGTGGAACTATGCAGAGAGAAGAGCCAAACTTTATCCTGCGATAGAAAATCTTGATAGAGTGATAGGGGTCGCAATGGTGTCCCCTCACTTGGCATTTACTTTCTTACCAACCAATATCGTTTATACAACAAATCTAACTATTTTTCCTTCATCAGACGCACACTTCTTATGCGTTCTTCAGAGTAGAATTCATGAGGCGTGGGCTAGGACTTTTTCCTCTACGCTAGAGGATAGGATCAAATATTCCCCTGCGGATGCTTTCCGCACGTTCCCGTTTCCCGGTGATTTTGAGAGCGGTACCGTTCTTGAGCTGGCGGGCGACGTCTATTACGCTTTTCGTGCTCAGCTGTTGGTCCGCCGCAACGAAGGCCTCACCAAAACCTATAATCGCTTCCACTCACGCAGCAAAAACGCTGACGACATCGCCCGCCTTCGTACGCTCCATCACGACATGGATGTCGCCGTCCTGCGCGCCTATGGACCAAGAACCGCGCCTGGGTAGGAGGCGATCAGGCGGATCGGCCGCACTGGTTCAATGACGCTGACCATGGCCGACAGTCGCCACCCCGACCGGGAGACGGCGGACTTGCTGTTCTTTCCGACGGGGGGCGGCAAGACCGAAGCCTATCTGGGCCTCGCGGCCTTCACCATCGCCATGCGGCGGCTCAAGGCGCCCGGCGTCCTCGGCGCGGGCGTCGCGGTGATCATGCGCTACACGCTGCGCCTCCTGACCCTCGACCAGCTGGCGCGCGCCGCTGGCGTCGTCTGCGCACTCGAACTGATGCGCACGGACCCCGCGAACGTGAACGCACGCGGCAAGAAGGTCCTCGGCGACTGGCCGATCGAGATCGGCCTATGGGTTGGCTCGGACGCCTCTCCGAACAAGCTTGGCCGGACCGGTGAAGCCGATCAGACAACGGCCGTGGGGCGCGTGCGGCGCTATCGGCTCGGTCAGGACAAGCGGGCGCCGGCGCCGATCAAGGCCTGTCCTTGGTGCGGTACGGCTTTCACGCCGGAGTCGTTCTCCTGCACGCCCAGCAATGCGGCGCCCACCAACCTGGAAATCCGCTGCGTCAACGACCGGTGCGACTTCACCCGCAACCGCCCTTTGCCGATCCTCACGGTCGATGAGCCAATCTACAGGCGCTTGCCGGCCTTCCTGATCGCGACGATCGACAAGTTCGCGGCCTTGCCCTGGGTCGGCGAAACAGGCGCCTTCTTTGGCCACGTCGACCGTTTCGATCCGAATGTCGGGTTCTATGGCGCAGCCGAGCCAGGACATGGACGGCCGCTCGACAACGGCTGGAAGCTCGATCCGCCCGACCTGATCATTCAGGACGAACTGCACCTGATCGCCGGACCGCTGGGAACGGTGGCGGGCCTATACGAATGCGCCATCGACCAGCTCGCCGAGCGAACCCGTGACGGCAAGCGCATCCGCATGAAGATCGTGGCCTCCACCGCCACGGTGCGGCGCGCGTCCGACCAGATCGCCGCCCTCTTCGACCGGCAGACGACCAGCATCTTTCCGCCTCCCGGGGCCGACCGCTCGGACAGTTTCTTCGCCGTCACCGTGCCGTCCTCGAAGGATCCGGCGCGTCTCTACATGGGCATCGCCGCGCAGGGCCGGGGCCCGAAGCTCGTCTTCCTGCGGGCGCTGACGACCCTGCTCGCCGCAGCTCAGGCGGCCTATGAGGCGGATCCTCCGAAGGACGGCAAGGCCAGCCCCGCCGACCCGTACATGACGGCGCTCTGCTACTTCAACGCGCTGCGGGAGCTGGGCGGCGCCCGCCGCATCGTCGAGGACGAGGTCCGCGACCGGGCGCGACGCTATGGCGACGAGCGCCGACGGGTTGCGCCGCATGACCAGCCGTTCGGCGACCGGCGCATCCGTGAGCCCATGGAGCTGACATCGCGGGTCTCGACCGACCAGGTCGCCCTCGCCAAGCAGCGTCTTGAGGCCGAGTTCCTGGGCCAGGTAGAGACGGTCGATGTGGCGCTGGCCACTAACATGATTTCGGTCGGCCTCGACATCACGCGCCTCGGCCTGATGGTGGTGCAAGGACAGCCCAAGACCGCTGCGGAGTACATTCAGGCAACGAGCCGCGTTGGCCGCGATCATAATCGGCCGGGGCTGGTGGTCGCGGTGCTTAATCTCCACAAGCCGCGCGACCGAATGCATTTTGAGCATTTCGGCCAGTATCATCGCACCTTCTACCGGGCGGTCGAGGCGACCAGCGTCACGCCCTGGGCGGCCAGGGCGCTGGATCGGGCGCTTGCGGCTGTGGTCGTCTCCGCCGCCAGGCACCTCGACGCTGGCCTCACCTATGAGACCTCCGTCGCCGACCTGGCCGCCAACCCCGATGTCATGGCCGCCGTTCGCAACTTCATCGTGAGCCGTGCGCCGCCATCGGCGGTTGCCGGCGGCAGCGCTGCTCTGGGCGCGATGATCGACCAGGTCTTCGCCGACTGGGTCTCAACGGCGCATGATCAGGCAGCGGGCGGCAACACTTTCGCCTTCGCGCGGAAGAAGAGCCCGCATCGGCTGCTGCACCAGCCGCTGGAGCCGGAGATCGACAACCTGACCCCCGCACACGCGCGCTTCATCGCCGGCCGGTCCATGCGTGATGTCGAGCCGTCGGTCCGCATGAAGGTTAAAGACCCTTACGGTATGCCCATTGCCAACGCGGATGACGTCTGATGGCCAAGAATGCACAACGTCTCAGCCAGCTCGTCTCCACGTTCGGGCCCGGAGCCATGATCGACCTTCCCACGCGTTCCGTCGTAGTCGGCGGCCTTGAGCGATGGGACATGAGCGGGGGCAGTTTCTCGGTGATCTCCGAGCCTCGGCTTTCGAGCCGTCTCGAGAAGCTGCTGCAGGATCAAGGGCGATTACCGGCCGGCGTCAGCCTAACCCTGCGTACGCCGCCAAAGGAACTCGATGCCCAACGGGGCGGGTCTGCGGGCGTCGATGCGCCGGTGTTCCCCAAGTGGTTCATCTGCGAAACGGTGGAGGACGTGGGAATCGGCGAGGGCGCCAAGGCCTCACGCCGGCGTCGCCTCGTCCGCTGGAACGATCTCGACAGCAAGGGGCGGCGGAGGTTTGAATTCGATGACGGGCGCAAGAGCGATGTCACGCCCATTCGTTTCGTCTGCGCCTGCGACAACGGCCATCTCGACGATATCAATTGGCGCTACGCGGTGCATGGACCCGAGGCCTGCGCTGAAGCGATGTACATCGAGGAAAAGGGCACGAGCGCCGACCCTGCGGACACCAGCGTCGTGTGCGGTTGCAGCCGACGGCTGTCCTTGCAGGACCTCTTTCAGCCTGGCCGGCTCGGGAAGTGCCAAGGCCAGCGTCCCTGGCTGGTGGACCGCGATCCAGATGGTTGCGACCAGAACCTGAAACTGCTGACTCGCACCGCGACCAATACCTACTTCCCTCAGGTCTACACCGTAATCTCGTTGCCGATGGAGGAGGACGAGCTGTCGCGTCTCGTTGAGAACCTCGCGGGTGAGCTCGCAAAGGCCACGACTGTCGAACACATCGCTGCCGCGAAGATGTTCAATTCGAAGGTCGAGGCGACGCTGGGCCCATACTCCAACGCTGATATCTTGGAGCGTCTGGAGCGCCTTAGGGAGAACACGCAGTCCGATCTCGGCCGTCCCCCTCAGGTCGCCGAATTTGACGTCTTCGCCAGCGGCCGGGGTGAAATCGGCCACAACGCCCCGGACGCGAAGCTCTATGCCCAGACGGTGCCGCCAGAGCAGTGGCGCCGCGAGGACGCCGGCGTCGATTTGTCCCCCGTCACAAACCTCGTCGCCGTACATCGGCTACGCGAGGTTTCGTGCCTTTACGGCTTCACGCGGTTCGAGGCCGCGCCTGCGAGTGCGGACGGTGACTTCGAGGACATCCAGTTGGCGGTGCGTGGCGCTCCCATCAGTCAGGGCGCCGACTGGCTGCCGGCGATCGAACAGTTTGGCGAGGGGCTCTTCCTCCATTTCAACGAGACCAAGATTGCCGAATGGCTTCTGCGCGCGGAGGTTCAGGCTCGGCAGGACAAGCTCCTGGCCGGTTACGATCACTGGCAGAAACGCTTCAACAGTACGCCACCGTCCTATCCAGGAACTCCGTACGTCTTGCTTCACAGCCTATCTCACGCCCTGATGAGCGAGATCGCGCTCGATTGCGGTTATCCTGCAAGTTCCCTGAAGGAACGCATCTACGCCCTACCGAGCCGACAGAATCCCGGTCTGTATGATCGGTGCGGCATTCTGATTTACACCGCGACGCCTGGTGCGCAGGGAACCTTGGGCGGCCTTGTAGCGACGGCACCTCGGTTTGCAGCGCTCCTGAAGAGCGCGCTGGCCAGATTGACGATTTGCTCAAGTGATCCCGTTTGCGCTGACCACGAGCCGGATAATCGTAGCGGTGATCGCGCGACTCACGGGGCCGCATGCCACAGCTGTCTTTTAATCTCCGAGACCAGCTGCGAACGCCGAAACCTATTTTTGGACCGAAATCTACTCGTCCGGACGATGGCCGACGACGGTGCCGAATTATTCGATTGGGATAATTCTATATGAATTTTGATCAGCGGGCGCTGATCGGCTTATGAAGTCGGCCATGGCGATGGGTCGACTCGCCGCTCCCGGACCGATCCGAGGGTCCGACCTTCAGATTCGTGATTGATGATCATGCACGTCTGCGAGCCCATCTGAACATACGGGATCTTGTAGTGACGTGGTGCCGCCTGAAGGTGAGAACGGGCGCTGAGCCGTGGAGAGCGGTTGGTGAATAAAGGACCGCTTACCTCATTTGCCGCTCTACAACCGGCCAGCCGTTTTCCACCAGGACCTTGCCATGTGCCGACGCTCGTTTGATAAACGGTGATTACCCCGTGATTACCTCGGCCGACGCGGAATAGGGATTCCTGTTTATTTACTGTTTAAAAGCAATGCCTTAGTCTAACTTCGCGGCTAAAATCTGGTACTTCCGGTACCTGCGACGCTGACCTAAGGATGGGCTTGCGGGCGATCCGCGGGAGGGGATGCCGGTGAGCGACGATATCGACCGCATGATCGCCACACTGGGTGCGGCGCTGCGGCAACGGCCGGATTATCCCTATCATCTTGTCGGGCTCGCCGAGATGGTCGCGGCGAAGAAGCATCGGCGGC
>JBDTXU010000358.1:0-1876 GCA_040006055.1 Sphingomonas bacterium | reverse complement strand
CGGCCGGCGAGCGTGCCGCGATCACCGGCATCGGCGCATCGCCGTTGCGGCCATAGACCGCCTGATAGAGATCCGATTGCTCGGTCTTGGTCGGCAAGCCGGTCGAAGGCCCGCCGCGCTGCGAGTTGATGATGACGAGCGGCAGCTCAGTCATGATCGCCAGGCCCATCGCCTCGCCCTTGAGCGCGATGCCCGGGCCCGAGGAGGAGGTAACGCCAAGCTGCCCGGCATAAGACGCCCCGATGGCCGACGCGATCGCGGCAATCTCGTCCTCAGCCTGGAAGGTCGTGATCCCGAACTCTTTCAGGCGCGAGAGATGATGCAGGATCGCCGAAGCCGGGGTGATCGGATAGCCGCCGAAGAACATCTTCACGCCCGCCAGCTGAACACCGGCAACCAGCCCGAGCGAAATCGACTCGGCCCCCGTCACCGTGCGGTACAGGCCGGGCTCGGCCGGCGCCGCGGCGACATGATGCTGCTTCATCGGGCCAGAGAGCTCAGCGGTCTCGCCATAAGCATGGCCCGCATTCAGCGCGGCGATATTGGCCTCGGCCAGCACCGGCATCTTGGCGAACTTCGCCTTCAGCCAGTCGATAATCGGCTGGCGGTCACGGTCGAACATCCAGAGCGCGAGCCCCAGCGTCCACATGTTCTTGCAGCGCAGTGCCTCCTTGTTGCCGAGCCCGAACGGCTTCACGGCATCGAGTGTCAGCTGGGAGATGTTGAACGCGAGCAGCTGCCATTTGGCGAGGCTGCCATCCCGCAGCGGATTGGCGGCATATTTCGCCTTGGCGAGGTTGCGCTCGCCGAATTCGCCCTCATCGGCGATGATCAGCCCGCCCGCCTTCAGCGCATCGACATTGGTCTTCAGCGCGGCCGGGTTCATCGCGACGAGCACGTCCGGCACATCGCCCGCGGTGTCGATCGCGGTCGAGCCGAAGTTGATCTGGAAGGCGGAAACCCCGAACAACGTCCCCTGCGGCGCGCGGATCTCGGCCGGGAAATCGGGGAAGGTCGCAAGATCATTGCCGGCCAGCGCGGTCGAGAGCGTGAACTGACCGCCGGTCAGCTGCATGCCGTCGCCGGAATCACCCGCGAAGCGGACGACGATCGATTCTGCGGGGGGGTGCGCCGATGCCTCGGCGGGGGTCAATTCGTGAACGGCGGATGCCATCAAGCACTTTCCTAGGAATATATAATGCCCCGCCCTTTATGCCCCGGGCGCTCGATGGCCAAGGTAGTTCGATCGTGGGCGCGTGCAAATGCTTCTTTTCAAGAGGCACCCGTCATAACGAACCATAGCTGCGATAGCTGCTGTAGAAATCATTGTCCCAGGCAAAGCGGGTGAACGACATGCCGATGGTCTGATCGAGCCCGTCGACATGGTGCCACCAGCCGATCGGCAGGAACACGGCATCGCCCGGGCCGATCTTGCATTCGAGCACCGCCGGCTTGCCGTCCTTCGCGGGGCCGGGCAGCAGATCGTCGCTGCCCCAGGCGCTGAAGCAATGGCGATGGTTGCGCATCAGCGGCGTATCGTGGCTCGCGACCATCCGCACCCGCTTGCGGCCGCTGATCTGGAGCAACAGATTGTTGGTCAGATCATGATGCCACGGCGTCACCGTGCCCTTGGGCCCAATCCAGATGAACCCCTGTTTCGCCCCGCCGGGTTCCAGAATGCCGGGAATCTCCCCCACATCGGCGAACAAGGGCGCGAAGGGCGCGCGATTGGCGTCGCTGTTGTTCGCGGTGATGTAGAAGTCGTTGCTCGGCTCGTCCGAGCGCAGCCGCCGCGCCAGCTCGGAAAAAGGCTGGAAGGCGCCATGCGCATCGGCATTGCCCTCATAATCCCGGTCGCGCTCGCGCTCCCATTGCA
>JBDTXU010000357.1:0-11667 GCA_040006055.1 Sphingomonas bacterium | reverse complement strand
TCGGTCGGCTGGTTGAGCACATCGCCAAGCCGCTCGATCGCGATCCGGACCTGCTGGAACTCCTGCCAGAGCTGCGCCATGCGAATGACCGGCCCCGACACACGCTGCGCGAACATGTTGAACGCCACCAGGCCGCCAACGGTCAGATCCTTGTTGATCACCGCCTGCGCGCCGAAATAGAGGATCGCCGCCATGTTGAGCTTGGAGATCAGCTGGATCAGCTGCGAGCCGGTATTGCCAAGATTGATGACCTTCTGGCTCGCCAGCGAATAGCCAGCGAGCTGGCGCTCCCACCGGTCCTGCCATTGCGGCTCGACAGCACCCGCCTTGACCGTCTGGATGCCACCGATGCTCTCGATCAGCAGCGCGTTGTTGGCGGCGCCCCGCTCGAACTTCTCCTCGATCCGCGCGCGCAACGGCTTGGTGATGAACAGCGCGACGGCGAAATAGGCCGGGATGGTAAGGATCGAGATCAGGAACAGCTTGACCGAATAGATCCACATCACGACCAGGAAGACGATCGTGAACAGCGGATCGACCAGAACCGACAGCGAGGCGTTGGTCAGGAATTCGCGGATCGTCTCGAGCTGGCGCACGCGCATCGCGATATCGCCCACCCGCCGCGCCTCGAAATAACCGAGCGGCAGGCCAAGCATGTGGCGAAACAGCTTCGCGCCCAGCTCGACATCGATCTTCTGGCTGGTCTCGGAATAAAGCCGCGTCCGCAGCCAGCCGAAGATCGTCTCCCACAGCGACACGACCACGAAGCCGATCATCAGGATGGTCAGCGTGTCGAGCGTGTTGTGCACCAGCACCTTGTCGATCACGTTCTGGAAGAACAGGGGCGACGCCAGCCCGAGCAGGTTGATCCCGAGCGTGACGAGCAGCACCTCGCCGATCAACCGCCGATATTTGACGATCTGCGGAATGAACCACGACACGTCGAAGGCGCGCGAGGATGCGCCGATGCTCTCCCGCGTCGTGATAAGCACCAGCTCGCCCGACCAGATCGCCTCAAGCCCCTCGCGCCTCAGCTTGGTGATGCCGGCGGGCGGCGTGTCGCCGGGTATGCCCGTGCCGCGCGCTGGGATTTGCACCAGCGCCTCGTCGCCCGCGACCCGGCCGATCAGGAACCAGCCATTGGGCCCCGACGCCAGCGCCGGCAGCGGGGTGCGGGCCAGCTTCTCGAAGCCGGTCCGGATCGCCTTGGCCTTGACGCCCTCCTCGCGCTTGGCGAGGCGCTTGATGTCATCGGCATCGATGTCGCGCTGATGGCCAAGGCTGTGGCGGAGCTGTGCGGGGTCGACCGCGATCCGGTGAATCGCGAGCAGCGTCGCATAGGCTATCAGCCCGGAGTCGTCAGCTACCAGGCGACCTTCGCCGTCGATCAGGGGTGCGTCCATCGTCACTGCCGCTTCTTCTCGATTGGCCGCCCGGTCGTACCCGGCTGGGCGACATTAGGGGTGGTCGTGACATAGGTGTCGGCCGGCGCCGGGCCGGTGACGGGCACCATGCGCGCCGGGTCCGGCAAGGCCGGGGGCTGATCGATCGTGCGCGTCTTCGGAGACGGTCGATCGAGCCGATCGAGCGCGAGCAGCGCCGGATCCCAGGGGACGCCACCGCGCCGTTCGACATGCCGGATATTCGCGCTGGGATCATAGAGCCCGACGCCTGTCATCAGATTGGCGACTTCGAGCACACCCATCCGCCGCAACAGATTGGCCTGGGCAAGATACAGATCGTGCCGCGCCGCAACCAGCGCGATCTCAGTATCGCGGAGCGCCCCTTGCGCGAACAGCACGTCAAAGGTCGAGCGGAGCCCCGCGCGATATTCCTCGAACGAGCCCTCATAATAGATCCTGGCCGATCCGAGCTGCGCTTCCTCCACCTGAACATTGCGCCCGGCCGTCACCATCTGGTTCCACGCGGTCGAAATGCCGAGCGCCATGCCGCGCCGCGCAGCCTCGATCCGCAATCGGTCCGCGCTGTTGGTGTTGAGGCTCTGCGCCACCTGGGCGCCCTGTCGACCGCCCGCAGTCAGCGGGATGGTGAGCACTGTCTGCGCGGTGAAGGTCTGATCGTCATTGTGCAGATAGAAGGGAACGCCCTGTCCGCCGATGCCGGCCGTTCCCCGGAAAGACACGCTGGGGCGTCCGGCGGCACGCGCCGCTGCAACGCGCTGGCGGGAAGCGCTTTCGGCGAACCGTGCCTGGGCAAGCTCCGGGTTCAAACGGGTCGCCTGGTCGAAGGCAACGTCGATCGTCGCGGGAAGCTGGGGCAATGGCGGTTCAGGCGCCAGAACCCCCGGGTCCACGCCGACGAGTGCCGCGTATGTGGCGCGACTTTGCTCGAGCTGGTCGCGGGTTAAATTATATTGCGCCTTGGCATTGCCAAGCTGAGTCTCGGCTTGCGCGATATCGGTGCGCGTCAGCTCACCGGCCTCACGCCTGGCGACGACTTCGTCCAGCGTCGCGCGCAGCTGCGCCAGATTGCGCTCGCGGATGGCGAGCGCCCGCGTATCCCGCCGGACATCCAGATAGGCGGTGATCGTCTGCAGCAGAAGGTCGCCCTCGGTTGCCCGCAGCGCCGCCCGCCCGGCACGAATGGCATCGCTCGCCGCGGCGATATCCGCGCTCGCGCGGCCACCGGTATAGAGCGGCAGATCGACGACCAGCTGCGCGCCCAGCCTATTGTTCTCAATGACGCGCGATCCCGCCAGGCGGTCCGCGAGCGGGCGACCGGCCTGGGTGATCCTCCCCGCTACGGTCTGGTCATACTGCCCTGTGATCTGAACTTCAGTTGTCGGCCGCAATTCGCTCCGTGCGATCCCCAGATTCTCGTCGATCGCGCGCAAGTCATACCGGCTGGCCTGAAGCGTCGGGTTGGCACGATAAGCGAGCGCGATCGCATCAGCCATATTCTCGGTCGGCGCCGGCTCCGGCGCTTCCGGCAAGGGATAGAATGGCGCGAGCTTCCGCGGCGGCAATTGAGCGACGGGGCGGCCGCGCTGGAGCGGCGCGAGCGAACTCGCACTCCCCTGCCGCGATTGGGCCAGCACGGGAGGCGCAACCGACCAACCAGCGCTCCCGATCATCAGCAGCGCGACATAGCCGAAACGTCGGTTGCTCGGGGCAATCACGGAATGAAGCGCCCGTCGGGCACACATCCCATATCCCGCGCAATATCGCGCAAGCCCGCAAAGCCATGGAGGTGAAACACGCTTGGACTCTTGTCTTCGCGCGGCTGAATCGCAATCTGGTTAGCGTCGGTCAGCAAGGTGGCCGGGACCCACACCGTGGAATCAGTCGGATTGTCGAGGCTCGGGCCATCCATCGGCACGCCGAGCCGTGTCAGCTCGGGCAAGCTATCCTGCCAGCGCTGTGCCGGCCCGCCATCCACGCGCATCCAGGCGCCGAGCGTGTTGACGTGATGCCTGAAGTGAAACCCAAGCGCGCCGGCGGCATAGACGATGTGATGCTTTGGATCGAACAGGCGGCAGCGGATATCGCCCGAGAAGGTGCCAGTGACGATCTTGAGCTTCCAGTCGCCCGACTGCATCGCGCGCGTGCTGACATGCGTCCGCGTCAAACCTGGCACCTTGATCCGGGCCATCGCCGGCACGTCGGCACAGACGGCCGCGACGACCATGCATAACAGGAGCCCCTGTCGGATCATCGACATCGTACATGTCCGTCCACGAAACCATCCCGGTCCGGATTGCGGCGCGCCCGCCGACAATTGCCAAAAGTCACGCGACCGCTCAGTTCGTCGGCGATGGGGATGGTGCCGTCGCTGGCTCGACAATCGGGTCAGGGCATTTCATCAGCGACGGCGCCGCAATGTCGAGCTTGCGCGCGCTTCCCAAAGTGCCAAAATCGCCGGTCATGATGCGAATTCCATCGCCCGCTCGATACGAAGGCGAAACGGTATATTGGGCCGCCGACAAATTCTGAGGAAATAATATCAACCATGCGGAGACAAAGAAACAGCTGAACCGAAGCATAACCCCCCCGGAAAAAAGGCAAATGGAACAACGAGTCCTTGCTTTGTCCGACCTGTTTCCTGACACATAAAGCTCTCGACGAGTCAACGAAAAACCGGAACCGAAGTCGATCGCCATTAACAAGCACTGGCAGGAAGCTTGCGCAGCGTCAGCGGATGGGCTGGCCCTTGCCTCAGGCTTTGTGAATGATGCGTGGGGTTGGGAATGCCAGGCGCTGACATTCCCAACCTGTACAATGATTGGTTCAGATTTGCGCAGGGATGGCTCACGCGGCGGATGCCCCTTGAGGATGCCAGGCGATGACATCCTGGCGCTGATCGCCGAGCTTCTCGATGCCGAGCGTGACGACATCGCCAGGCTTCAGAAACCAGGGTTCGGGCTTCTGCCCCATGCCGACGCCGGGGGGAGTGCCCGTGGTGATGATGTCGCCAGGCTCGAGCGTCAGGAATTCGCTGAGATAAGAGACGAGTTTGGCGACACCGAAGATCATCGTCTTGCTGCTGCCGGTCTGGACGCGCTTGCCATTGACCTCAAGCCACATGTCGAGATTCTGCGGATCGCCGACTTCGTCGGCGGTGACCAGCCAGGGGCCGACGGGTCCGAAGGTGTCGCAGCCCTTACCCTTGTCCCAGGTGCCGCCGCGGTTGAGCTGAAAATCGCGCTCCGAGAGATCATTGATCGTGCAATAGCCGGCGACGTAATCGGGCGCTTCGGCCTCGGTGACATAAGAGGCGCGGCTGCCGATGATCACGCCGAGCTCGACCTCCCAATCGGTCTTCACCGATCCGCGCGGGATCATCACGGTATCGTTCGGCCCCTGCAGGCAGGAGACCGCCTTGGTGAAGAAGATCGGCTCGGGGGGAATCGGCATGTTCGATTCAGCGGCGTGATCGGCATAGTTGAGACCGATCGCGAGGAATTTGCGCGTGCCCGCCACCGGGACCCCAAAACGCGGCGATCCTTCGACCAGCGGCAGCGAGGCCGGATCGATCGCCGCAAGCTCAGCAAGTCCGGCGGGCGATATCTCAGCCGCACCGAGATCGGAGACATGGCCCGAAAGATCGCGGATACGCCCTTCGGCATCGAGCAGGCCTGGCTTTTCCTGGCCCACCGGGCCGTAACGCAGCAATTTCATCAGATGGGCATCCTCAACGGGTATAAGGTCGGTGCAGCGCGATATCGCGATTGAGCTCAACACCAAAGCCCCGTCTATCGCGCATGATGGAAAAGACGATCTCGCCGATCCGGCAAAGCGCGCCTATAGGGAGCGCGCGCCACGGAACCGCCTTGCTTGCCGAGGCTGCGCGTCGTGAAGCTGAAATAGCCGAAAAGGCCCGAGAAGATATGAACCCCTCCCTGTTCCGCGTCGCCGCCACGGACAGCGTCGCGACCGCGCTCGATGATCTGGCGGCGGGAACCATCGCTAGCGTGGGGGACAGCGAAGTGACCCTGAACGAGGCGGTCAGCCGCGGCCACAAGGTGGCGCTCCGCGCGATCGCGTCTGGCGAGCCGGTGCTCAAATTCGGCTTTCCGATTGGCCGCGCCACCAGCCCGATCGCGCCGGGCGACCGCGTCCACACCCATAATGTCTCGACCGCGCTCGAAGCGAGCGCCGACTATGCTTGGCAACCTCATAAGGACTCAGCGCCAGACTCAACGCCGAGCGTCGGCTTCGCAGGCTATCGCCGCGCCGACGGGCGGGTGGGCACGCGCAATGAGATCTGGGTGATCCCGACCGTCGGCTGTGTCGCCCGCACCGCGCAGAAAATCGCCGAGCGCGCTGACCGGAAGCATGAGGGTCGGATCGACGGCGTTCATGCCCTGACCCATCCGTTCGGCTGTTCGCAGCTCGGCGACGATCTCGATGGGACTCGCTCGGTGCTGGCGGCGCTCGCCGCGCATCCCAATGCCGGCGGCGTGCTGCTGCTCGGGCTCGGCTGCGAATCGAACCAGCTCGACCGGCTGCTCGCCGAAATCGACCCCGCCGTGCACGGCAAGATTCGGACGCTCGCGGCGCAAGTTGCGGGCGACGAGGTCGAGGAGGGCCTGGCGCTGGTCGATGCGATGGTCGAGGAGGTCGCGCTCGCCAGGCGGACCGAGGTGCCGCTGTCGGAGCTCGTGCTCGGGGTGAAGTGCGGCGGGTCCGACGGCTTTTCCGGGCTTACCGCCAATCCTCTGGTCGGCCGGATGAGCGACGCGGTGACGGGTGCTGGCGGCACCGCGATCCTGACCGAGATTCCGGAGATTTTCGGCGCCGAGCAATTGCTGATGGACCGCGCCGCCGACGAGCAGGTGTTCGATGGCATCGGCGCGCTGGTCAACGACTTCAAACGCTATTTCACCGACCATGGCGAGCCGGTCTCCGAGAACCCGTCGCCCGGCAACATCGCCGGCGGGATCACCACGCTAGAGGAGAAATCGCTCGGCGCGGTGCAGAAGGCCGGGCACGCGATCGTCACCGATGTTCGCCGCTATGGCGAGCGCGTGCGGCGGGCGGGGCTGACCCTGCTCGAAGCGCCGGGCAACGACGCCGTCTCCTCGACCGCGCTCGCTGCCGCCGGCGCGACCGTGATCCTGTTCACCACCGGACGCGGCACGCCGCTGGGCTTCCCGGTGCCGACGATCAAGATTGCCTCGAACAGCCCGCTTGCGGCGCGCAAGCCGGGCTGGATCGATTTCGATGCCGGGCGCGTACTGGGCGAGGGCATGGAGCCGGTGGCCGACGCATTGCTCGACACAATCCGGCGGATCGCATCAGGCGACGAGACGGCAGCCGAGCGCAACGGCGAGCGCGAGATCGCGATCTGGAAGCGCGGCGTCACCTTGTAAGCCGGTAGCCGGCCAGCCGATCGAGCGTCGCCCTCGTTAAACGAGGCTGTGCCGCCTGCCCCAGATAACCTCCATTTCACGCAGGCCCCGACGTGCGCGGGCGGCTGGGCGCGGGCCACTATGCCCTTTGAGGGCACGTACAGCGAAATAGATCCGATCAGCGAGGCTGGCTGACGGACTCCTCGATCGAACCGGCCGTGTTGAGACCGGGTGGTTCGCGACGATGTCAAGATCGAGACTATAGTTGCAGGTGAGGATCAGCGGCCCGCGTGGCTGGTCAGGCAGCATGGCAATCAGCTGGGCAGGGGCAATCGCCTCAACCAGGCCGGCAGGTCCGCAGTCTATTGTGATCGCATGCGCCGGCGCCACGACGGGTTCGCCTTTGCATGCCTCCTGCATCACCGCTGTGACGGGAGCCGCTATAGTCACGGCCGCCGGAATGGGTTGCGTAGAACCGCCCAAAGCCGCCATCGATCGGACGCGCATCGCTGAGGCGGCACCTGCCTCGCGCGCCGGCAGGCCCGCCGCGGTGATGCCTACGCGCACGCGCCCTTCGAGAGCGGGATCGATCGCTGAACCCCAGACGAGCTCCGCGCCGGCATGGACATGCTCGCGGATATATTCGACCGCCTCCTCGACCTCGAACAGGCCGAGATCGCTTCCGCCGGCAATTGTCACGAGCAGCCGCCGAGCCCCCTCCGGCGCGTCCTCGAGCAGCGGATTGCGCAACGCCGATTCGGCAGCGAGCGCGGCGCGGCCGCTGCCGACGCATCGCTCGCCATGGCCGATCACCATCCTGCCACCAGGATCATTGCCTGTACCCAGAACCGCGCGGATATCGGCGATCGTCACCCGCTTGAGCGCCGGCCCGGCGATCAACGCCGCAAAGTCACAGGCGCTATCACGGACGATCGAGTCGGAAAGGTAGAGCGCCTGCCGAAGCGTCGCCTCCGGTCCTGCGACCCGGAAGAGGTGCTCGTTGCAGACCACGACCAGGGCATCCACGCTCGCCTGGAATTCGATCAGCCCCGCAGCCGCGGTTCGGGCGCGACGGGCACCCTCGAACGCGAAGGGCCTGGTGGCGATGCCGATCGTCGGAATACCGCGTTCCCGGGCCGCTCTCGCGATCACCGGCGCGGCGCCGGTACCGGTGCCGCCGCCGAGCCCCGCCGCGATGAAACACAGGCCGCTGCCATCCAGTGCCGCATTGATTTCCGGCAGCGCCTCCTGCGCGGCAGCCCGGCCGATCTCGGGTTTTGCGCCGGTGCCCAGACCCATGGTGAGCATGCGGCCAAGCTGGAGCTGGCTCGCGCTGGGTGCCGCGCGTAGCGCCTGAACGTCAGTGTTCGCGCAGATGATCTTCATACCCGTTTCGGGTTGGCGGAAGAGCCGGCATACCGCGTTGCCGCCGGCGCCGCCGACGCCGAACAGCGTGACACAAGCAGCATAGTCCAGGCTCGGTTCGCGCCGTGTCATCTCGGTTATCTCCCGGACAACACCGAGTCGTCGGCGCCGTCCCGCAAAGCGCTATGCCTCGGCACTATGGTTATCTAGGCCGTAGAATCCCGCTAAGGGGTTCGCCCGCAGGCTTTACGTTCGCCTAGCGAATGAAGGCGCGAAACCTCTGGTCGCGAGGGCCGCCCGGCTCACCCGATTACGCAGAATCCCCAATACGGGTCATCGCAACATGGTAGTTTTACGCGCTACACCAGCGTCTTCGAGATTCGTTAACCATCTGCCATCGGCAATTGGAGTCTTGGGACATGGACGAACTCTTTATCGGCAGCGCTGTGTGCGAGGTGACGGGCGGGGGCGAAATCGTCCTGCCTCGCCACTTCCACGAAACCATATTGTCGCGGGCGCCGGATGGTCGGCTGTTCGTCGGCCTGCACGAAGAATCGCCCTGCCTCGTTGTCTATGACCGGATTTTCGCGGCCCAGCAGCAATGGGAACTGGAGACGCGACGATCCACTTTCCTCGGCACGAATATGGAGGCGCATTATGCGCGGGTTCGCCGTGCTTTCGGCTTTGTCGAGCACGTCACCCTCGCGCCTGACGGCATGATGATCCTGGCGCCGCTGATGCGGCAACGGGGCGGGATCGGTAACGCCGTCCTGCTGGTAGCCACCGGCACGCGGTTCGAGATCTGGGACCTCAATATGGTTCTCGAGCGCGCATCAGCCGACCTCGTCGCGCTCGCCACGCTTCATCTCGAACTCCAGATCTCCAAGGAGGAAAACCATGTCCCTTCTCTGCAACCTGCTGACTCACGCCATCACGCAGCACGTGTCCCGCAATCAGGGCTTCGAGTTCAGCACGTGCCGGCGCTGCGGCCGCGACATGATCCGGTCGGCGGAATCGCGGGCGAGCAAATGGAAGGCCGTCCCACTGGGATTTCGGGTCATCTGGAGAAATACTAACCTAAATCAACGCCCCGTGCGGGGTGAGGCCGCGCAGCCAAGGGACAAGCGACCGCACTCCTCCTTGATTTTCGATTTTCTATACGTCACTGCAGCAGCGCTATACTGGAATATCAGCGATCATCTCGGCCGCACTATCCGACGCCGCGAAGTAATATTTCGCCTTGAAAGTGTACAATCGACGATAGCTAACACTATGGTGACGACAAGGCCAAGCGATATGGTTCCAATCCCTTGAAAAGGGACGGTTCGTTAGTGCAACGCACGCGCGTTCATTTCGGTTCCGATTTTTTATAACATCATTCCAAGTCACCGACGTTTTGCGTTCTGTTTCAACTCTGTTATGTTTGCCTCTCGAGATGCGCGCTTCGGGAGGAGGTGCCGGCAGGTTGGTTACTATAAGGGGCGCGCGCGCGACGAACGACCGGTCGACGGAACAGAAGATCGTTCTCACGCTCGTTCTGGTCGCCTTGCTTGTCAGCGCCATCAGCTTTGCCGATTGGGCGTTCGATGCCCCGCTACTTCGGACTTTCGACGTCCGGGGATATCCGCACGGGCATCCGATATGGCCGCTGACAGCATTGAGTTACGTCTTTCTCGCTGCCGGTTTCGGGGCAAGCATAAAACGCTATCGTGTGGCGCCCTTTCTTCTCGCCGTGCCGCTGTTGATCGCGCTGTGCGCGGTGGTCGAGGAGATCTTCGGGCTCTCGCTGGGCATGGACACCTGGCTGTTTCCGGAACAGCTTGGACGGGTGGCCGCTGAGCATCCAGGCCGGCCGGTCGCCAACTCGATCGTCATTTTCAGTTTTCTGGGCGCCGCGCTGTTTCTCGCGCAAAGGCGGGAATGGGCTCGCGCGGAGCTCGCGAACCTGCTCGCTACCGCGTCTTTCTGCTTCGGGCTGTTCTCGATCATACTCCTGCTCTCGATCGTACCGGCCGAAATCCCGGTCGCTGACGTCTTCCTGTCATCCTTGCCGGCCGCGACCATCAATATCCTGCTCGCATCGGCATTTCTGATCTGGCGGCAGGAAGCCGGCTGGACCGTGTTGCTGGCACGCGACCGGATCCGTCGGCCATTCGTCGGAATGACATTGCCGCTTATCGTCAGCCTGCCGCTCCTGCCAACCTTCGTTACATGGTGGGGGCAGGGCGTCCTGCACATAACGCCGCTCGGCGCCGGCATGCTCGCCCTGCTTTGCGATTTGCTCGTCATTGGCCTGCTGTTCTGGCTGTCGGCCGATCGCGTCGCGAGTCAGCAGACGGCGCTCCAGGAGGTCACCAACGCGCTCGGCGTCGCCGCCATCACGCTCACCCGGCCGACCGGCGAGATCACGCATTGGTCGCAAGGCTGCGAGCAGCTTTACGGCTGGTCGTCGGCTGAGGCGGTCGGCCGCAAGAAATATGAGCTGCTCCATTCGCGGCATGGCGAGCAGGGCGGGGACACACCGCTTCGCCCGACCGGGGCGGCGGAGCGCGAACTGCTGGAGCGACGGCGCGACGGCTCCGAAATCAGCGTGCTCGAACGCACCCAGGTCCTTGAGCGCGCAAACCGGGAGCCGGTGCTCGTGGTGAAGATGCTTGATATCACGGACCGGGTCCGGGCCGAGAAGGCGCTTCGCGAAAGCGAAACCCGGCTTGCCATCGCCGCCGAGGTACAGCAACTCGGGGTGTCGCACTGGGACATTGCAAGCGGGCGGCTCGAATGGTCGCCTGGCTCCGAACAGAGGCTCGGCCTCGAACCCGGCAGCCTGAGCACCTTCGAACAGTGGCGGGCGCTGGTCGACCCAAAGGATACCGAGGGAATCCTGGACTCGGTTGCGCGCGCCGCCGCCAATCATGAACCGCGGATCGCCTTCCAGTATCGTTTTGCCCAGGCGGATGGGGCAATCCGCACGATCGAGGGCTCGGCCCGGTGCCTCTATGACGCGAAAGGCGAACTCGAAGCCGTTATCGCCGCGAATATCGACGTCACCGAGCATAAGGAGCGTGAGGCGGCGCAGCAGTTGCAATCGATCATCGAAACCGTCCCCGATGCGACGATCGTCATCGACTGCGCCGGTACGATCCGAAGCTTCAGCGCAGCCGCAGAGCGCATGTTCGGCTATGACGGCGAGACCGCGATCGGCAGCAACGTCAAGCTCATGATCCCCGATTTGATCGTTGCGGCGGGTGAGGAGTCGATCGACCCCAATCTGGTCGGCGCGCACGGCGCGAATGACAACGCGCATGAATTGACCGCCCGGCGCGCGGACGGAACCCTGTTCCCGGCCGAGCTGAATGTCGGTGAAGCATGGCTAGGCCAGGAGCGCATCTTCACCGCCGTGATTCGTGACGTTTCGGACCGGCGGGCCGCGGAACAACGGCTGAGCGAACTCAACGCCGAACTCGCTCACCTCTCGCGCCAGAGCGCGATGA
>JBDTXU010000356.1:0-11007 GCA_040006055.1 Sphingomonas bacterium | reverse complement strand
CGGCGCCTGAGACCGGAGAGGGGATTGCGCGAGCAATCGCCGAGCCGGACGAAGATCAGCGCAACCCTCCGCCGTCTTTCCAACGAGGCTTCCCATCGCCGGAACCTTGGACGGCTCCGCCCGGCCGGCGACCGGTCGAGCTTGTCCTCGACCGTGTCGTCCGACGACGCGGCTTTGCCGCGGCGGGGTTGATCGGCACATCGGATTTCGCAGGTCATGGCGCCCGAATAGCGGCAGCGGCGCGCGGGTTGAATTGAGGCGCGGTGTTGGAGATGTCATGCGGGTGCTGACATTTCTCGATGTTGGGACAATGGAAATTTACTGTTATAAATCAATTAGATGCTCTAAAGATAGCGCCCTGTCACTGGGATCTCAACTTATCGGTTTGGACCGGGCATCAGTCGCCAAGCCCGGCGAGCGCGCCAATCGCGTCGAGATAAGCGCGAAACGCTTCGTGGCCGGCTATGGTCAACCGCGCCTGTGTCAGCGGCCGGCGCCCGCGGAAGCTCTTTTCGATAGCGATATAACCTGCATCCTCAAGCTTGCGCAGATGGACCGAGAGTGTCCCTTCAGTCACTTCGAGCTTGACCTTGAGCGTCGTGAAGTCGGCAATCTCGGCGGCCATCAGATAGGCCATCACGCCCAGCCGCACCCGGCTGTGGATGACGTCGTCAAGCTTGCCGATACTGAACTCTTTCACGACGTTGCGTTCCTCAACCGGGCTTTCGCGCCTGGCGCATGATCGCCGCCCCGGGAGCGGCAAGGAGCAATAACAGACCGGCGGACATCACCAGCCACGTGCCGGGCGAGTTGACCAGCGCGGCGGCCATCAGCGCAACCGCGAAACAGCCCATCGCGACCAGCCAATGCCAGCGTTCGCGGCGGATGATAGCCGCCACCGACCAGGCCCCGCCATAGAGGACGAAGGCGATCGGCGGCCAGACCTCATAATAGGGCACTCCGCTCCGCGCGCTCGCGATGATCACCACCGCGACCGCCGCCCAGATCATCAACGCCATCGCGCCCCAGGCGGCAATGAAAACACGCGCGCTTGGCCCCACTGCCCCAGGCGCGCGGCGGTTGATCAGGAGATTGATCGGTACATACAGGATTGTCGCGGGGAGCCAGCTCACCAACATCCAAGGATCGCCCGGCAGCCGCGGCACCAACCCTGCGAACAGCCCCCAGATCAGAATGAAGTCCAGGCCGTAGATCAGGCCTATCGCCAGCAGGTGCTCGCCGAACTGCGCGGGCAGCGGACCTCGGTCCTCGGACACCGCCTTGAGGAAGGCGAGGTCGCTTCTGATGGCCTGAATCGGATCGGTCATGGCGTGTTTCTCCCCGCACGAACCTGCGCCCAATCGCAGAATTCGTCAATAACTTGAAAATATGAAGTTATTGAGCTAACCCGATTCGCGAGGCATTCGAACGGGAGGATTTTCGAGATGGGGATCATGGGCAAAGGGTTGATGTTCGCGGCGACGGCGGTGATCGCCGCAACCGCAGGCACCGCAATGGCTGAGAGCGCGCGCCCGGCTCACGCTGCGCCGACCAGGCAGGGGCCGCGCGCGGTTGCCATCGACGAGGGGATGTTCGTCGACATCAACGGCGTCCAGCAATGGATCACGATCCGCGGCGCCGATCGCAACAACCCGGTGCTGCTCTTCCTTCACGGCGGACCCGGGATCGGCAGCGCGTCGATGGCGCCGATCTTCGCCGACTGGGAGAAGGACTTCACGATCGTCCAATGGGATCAGCCCGGCGGCGGGGGCACCGATATCAAGAATTTCGGCAAGGATATCGGTCCGATGACCGTCGCGCGCTTCACGCGCGATGGGCTCTCGGTGACTGAATATGCGCTCAAACGGCTGGGCGCGAAGAAGCTCGTGCTGATGGGCAATAGCTGGGGGACGCTGATCGGCGTCGAGATGGCCCAGGCGCGGCCCGGGCTCTTCTCCGCCTATGTCGGCACGTCGCAGGCAGTTGGCGCGCGCGGCAACATTCTGGGCTGGGAGCTCGGGCTGAAGGCGGCGCGCGAGCGCGGTGACACCAAGGGGGTCGCGGCGCTCGAGCATGTTGGGCCGCCACCCTACAAGACGATCGGGGACCTGCTGGTCCGCCAGACCTATGTGTTCCCGCCCGGGCTGCCGCCCAGCCCGGCCGAAGCGGCGGCGACAGCGCAGTTCATGAAAATCATCACTGCCCCGCACGCGCCCGACGTGCACTATATCGCGCCGCTCGCGCCGCCGCCGGGCTATGATCCGGGCGCGTCCTTCATCGCCACGCAGACGAAGGTGTTCGACGAGACCTGGCACTGGGAGGCGCGACACCTGGGGGTGCGTTTCGCGATGCCGGTGTTCATGTTCCAGGGCGAGAATGATCTCAATACGCCCGTCCTCGCCGCGCGCGAGTATTTCGACGAGATCAAGGCGCCGACAAAGATATTCGAAATCATCCCTGGTGCCGGACATAACACCGTGATGTTCCCGGCCGAGGTCCTGGCGCTGCTCAGGAAGGACGTACTGCCCGTCCTCCGCAAGCGAAGAAGCTGACCGCTGATCGAACAAACGCGATCCTTTCGAATTGGGATGCACTGATCAGCAAGGGCATGCGCTGGGCGGCCCGAGCTGTCACTCAACGAAGTCGGATTCGATTTCTACGACCGGTTGAAGAGCATCAGTCGGGGCTATGCCTGCTTCGATTATCACCAGATCGGCTATTGCGAGGGCGACCTCGTCAAGATGGCATCCTCGTCTGCACGCGGACGGAAATGCTCGATCACGATCGCCGCGACCAGGGGGAGCATCGCATCCTTCAGGGCCGCGAGAAGGCTGGCTCCGATGACCAGAAACACCTCGGACCCGGTATATGTTACTTGCATCGCGTTCAGCATATTCATGAAAAGGCTCACCGCAATCACCAGCGCGGCAACCGCGAACAAGGCTCGCGATCCGTTGCGAACCGTCCGTTGAAATACGCGCTCGAACATGACGAATCCCCTTTGGCGGGACGCTAACACGGAAAAGCCCGGCTGGTTAGGCCGGGCCGTTTCGCTACAGGTCATGCTTCCCGGGGCTTATTGGGTCGCAACCTGATATGCTCACTCATACCCCGCCAGAGCATCCGCCACCCGGGCGCGGGCGGCGGCGAGGGGGTCGCTTTCTTCCAGCATGCGGAAGGTGCCGTTGAGGGTGAAGGCGCAGTGGCCGTGCACCGTTGCGAGCAGCGAGCGGGTCAGGGCGGGTGCCTCGGCCAGATGGGAGGCCGGCAGGAGGGCAGCGATTTCGCGTTCCACCACCGCGATGATCGCCGAGACTTTTTTCCAATAATAATCTGGTGGCTCGATATCGTCGGGCAGGCGGAAATCATAGATCGCCGCCCAGGCGTGGCGATTGATGATGGCGAATTCGAAATAGGCGTCGATCGCGCGGGCAAGCCGGTCGCCGCCGGGGTCGAGCGCGGCAAGCCGGCCTTCGAGGAAATCCAGCCATAGCTCGAGGGTCCGGCCGTTGATCGCCAGGATCAGCGCATCATAGCTGCCAAAGACATTGTAGACGGTGCCGATCGAATAGCCGACCCGCTTGGCAACCTCACGTGCCGAGAAATGGGCGAACCCCACCTCGTGCATGTGCCGATGCCCTTCGGAAATAATGATTTCCCTAAGCTCTGTGCGGCTATGATCGGAGCGACGTCCCACAAGCGACCTTTTAAATGAACGAGACCAGTTTGACTGATCATTGTTCAATATACTGGAGTCGGCGTTGCGATCAATCGCTCGGAACGCGCCAGCGGGTGGCGGTGAGTGGCACGGTGATGCTGGAAAATGCCGGCTCTAGCGCATCCTTCGGCAGACCCGGCCTCCGCGCCTGGAAGCGGTCACAACATTGTGCTCGATAGTGTTTGCGTCCACGTCGCCAGGGTGAGACTGAAAGGCTCGTTCCCGGTGCAGTATGCGAGGTTCCCGATATGGTGAGAGGATCTCCACGACAGCCTCGCGGTGGACCGACTCTCCAGGACGTGGCGGACCATGCACAGGTATCCGTCATGACCGTGTCGCGCGCGATCAAGGGCGACGGGAAGGTTTCGCGCGCGACCAGGCAACGAGTCGAGCGGTCGATGGCCGACCTCAAATATTCGCGGCGCACGGTACGGCGCAGGTTTCCGCCGGGTGAGGAAATCCGCATCGTCCTGCTGCACAGCCAGCCGAGATCGTCGCACATGTCCGGCTTCCTCATCAACAGCCTGGTCGAGGCTCGTCGCCACCATGTCCATCTGGATTTCCAGGCGTTCGAGGACCGGGCCAGTGTCGAGGAATTCGTCGATGAACTGGTCGACACGAATACCGACGGGGTGATTCTTCTCCCGCCGCTATGCGACTCAGCGGAGATGCTTGCCGCGCTCGCCGCGGCCGATATCCAGGTGGTGGCCGTCGCGACTGGCCGCACCCAGCGCGAGACGTCCAGTGTCACCATCGACGATCTGCAGGCCGCGCGCGAGATGACCCGGCATCTGATTGCGCTCGGGCATGGCCGCATCGCCTTCATCCTCGGCGACCCGCGCCACCGCGCTACCGGGCGGAGACTGGAGGGGTATCTGCGCGCATTGGCTGAAGCCGGGATCGAACGGGATGACGATTTGATCGCGCAAGGGCTGTTCACCTACCGATCGGGACTCGATGCGGCTGAGCGGATCCTGAGCCAAACCCGGCCGCCCACCGCCATTTTCGCGAGCAATGACGATATGGCGGCGGCCGCGGTCGCAGTCGCGCATCAGCGCCGCCTCGATGTTCCCGGTGACCTCTCCGTATGCGGGTTCGACGATGCCCCGCTGGCGACCACCATCTGGCCCGAATTGACGACCGTGCGTCAGCCGATGGACGACATGTCGCGCGCCTCGCTCGAGCTTCTGGTTGGCGAGATCATGGCGGGCCGACAGCAGGCCGGGCCGCCGAAGCAGATCGTGCTGGAGCATATGATCGTTCGCCGCCAGTCCGATTCCGCACCTCGCTGGAGTGCCCGAAATCGGGGCTGATCGAGCACGATGGAGATACGGTGAGGCTGCCAGCCTCGCGGGCCATCGGGCTTTGGCAGCAGGGGCGGCGCACTCAAAGTTAGCGCGCGGCAACCCTGTTGCTGCATTGGCCTGCAGCGTCACCAGGGCCTGGTTGGCTTCGGTTACCGCTTCTGATCGAGCGATCGACGACAGGAGAGAGGGGCGGCAGCGATGCCGCGCCTTTTTTGTGCGCGAAGCGGGTGGGCGAAGCTGTTATGGGGCGGCCTTTGCTGGCGGGCCTCGCTAATCGGTGGGCTCGCGACGAAGGAGAGCGCGCGTGGAGGCTGCAATGCGATTTACGCCGCATCTCTATTTCCGGGGCAACGCCGAGAGCGCGCTGATATTCTATGCCGAGTGCGGCCTGGGCGAAATCGTCGAGCTGCGCCGCTATGCCGGCACGCCGCTGGCGGACCGCGATGGCGGCGCGTGGCGGGACAAGGTGCTCCATGCGGTGTTCGAAGGACCGGGGCTTCGCCTGTTCGCGGGTGACGGCGCGGATTCGGAACCGATGAAGGGCTGCGCGATCCTGATCGAGCTTGATGAGGTGGCTGCGGCGGAGGGGCTTTTCGGCAGGTTATCCGCCGGCGGGCGCGTGACGCTTGCCTTTGCGAAGCAGCATTGGGGTGGGCATTACGGGAACTTCACCGACAGATTTGGCGTGCAATGGGCGGTTGGCGCCGAGACATCCGGGTAAGCGCGGAATCGCGCCGTAAGAATGCCGCGGTAATCCGTAACCATCAGCCGCATGACATATTTGTCATGAGCCCGTCCTATTCGGCCGCGGCGGACCTATGGTAGCGTTCGCGCCGTACCCGAAGGATAGCCCGCCCCGCATGAGCCTCGCCCCGATTTTCTATGACGCGTCCGGACGACGGCGACGGCGGTTTGGTTTTGCGGTGGGGGCGTTCATCGTTCTTGCGCTGCTCTCGGCGGTCGCGCTTGCGGTGTCGATCGGTGCGGTGCCGAGCCCGCCGCTGTTGCCGGTCGATGCCGAGCATCCGGCGCTCGTGAAGCTGCTGCCGCCGCATGAGCCGATCCTCAGACAGACGCGGCGTGAGATATTACGCACCGCACGGCTGCTCACCGGCCGGCCGCCGCGCGGGGTGCGCGAGAATGCGCCGCTCGCGATCGGATTCCATGCGCCATGGGATCCGTCGAGCGGCAGCTCGCTCAAGCGCAATATCGACGAACTCGACTGGCTGGTCCCCGGCTGGATGTCGATCACCGGCACCAACCATACCATCACCATCTTCAAGGACCCCGAAGGCAAGGCGATTATCAACCGGTCGCCGCATCGGCCGCTGCTGCTGCCGATGGTGCAGAATGCGTTGAACGGCAATTGGGACGCGCCGAACCTGGCCAAATTGCTGCATTCGCCGGCGTTGCGCCGGCAATTGCTCGACCGGCTCGAGCCCTTCCTCCAGGCGAACGCGGCCGGCGGCGTCTTTTTCGATTTCGAGGAGCTGCCGTCATCAGTCCAGATCGATTACCGGACCTTCCTGCGCGAGGCCAAGGCGCGGTTTGGCCGGCATGGCTGGATCGTAGCGATCGCGGTGCCGGTCGGCGCAGATTCGGGTTGGGACGTGAAGGCCTATGCCGCGATCGTCGACCGGGTGTTCCTGATGGCTTATGACGAGCATGAGCTGAGCGGCCCGCCCGGGCCGATCGCATCTCAGCTATGGTTCGAACAGGCAGTGGCGACCGCGATCCGCGGCGTGCCGCGCGACAAGATCGCCGTTGCGATCGGCAGTTACGGTTATGACTGGTTCGGAAAGAAGGGCGGCGAGTCGATCCCGATCGACGAGGCGTGGCAGGCGGCGCGCGATTCTGGGACGGTGCCGGTGTTCGACCGCGCCAGCGGCAACAGCAGCTTCGCCTATGAGGACGGCACGACCCGCCATGACGTGTGGCTGCTCGATGCGGCCTCGGTTTATAATCAGATGAAGTTCCTCGACCGCGCCGGCGTGAATGGCGTGGCGCTCTGGCGGCTTGGCTCCGAGGACCCGGGCGTGTGGACGATCTTCGGGCGGTCGCACCGCGCGCTGCCGGCCCCTTCGGCGATCAACGCGATCCCCGAAGGCACCGATGTCGATATCGAAAAGGGCGGCGAGATCCTGAAGATCACGGCGGTGCCGGTCGCGGGCGCGCGCAACGCGGTCGTGGGGAAGAACGGGCTGATCAGCAGCGTCGATTTCACCCGCCTGCCCACGCCCTATGTCGTCTCGCGCTATGGCTATAAGCCGGGGCTGGTAGCGCTGACCTTCGACGATGGTCCCGACCCGACCTGGACGCCGCGCATCCTCGACATATTGAAGCGCGAGAAAGTGCCCGCGACCTTCTTCATCGTCGGCGAGAATGCGCTGACGCAGCGGGCCTTGCTCGAACGCATGGTGCGCGAGGGGCATGAGGTCGGCAGCCACACTTATACCCATCCCAATCTGGCCGGCGCTTCGGATGCCGAGACCGCCTTCCAGCTCAACACCACCCAGCGGCTCTTCCAGGCCTTTACCGGGAGATCGCTCCGGCTGTTCCGCGCGCCCTATTTCGGGGACGCCGAGCCGACCACGGCCGACGAAATCGAGCCGGCGCTCCAGGCGCAGAACCGGGGCTATATCTCGGTTGGCCTGCATGTCGATCCGGGCGACTGGAAGCGGCCCGGGGTGCAGACCATCATCAACGAGACGATCGCCGGCGTGCTTGCCTCGAACCCGGACCGCAGCGGCAATATCGTGCTGCTCCACGATGCCGGCGGCAACCGCGCCGAGACGGTCGAGGCACTGCCGCAGATCATCGATCAGCTGCGCGCCAAGGGGTATCAGTTCGTGCCGGTATCGACGCTGGCGGGCATTCCGCGCGATGTCGCCATGCCGGTGATCTCGGCGGGTGACCAAGCGGCGGCCGAGACCGATCTGTTCATCTTCGGTGCGATCGGCGCGATCATCACCGCGCTTGGCTGGATCTTCCTGTTTGCGATCAGCATCGGCATTGCCCGTGCCATCATCCTCTCGGCGCTGGCGCTGATCCAGGCGCGGCGGGAGGGGCGGACGATCTTCCCGCCGATCGACCCGACGCGGTTCGTGACGGTGATGATCCCGGCGTTCAACGAGGAGACAGTGATCGTCCGCGCGGTGCACGGCGTGCTCGCCAGCACCGATGTGCGGATCGAAGTGATCGTGATCGACGACGGCTCGGCCGACCGCACCAGCGAACTGGTGCGCGAGGCGTTTGCCGACGAGCCGCGCGTGCGGCTGCTGACGCTGGAGAATGGCGGCAAGGCGCGGGCGCTGAACGAGGGGCTGAAGCTTGCGACGGGCGAGATCGTCGTCGCGCTCGATGCCGACACCCAGTTCGAGCCGGTGACGATCGCGCGGCTGGCGCGGTGGTTCGTCGATCCGTCGCTTGGCGCGGTGGCGGGCAATGCCAAGGTCGGCAACCGGGTGAACCTCGTCACCAGATGGCAGGCGCTGGAATATATCACGGCGCAGAATCTCGAACGGCGCGCGCTGGCGCGGCTGAACGCGATGACGGTGGTGCCGGGCGCGGTCGGCGCGTGGCGGCTCTCGGCGATCGAGAGCGTTGGCGGCTATCCCGACGATACGCTGGCCGAAGACCAGGATCTGACGATCGCGATCCAGCGGGCGGGGTGGCGGGTCCATTATGACCAATATGCCATTGCCTGGACTGAATCGCCGGAGAGCTTTGCCGGCCTCGCCAAGCAGCGGTTCCGCTGGGCTTATGGCACGCTGCAATGCCTGTGGAAGCACCGTTCAGTGATGATCAAGGGCAAGCCGGCAGGGCTGGCACGGGTCGGGTTGCCCCAGGCGATCATGTTCCAGATCGTGCTGGCGGCGATCTCACCGATCATCGACACAGCGCTGATCCTGAGCTTCGTGATGACCTGGCTCGCGGTGCAGGCGCATGGCTGGGCGCAGACCCAGCATGATGTCGAGCTGATGCTGATCTATTGGCTGGTCTTCACCGCGATCGACCTGCTTGCCGCGGTCGTCGCCTTTGCGCTTGAGCGGCGCGAGAATTGGCGGCTGTTGTGGCTGCTGATCCCGCAGCGGATCGGGTATCGGCAGGTGATGTATTATGTGGTGCTGAAGGCGATCGCGCAGGCGCTCAGGGGGCCACGCGTGGGCTGGGGGAAGCTGGCGCGGACCGGGCGGGTGAAGGTTTAGCTGGTTCCCTCTCCCTCCAGGGGAGAGGGAGTTTAGAAGCTCAGCGTTGTGTCGAGATAGCCGAAATGCGTGTTTCCGGTCGCCGGCACATTGGGCGCGTCGCGGAGGAAAGCGCCCTTGAACACGGTCGCGACGCCCGCGCCGAACTGCAATCGCCCGGGCGCCAGCCAATAGCGGACCCGGCCGTCGATCTGCGTGCCGACAAACGACCCCGCCGCGCCGGTGGCGTCGCGCACGCCCGAGTTGGACAGGCTGTCAGTCGTGCTCGCCAGCCAGATCGGGCGCGCCGCGACATAAGCGTCGAGCCGGGACGTCGGCTTGATTTCGCCCCGAACCGCGAAAGACGCCAGGTTCGATCGAGCGAGCAGGCTGTAAAGCCCGGGCGGACCGAACTCGAAACTGGTCGCCCCCACCAGCGCGTCGAAACGGCCATAAGCCGAGCGCGGGCCATCGCCACTCGCATAGTCGCCGATCAGCGCCAGCCGTGGCGACCAGCGATGTCTGAAGGTCCAGCCGATCGCTCCATGCGCCATCCATGCCGATACCCGGTGATCGGGGCCGTCAGCGGGGTTGGTGCCGAGCCGCGTCGTGCCGCTCTGCCACGCGCCTTCCCCATCATAGTCGACCATGCCCGCTTTTGGCGCGCGCACGAGCCGCGCGCCGATGGTCCATAAGCGCCGGTTGCGCGTCGCGAAGCCCGGCGCATCGCGTTCGACGAAGCGATAGCCATAGAGTTCGGCGGCCCCGCCCAGCACCCCCGCCTTGCTGCCGAATGCGCCGAACAGCTGCCGCTCGACCCGCTCACGATCGAGGACGGCGCGATTGTCGCGGATGCCGTCAAGATCCTCGGGCAACCGCGTCTGCGGCATTGTCCAGAAGGCGGTGAGCTTGTCGCCGCCGGGGGATTTCCAGTCCAGCCGAACCCCGGTAAAGGCGTTGACGGTGTTCCGGCTGACCGGTCGGGCGATGAGCCGGCGTGAGCCAAGGTCCATCGTGAAGCGTCCCGCCTGCAGGTTCGCCCCCGACCCGAGATCGGCCGCGACATAGACCTGCACCGGCTCGATCGTGTCCACTTCATTGTTGCCGATCGAGCTGTTTCGCCGCTCGAAATAGGCGCGCGAATCGAGCATTTCCCCGCCGATCTTCACCGGACCGATCGTGTAAACGGCCGAAAGGTCGAAACGAAAGAGCAGGACGGCATCACTGGCTGGCGCGATTGCGCGATATTGCCCGTCGATCGCTTCGGCGCGCATACGGAAGCTGCCGCTGACGTCGAGCCTGCCGTCCCGGGCGAGCGCTGAAGAGGTGCAGCCGAGCGACGCGGTGGCCGCGAGGCAGCCGATCCATCTGTTCACCTGCCTCCCCCCGGCCAATGGCGTGGCGGCCGGACTAGGGTATAGGCGGGGGCTTCACCAGGGGGCTTGAGTCGATGGCACGGATCATGCGCGCGCTGGCGCTATTGTTGATGGCAATCGCAGGTCCGGCGACGGCTGCACCCGCGCAGCCACCTCTGGTGCTTGCCGCGGCGAGCCTGCAGGAATCTATGACCGCGGCCGCTGATGCGTGGGCGCGAAAGGGGCATCCGAAGCCGGTGGTCTCGTTTGCCGCCTCCTCGGCGCTGGCGCGGCAGGTGGAGGCCGGTGCGACGGCGGATCTGTTCGTCTCGGCCGATGAGGACTGGATGGATGCGCTTGCCGCCAAAGGGCTGATCGTGCCGGGGAGCCGGGTGACGTTTCTCGGCAACCGGCTGGTGGTGGTCGCGCCCGCCGGGAGC
>JBDTXU010000355.1:0-2152 GCA_040006055.1 Sphingomonas bacterium | reverse complement strand
GCGAAATGAAGACGCTCGTCTGGGTCGAACATGACGGCAAGGCCGTCAAGGACGCAACGCTCGCTGTTGTCACCGCCGCGTCGAAGCTCGGCGAGGTGCATCTGCTGGTTGCCGGCCAAGGCGTCGACGGCGTAGCCGCCGAAGCCGCCAAGATCGCGGGCGCCGGCAAGGTCCATGTCGCTGATGACGAGGCCTATGCGCATGCGCTGGCCGAGAATGTCGCGCCACTCGTGGTCGAGCTGATGGGGCATCACGACGCGGTGTTGTTCCCGGCAACCTCGAACGGCAAGAACATCGCGCCCCGCGTCGCCGCCCTGCTCGACGTGATGCAGATCAGCGACATCCTCTCGGTCGAGAGCGCCGACACCTTCACGCGGCCAATCTATGCTGGCAACGCGATCGCGACCGTCCAGACGAAGGACGCCAAGCTGGTCATCACCGTGCGCGGCACTGCCTTCGAAAAAGCAGCAACCAGCGGCGGTTCGGGCACGATCGAGAAGGTCGCCGCGACCGGCGACAAGGGTCTCTCGACCTTTGCTGGTTCGGAAATCGCCAAGTCGGAGCGCCCGGAGCTCACCTCGGCCAAGATCATCGTCTCGGGCGGCCGCGCGCTCCAGAACAGCGAGAATTTCCACTCGATTATCGAGCCACTCGCCGACAAGCTTGGCGCCGGTGTCGGCGCGAGCCGCGCCGCCGTGGACGCCGGCTATGTCCCGAACGATTATCAGGTCGGCCAGACCGGCAAGATCGTCGCCCCTGAAGTCTATATCGCAATCGGCATTTCCGGCGCGATCCAGCATCTGGCCGGCATGAAGGATTCCAAGACGATCATCGCTATCAACAAGGACGAGGACGCCCCGATCTTCCAGGTCGCGGACATCGGCCTCGTCGGCGACCTGTTCAAGATCGTGCCGGAGCTGACGTCGAAGCTGTAGGCGCAGAGCGAAAGCTGTGCACCGATGCGAGCGGCGAAGCCGGCTCGCAGCAGCTCGACCGGCCGGCGCGGCTATAGCCGCGACCGATGGGACGCGGGATTTACTCCCGCGTCGCCCCCACTCTATGATCTGGCCATGGATACCGATCGCCTGTTCGTGATCACCGGCGGTCCGGGCTCGGGCAAGACAACCCTGATCGAGGCGCTGGCGGCGGCGGGTGTCGTGACCAGGCCTGAAGTCGGCCGCGCCATCATCCGCGAGGAGATGGCGACGGGCGGCAATGCCTTGCCTTGGGCTGACGAGCTTGCCTTTGCCGAGCGCATGGTGGTGCGCGAGATTGCTGCCCATGCCGAAGCACTTGCCGCTGGGCAGACCGTCGTGCTCGATCGCGGTGTACCCGATGTCGTCGGCTTCCTGCGGGTGTCAGGACTCCCGGTCCCACCGCATATCGACGCCGCCGCGCGCACACGTCGCTACAATCGCCACGTCTTCATCGCGCCCTATTGGGACGCGATCTATACCGGCGACGCGGAGCGCAAGCAGACCCCGCCCGTGGCGGAAGCGACCCACGCCATCATGGCCGAAACCTACCAAGACTATAGCTATAAGCTGATCGAGCTCCCGCGAGTGCCGGTCTCTGAACGCGTTGGCTTCATCATCGATCGCATCGGTTCCGCGCGGTTCGGTTAGAAACCGGCCAGCAGACTCGTCACGTTCGAACCAAGCGCCCCGGTCGCGTAACCGCCCTCCATCGCAATCACGGTTGGCCAGCCGCGAGCGGCAATGTCGCGCGCCAGAACGCTATAGTCCGCCGTTTCCAGCTTGAAGTGCGAGATCGGATCGCCCGCCCAGGTATCAGCGCCGAAGCTGACGATCAGCAGATCGGGCCCGAAATGCGCGATTGTCTCAAGCGCGACCGTCTGCGCCGCGCGAAAGGCGTCAAGCGCCGCCCCTTGTGCAAGCGGCAGGTTGAGCGTCGCGCCTTCACCGTCACCCTCGCCGGTTTCGTCGGCATGGCCCCAGAAAAAGGGATAGTCAGTCGCGGGATCGGCATGGATCGAAGCATAGAAGACATCGCCGCGCGTCCAGAAGATATCCTGCGTGCCGTTGCCGTGATGGTAATCGATATCGAGGACAGCAACCCGCTTCGCGCCGGCATCTGGCGCTGCCTGAGCGGCGATCGCGGCGGTGTTGAGATAGCAATAGCCGCCGAGATA
>JBDTXU010000354.1:0-7541 GCA_040006055.1 Sphingomonas bacterium | reverse complement strand
CCATAAGCGACTCAACGACCCGGAAAGGAGAATGATCATGTTCAGGAAGCTCAGCCTCGCAGCCGCAACCCTCACCATGGGCGCCTCCGCCCTGATCCCCGCCACGCCCGCCGCGGCGCAGCGCTACGAGCGCAACTATCAGGATCAGCGCTACGGCGACTATGATCGCGGCTATCGTGAGGATCGCGGGCATCGCGATTATCGCCGCGACTATCGAGATCACCGCCGCGACTATCGCAATCGCCGCTGCAACAACGATGCCGGCACGATCATCGGCGCGATTGCAGGCGGCCTGCTCGGCAACGGCATCGCAGGGCGCGGCGATCGCACCCTCGGCACGGTGCTCGGCGCCGGCGCCGGCGCACTTGCCGGCCGCGCGATCGATCGCTCGGACGATCCGCGCTACTGCCGCTAACGAATTCCCTCGCGTAGCGTATCGAGGGAGAGGGCCGGCTCCGCAAAACGGGGCCGGCCCTCGATTTTTTGGGGTTATAGCAGCAGCGCCGGCCGCAAAGCCGCCGTCGGTCGAGTTGGGCCGAGGCCCACCCGCCGGCCGTGCCGGGCGCTGCGCTTCGCGCATCGGCGGCACGTGGTGCCGCCTGCGCCCGTCAGTACATATGCTGCCCGCCGTTGATCGACAGCGTCGACCCAGTGACGAACCCGCCCTCCTCCGAGCACAGGAATGCGACGCCCCGCGCGATCTCATGCGCCTGGCCGAGCCGCCCGACCGGGATTTTCGCGACGATCTTCTCGAGCACGTCAGCCGGCACCGCCGCGACCATGTCCGTATCGATATAGCCCGGCGCGATCGCGTTGACGGTCACGCCGGCGCGCGCGCCTTCCTGCGCCAGCGCCTTGGTGAAGCCGTGAATGCCCGATTTCGCGGCGGCATAATTGACCTGGCCATATTGCCCGGCCTGGCCGTTGATCGATCCGATATTGACGATCCGCCCCCATTTGCGCTCGCGCATGCCGGGGAACACCGCCTTGGCCATGTTGAAACAGCCGCCGAGATTGGTATCCATGACCTCCTTCCACATCTGGTAGGTCATCTTTAGGATCGTACCATCTCGCGTGATGCCGGCATTGTTGACGATCACATCGACCGGCCCGAGCTCCTCGGCGACCAGCGCGCATCCCGCCTGGCACGCCTCATAATCGCCGACATCCCATTTATAGGCCTTGATGCCGGTCCGCGCCGTGAACTCGGCCGCTTTCTTGTCGTCGCCTGCATAGGTCGCGGCGACAGACATGCCCATGTCCTTGAGCGCAAGGCTGATCGCCTCGCCAATTCCGCGGGTGCCCCCGGTAACGATCGCAACGCGTGCCATGGCTCTCTCCTCGCCTTCTTGGTCGCCAAGGCTAGGGGGTGACGTTCCAGCCTTCAAGCTCCCGCGCGATCAATATTCGCAACATGTCGATACCGGGCACGCTGTCGTTGAGACAGGGCAGATAGGCGAAATGCGTGCCGCCGGCGGCGAGAAAGCTTTCCCGGCCGCGAATTGCCAGCTCCTCAAGCGTTTCGAGGCAGTCCGCCGAAAAGCCCGGCGCGACGATCGCGACCCGCGTCACCCCTTTCGCGGGCAGCGCTTCGAGCATCCTGTCCGTGGCCGGCTCGAGCCATTTCGCCCGCCCGAAGCGCGATTGGAAGGCGACCAGCAATTCGCGCCCCATCGCCTCCGAGAGCAGCCGCGCGGTCTTGCGGCACTGGCAGTGATAGGGGTCGCCGAGCTCGAGCGTGCGCTGCGGCATGCCGTGGAAGCTGGCGACGATCGCCTCAGGCTCGAAATCGAGCGCCGCGAGCGACGCCTCAACCGACGCCTTCAGCGCGGCGATATAGGCTGGATCGTCATGATAAGGCGGCAAGGTCCGGATCGCGGGCTGCCAACGCATCCCTGCAAGCACCTCGAATGCCTTGTCGTTGGCAGTCGCCGTCGTCGCGCCGCAATATTGCGGATAGAGCGGCGCAAGCAGGATGCGGTCGCACCCGGCCGCCTTCATCGCTGCCAGCCGCTCGGCGATCGAGGGATTGCCGTAGCGCATCGCCCAATCGATCAGCACGCCGGGCCCGAACGCGTCTTTCAGCGCCTCGGCCTGCAATCGCGTGATCGCGGCGAGCGGTGAGCCATCGTCACGCCAGACCTGTTGATACGCATGCGCCGATTTCTTCGGCCGCGTGTTGAGGATGATGCCGCGCAGGATCGGCTGCCAGACGATCTGCGGAATCTCGACCACCCGCCGGTCCGACAGGAATTCGGCGAGATAGCGCTTCACCGCGCGCGCATCCGCCGCATCGGGGGTACCGAGATTGATCAGCAGCACCCCGAGCTTGCGCGCCGGGATAGCGGGATGGTCTTCGAGCGGCGTCATTCGTCCCCGTGCAACAGCGGCAGGTTGCGGATCCGGTAACCGGTCGAGGCCTGGAGCGCATTGGCGATCGCCGGGCCGATCGCCGGCACGCCGAGCTCGCCAACGCCGCCGGGATCAGCCTCGCTGCGGATCAGCTCGACCGTGATATCCGGAGTATCGGATAGCCTCGGCAGATCGAGATCACCCAGCGTGCGCGCGTCAGCCAGATTCTCGGTGAAGCTGGTCGAGCCGCCAAGCGCCGCGGCCATGCCGAAAATCAGCCCGCCCTCGATCTGCTGGCGCACCACATCGGGATTGATCTGGCGCCCGCAATCGACCGCCGCGACGATCCGGTCGACCACCGCGCCCTGATCGTCGCCGATATGCGCCTCGGCCAATACCGCGATGTTGCTGCCGCGAAACTTGTGGCAGGCAATGCCCTGGGCACTGCCCTGCACGCCGCCTTCCCAACCGCCGAGCGAGGCAGCGGTCGACAGGCAGCGCGCAAGCCGCGCATCGCCGCCGAGCATGCCGATCCGGAACGACATCGGCTCGGTCCCGGCGACATGCGCGAGCTCGTCGAGGAAACACTCAGTGAAAAAGGCGGTGTAGCTGTGCGCGCCCGAGCGCCAATGCCCGGTCGGCACCCCGATATCGGCGGGATGATGATCGATCGCATAGGTCGGCATGCGGTAGAAGGGCTTGGCGCCCGCAACTGCGTAATGATCGCCGATCCCTGGTAGCGCCAGAGCGGCGCTGACCGTCTTGTCGCCCGCCATCAGCCGCGCCGCGAGCTCATGCCCGGTCCTCGGCGCTGCGATCTTGGCGAGCCAGCCCAATATCTGCCCATTGGGCCCGAGCCGCGCCGACATCCGCGCGGCGGCCGGCGGGCGATAGCGATCATGGAGCATATCCTCGCTCCGCGACCAGACAAGCTGGACCGGCCGCTTGAGCGACTGTGCGAGGATCGCCGCCTGTTCCGCCGCCTGATGTTCGAGATTGGCGCCGAACGAACCGCCGATCAGCATCGGGTGAATGATCACCCGGCTCTCGCTGATGCCGATCGCAGCTGCTGCGGCGGATCGGGCAAGCCCTGGCGCCTGGGTCGGCAGCCACATTTCGAGCTGGCCGTCCCTGAAATGCGCGGTCGCCGTCATCGTCTCGATCGCGGCATGGACGCCGAGCCCGGCGCGATACTCAGCGGTGACCAGCCGCGCCCCCTTGAACGCCGCCGCCAGATCGCCCTCACTTGCCATGCGTTCGCCCGGCCCGTCGAGCGCGGCGGTCAGCGCAGCGTCGATGCTCGACGAGCTGATGATCGCGCCCTTGGTCTCGAAGGTCGGGTTGAGCGCGGTCAGGCCCTGGTTCGCCGCCCACCAGTTATTGCCGATCGCAGCGGCCCAGCGATCATTGATGACGACCGACAAGAGCCCGCGCACCCGATCGGCTGCCGCGCGGTCGGCGGCGATCAGCCTCGAATCGCCGACCGGCCCCTGGCGGATCGCGGCGAACACCATGTCGGGCAGACGGACATCGCCGGCAAAATTGGCCGAGCCATCGACCTTTGACGGCACGTCGAGCCGGGGCAGCGACTGGCCATAGAGCCGATTCGCGTCACCGCCGCGCAGTGGCAGCGGATGGGGCAGCGATCCCCCGACAGCCTCCGCGGCAAGGTCTCCGAAACGCAGCTTGTCGCCACCATGGACGACGAAGCCCCCGGCGGTGCCGCACGCACGCCAATCGACCTTCCACCGCGCCGCCGCCGCCTTGCACAAGAGCACCCGCGCCGCCGCGCCCGCCTGGCGCAGATCATTCTCGAACGCGCGCACCGAGGTCGAACCGCCGGTCAGCGCCAGCGCGGTTCGCGAGGCATGGCTCGATCTGAACGCTTCCGGCAGCGCATCGAACACCCCCTCGAACAGCACGTCAGCCGCCATCGGATTGGCATAAAGCGGATTGAGCGGCGCCGGCTCCACCGACACAGTGCGCCAGTCGGCGCCAAGCTCGTCGGCGACGATCTGCGGCAATGTCGTGTAAACGCCCTGGCCATGCTCGGCTTGCGGCACTGCGACCGTCACATGGCCGTCAGCACCGATCTTCAGCCAGGCGCCATAGATCGTCTCGCCCTTCGCCGCTGTGAGGTTCGGCGCATAATGGCGCGGCCAGACGCCCCAGGCGACCAGCAACCCGACGCCGACACCGCCGCCGATCAGCAGCTGCCGCCGGTCGATATTTCCAAGCATGTCCCGCGCCGCCATGAGGCTGCTGTATCGTGGCATCCGAATGGGGGAAAGGGGCGGGCTGCATAGGTCACCCCGGACCTGTTCCGGGGTCCATGGTTCCGCGTACACAACGATTGATGCTCTTGCGGAGACATGGATGCCGGAACAAGTCCGGCATGACGGTTGATATGATCGGATTCGACCCTAGGCCGTTGCGGACCCGGCCCCCGCCTCACCCTCCGCGATCGCGCGATATTTCGCGCGCAGGCTCACCTTGTCGATCTTCTCGGTCCCCAGGCGCGGCAATGGCTCGTCCGAGGTCCAGATCCGCTGCGGTACCTTGAAGGCGGCGATATGCGCGTAAAGATAAGCGCAGAGCTGTTCGGAGGTGAGGGCCGCCCCCGGCCGGTATTTCACCACGGCGCCCGGCACCTCGCCGAGCCGCTCATCGGCCAGCCCGAACACGGCAACCTCGGCAACCGCCGGATTCTCGTAGATCGCCGCCTCGACCTCCTGGCACGAGATATTCTCGCCGCCGCGGATGATGATGTCCTTCTTACGATCGACGATGAACAGATAGCCGTCCTCGTCGAGATAGCCGATATCGCCCGTCAGGAAATATCGATCGGCAGTGAAAGCGTCGGCGGTCGCTTCGGGCCGGTTCCAATATTCCTTGAAATTGCACACCGACCTTATCGCGATCTCGCCCCGCACCCCCTGGGTGACCGGGCGGCCATTGCCGTCGAGAATGGCGAGATCGACCAGCGGGGCCGATGCGCGACCGGTCGAATTGGGCTTGGCGAGATAATTGTCGCGCCAATTGCCGCAGCCGACGCCGTTGGTTTCGGTCAGGCCGTATCCGAGCAACGGCGCGCCGCCCATCTCCTCCTTGATTCGCCGGACATGGTCGACCGGACGCGGCGCGCCGCCCGCGGCGAAGTCGGTGACGGTCGAGAGATTATATTTCGCGCGATTGGGGTGAGTCAGGATCTCGAAGCTCATCAGCGGCACGCCGACGAAATAGCTGATCGCCTCGGCCTCGATCAGCCGCATCGCCTCTTCGGCATCCCATTTTTGCATCAGCACGAGCTTGCGGCCCATCGCGAAGCTCTGGAGGAACACCGGCACCTCGGCGGTGACATGGAACAGCGGCACGTTGAGCAGCGTCGCCGGCTGGCCCTCGGGCGCTTTGCCGTCAGCGATGGCGATACCGAGCATGACCAGCGCCTGACTCAGATAATTGAACACCGCCTGCAGCACGGCGCGGTGATCGCTGAGCGCGCCCTTGGACTGGCCAGTCGAGCCAGAGGTGAACAATATCGTCGCTGAATCGTCGCCGGTCAGCGCGGGCAACGGAACCCTTGGCCAGCTATGCGTCACCGAGGCCATCGCCTTCGCGAGCGGCAGGAGATCGTCGATCTCGAACACCGGAACGGTCAAACCCTCGATCGCACCGAGCCGCTTGGTGCGCGAGGGATCGGCGAACACAAGCGTACAGCCGACATCGTTGATTGCCTCAGCCAGCTCTTCCGATTGCCACCAGCCATTGAGCAGGCAGGCGATCCCGCCCGCCATCAGGATCCCCATGTAGAGGGCGATCCAGGAAGGCGAGTTGCGCATCGCGATGCCGACGCGCTCGCCCTTCGCCAGCCCTTCGCCGACCAGGCTGCGTGCCACCTTCTCCGCCTCGGCATAGACCTCGGCGAAGGTCAGCCGCTCTTCACCCGCGACAAGGAAGATCTTGTCCTTATGCTCGGCGGCATAATGCGCGAAATAGGGCGGCAGCGCCGGTGGCACGGTCGTGATCAGCGGCAGTTCGACGTCGTTCAGCGTGATCGTGCCAAGCGGCAACGGCCCACCCTCGCCGGTGAACATGGCCAGCCCTTCGTCCATCCGCCGGTCAAGTTCGGTGCGCATCGCGTCTCCCCTTGGTCTTGTCGTTTGGGCTCTTTATGGAGGTCCGAACCCTTGGGGAAAAGCCTTGATCCTGACCGCCCTTGCCGACGCCCAGAACCATATCCGGTTCGAGGACCTTCACCTCCACGCCGAGGTGCTGAAGATCTACCCGTTCGGGCATGAATTCGCCATCAAATGGTATTCGATCGCCTATATTTCCGGGATCCTGATCGGCTGGTGGTATCTGCTCAAGCTGATCGCGACCCCGGGCAGCCCGATGGCCCGCCGCCATGCCGACGACCTCGTCTTCTACGCGACGCTCGGCATCATCCTCGGCGGACGGCTCGGCTATGCGATCTTCTACGCGCCGAGCATGTTCGCGAACCCGCTGCAGATCCTGAAGCTGTGGGATGGCGGCATGTCCTTCCATGGCGGGATGATCGGCACCTCGCTCGGCCTCATCCTGTTCGCGCGCCAGCACAAGCTCAACTGGCTCCGTATCCATGATTATCTCGCCTGTTGCGTGCCGTTCGGCCTGTTCTTCGGCCGGCTCGCCAATTTCGTGAATGGCGAATTATGGGGCAAGCCCGCCGATCTGCCCTGGGCGATCGTCTTTCCGCGCACTGGCCTCGATGTCGCGCGCCACCCGAGCCAGCTTTACGAGGCCGGGCTTGAGGGCATCGTCCTGTTCGCGATCCTGTGGTTCGCCTTCTGGAAGACCAAGGCGCGCTACGATCCGGGCAAGCTGGTCGGCCTGTTCCTGCTCTTTTATGGCCTGGCGCGCTTCACCGTGGAATTCTTCCGCGAGCCCGATTCGCAGTTCCACGGCTTCTTCGCGGACACCCTCCATATGGGCCAGGCGCTGACGCTGCCGATGATCATAGGCGGCATCTATCTGGTCGCGACCGCGGCCAAACGCCGCGAGCGGGTCGAGCCGATCGCCGGGAGCGAGAGCGTAGCGTGACCTCTTCCCCTCCCGCAATCGGGCTAGGGCATTCACACGTCGCTGCGGCACGCCACTTCTCCCTCTCCCAGCGGGAGAGGGAAGGGGCCCGCCGCGAAGCGGTGGGAAGG
>JBDTXU010000353.1:0-6226 GCA_040006055.1 Sphingomonas bacterium | reverse complement strand
GTGGCTTGCGAGTTTCGCCAGATTACGCACACTTCTCCCCTGCAATGTTTCGTAACAGGGGCCAAACAATGCGTAAATTCAGCTTGAATTCATCCAGCGCGCTGACGTCAGCGGCTTTTCTCGGTGTAATCATGCTTGCGACACCCGCTATCGCGCAAACCGCACCTGCCGAGATGACACCGACTACGGCTGGTACGGTATCAGGGGTTGGCCAAACCACGGTTGCGCCCACCGACGTCGCGGCGGCCGACGATAACGGTGAGATTGTCGTTACCGGGTCGCGCATCCGTCGCCCCAATCTCGATTCTCCCGTGCCGGTCACGACCCTGCAAGGCGAGGCCTTTTTCCAGACCGGCTCGACCTCCGTCGGCGATGTTCTGAACAATCTGCCTGCACTGCGCAGTACTTTCAGTCAGGCGAACTCGACTCGCTTCCTCGGCACCTCCGGCCTTAACCTGCTCGATCTGCGCGGCCTGGGAACGCAGCGCACGCTGGTCCTGGTCAACGGTCGGCGGCATGTCGCCGGGGATATTCTCAGCACCGCCACCTCGGTCGACACCAATACTATTCCAACTGATCTTATCGACCGGGTTGACGTCGTTACCGGCGGCAATTCCGCAATTTACGGTTCAGACGCGATCGCGGGCGTGGTGAACTTCGTTTTGAAGGATCATTTCTCGGGCGTCCAGATTCGCGGCCAGAGCGGCATCAGCAAATATGGCGATGCTGCATCCAACTATATCAGTGCGCTCGGCGGCGTGAATTTCGCGGATGGCCGCGGCAACATCGCACTCAACCTCGAATATGCGCATCAGGAAGATTTCTACGCCTCCGATCGTCCCTATTCGGCCCAGAACGACGCCTTCATCACCACCGATTCTGACCCGGCAGGCACGCCAAACGGAAGCGATGGAATATCGGACAGGACGTTCGTGCGCGACCTGCGCAGCGGCACCTACACCAACGCCGGCACGTTCCTGCTATGCTGTAGGAGTGGCGGTGGATTTGGCGTCGCGTACCAGCCCTATATCTTCCAGGCGAATGGCAATCTGACGCCTCAGACGGGGACGATTCAGAACTCCTTATCTTACACGCCGAGCTATGTCGGCGGTAACGGCAACAATTTCCGTGACGGCACGCAGTTCGCGTTCCAGCCGAAGCTCGACC
This sequence comes from Sphingomonas bacterium, assembly GCA_040006055.1. Lineage (GTDB taxonomy): Bacteria > Pseudomonadota > Alphaproteobacteria > Sphingomonadales > Sphingomonadaceae > Sphingomonas. The sequence goes on along the minus strand of JBDTXU010000353.1, from coordinate 5,059 downwards.
GGTACAGCGCCAATCTGATTGGACATTTTGAGGTCAGCCGCGCGTTCGTACCCTTTATCGAGGCAAGCTATTCGCGCACCGACTCGATCGGCAGCGCGAGCGGGCCGTTCTTCACCTCGGCCTCGGGCTCGCCCCGCGAGAAGTTCTTCAGCGACAATCCCTATCTGACCGCCCAGGCGCGCGGTATCCTGCGGCAGCAGGATTCCTATGACGCGAACTGCTCCTATGTTTCGGGTGGCGACGGCGTTCCCGATGCGGACCGCGGTCAGTGCGGCGTCGGTATTTACAAAAATGCGGTTGACCTCACCAATCGCGTCGAAACGGCACGTCGCGAAACCTATCGCGCCGTGGTTGGGGTGCGCGGCGACTTCAATGATGACTGGCACTATGAGGTGTCGGCAAACTATGGCGAGTTCAAAGAAAATACCGCCCTTCTCGGCAATGTGAACTTGCAGCGCTATCTGCTCTCGGTGGATGCCGTCGACCAGGGTCAGTATCAGACTGGCGTTGCAAACGGGAACATCGTGTGCCGCTCGAAGATCGATCCAGCGGCTCGCGTTGCCTTCGAAGGTGCCGGCAATACCGGTCTCGCGGCGTCGCAGCTCGCCGCCGATGTCGCTCAGTGCGTGCCGGTCAATCTGTTCGGCACGGCGACCGTAACTCAAGCCGCCCGTGATTATATTCTTCAAAATTCCTACGCCAAGGGCAAGATCACACAATTCGTGCTCAGCGGCTTCGTCAGCGGCGATACCAGCCAGTGGTTCAGCCTGCCGGGCGGCCCGGTCGGCTTCTCAATTGGCGGCGAGTATCGGCGCGAAACGGCTTATTACAAACAGGACGACGTTACTGCGGCGGGCCTGACCTTTTATAACGCGATCCCTGAATTCAATCCGACTGCATTCGAGGTGAAGGAAGCCTATGGCGAGCTTCGGCTCCCGCTCCTGAAGGACGTCCCTTTCTTCCGGGAGTTGACCGTCAGCGGCGCGTTCCGCCTCGCCGACTACAAGGGCTCGACCGGGACAGTGCTGGCCTATAATGCCGGGGTGGAATGGTCGCCAGTGCGGTCGCTGAAGTTCCGCGGCAACTACGCCCGTGCGGTTCGCGCACCGAATCTGAGCGACCTCTATACGCCGCTCGGCCAGAACTTTGACACGGTCTACGACCCTTGCGATTCGACGCATATTGGCGCCGGTGCAGCGACGCGCGCCGCTAACTGCCATTCAGACGGCGTCCCGGCGGTTTACAATTTCGAGTATCGTGCCTCGATTGGCTATCTCTCAGGCGGCAACCCGGCACTGAAGGCTGAAAAGTCGAATTCATATACCATAGGCGGCGTTTTCCAGCCGACCTTCCTGCCCGGCTTCTCGTTCTCGGCGGATTATTACAATATCTCGGTCAACGACGTGATCACGGCACCCTCGGCCCAGAACGTTCTCAACACCTGTTATGACGCGGCCAGCCTGAACAATCAGTTCTGCGCGCTGTTCGCCCGCTACACTGGGGCGGGTGCGGGACCAGCAGGGGAAGTGAACGGGCAGATCCTGAACAACAGCCTGCACCTCGTCCCGCTGAATTATGCGAAATTGCAGGTGACTGGCATCGATTTCGACCTTGGCTACGATCGCCAGATCGGCCGGATTGGGCGCCTTTCTATTCACGGCATCTACACGCGCGCACTAAAGAACGATTCCTATCTCGATCCAACCAACCCGGGTCGCTCCGACCAGACTCTGGGAGAATTGGGCGACCCCAAGAACGCCTTCAATATCGAGACCTCGCTGAAAACCGGTCCGGTTACCTTCGGCTATAAATTCCGGTATCTTGGTCAAATGGTGCCAGGCTCCTGGGAGGACGCGCACAGTGTCCAAGGCCGAGCACCACAGAACGCAGATGCTTATCCATTCGTATATTATAAGCCTGTCACATATCACGATATCCGCCTTCAAGTTGACGTAAGCAAAAAATACAATTTTTATCTTGGCGTCGACAATCTCTTGAACAAGCTTCCGCCCTACGGACTAACGGGCGCAGGCGCCGGCAGCGGGATCTACAATAATCTCGGCATGTTCCTTTATGGGGGCTTCGTCGCGAAATTTTAGGCAACCTTCTGCACCACATGCTCGCCTAGCATGAACGATCGCCGCCCGGCCGTCCGGGCGGCGATCTCTTTTTCCGGGTCACTATATCGCGTAACGGTGGGTCCTGATCGAATTCTGGATGATGTAATGGGAAGCGAAAGCCAGACCACTCCGGCGGCGGCGAATGATCCGAAGACCCATGATATTGAAAGCCCCGCGTCGCTGGAACAACGGGCCCGCGCCGTTCTGGCCGCTGACCCTGACAATGAGGATGCTCTTCGCCTGCTGAGTCGGGCGCTATACCAACTTGAACGGTCGGCCGAAGCTGATGCTTCAGCGAATGCCGCGATCATGGTTTCGGTCAGGAAGCCCATCATCGTCGCCGCAATTCGCCATCTGAATGAGGGTCGGCTTCGCGATGCGGAGGCCCTGATCCGCCAGCGTCTTTCCGAACAACCTGAGGACGCCCTCGCGCTCCTGATGATGGGCGACCTGACTCACCGACTAAGCATTTATGATCAATCGGAGAATTTTCTTCGGCGATCGCTGGCTATCGCCCCGGCTTTCGAAGACGCATGGCTGAAGCTCGTCAATGTTCTTCATGCGCAGGGCCGCACCGAAGAGGCGCTGGTGATGCTCGACGATCTGTTGCGTCGGGATTCCGGCAATCTCGCCGCGCTGGACACCTGCATCCGAATCATGGGCGAAATCGGCGAATATGACCGGACTCTGAAATATCACGAGATGCTGTTACACGTTAAGCCTGACGAGCCCCGCCCTCTGGTCGGCTATGCCAATACTCTGAAAACCGTCGGCCGATCAGGCGAGGCGATCCAGGCCTATCGTCGCGCGATCGCACTTGATCCCGGGTGCTCGGAAGCGTGGTGGGCGCTGTCGAATATGAAGGCGCGTCAGCTCGATGCCGGGGACATCGCCCGAATGGAGTCGATCATCGACGGCGGAGTTACCGATACGCAGAAAATGTACCTGCATTTCGCGCTCGGAAAGGCCCATGAAGACAGCCGCCAGTATGAAGAGTCTTTCCGTCACTATGCGGCCGGCAATCTTCAGCGTTTGAAGCAGATTCCCCACGATACGGAAGAGATCGAGGACAAGGTCGAGCGCGCGATCGAGTTCTTCGACGCGGATTTTTTCGCGCGGCATGCCGGCGGCGGAGCGGCAGCCCGCGATCCGATCTTCATCGTCGGCATGCCACGGGCGGGATCCACGCTTCTCGAACAGATTCTGTCGAGTCATTCGCAGATCGAGGGAACAGCCGAGTTGCCTGAAATCCCGGCAATGGTCCGCCGTTTGCTGGGGGATCGCTGGCGCGACGTTGACGCACGATATCCTGACCTGTTGGACGGGTTGAGCATCGAGGAAACACGAGTCCTCGGCGAGTATTATCTCAGCAGCGCCGCGGTACATCGCAAGGACAGCCGGCCCTTCTTCATCGACAAGTTGCCGATCAACTGGCTGAATGCGGGCTTCATCCGGATAATCCTGCCCAACGCGACGATCATCGACGCCCGGCGCGAGCCGATGGCGTGCTGCTTCGCCAACTTCAAACAGCATTTCGCGCGTGGCCAGACCTTCGCCTACTCACTCAGCGATGTCGGCCGATATTACAGCGCCTATGTCCGCCTGATGGCCCATTTCGACCGGGTTCTTCCCCGCAAGATCCTGCGCCTGCAGCATGAGGATTTGCTGGACGATCCGGAGGCGGAAATCCGTCGCCTGCTGGATGGGATTGGCCTGCCCTTCGAAGAGGGATGTTTGCGCTTCCACGAAAATGCCCGTGCCGTGCGAACCCCCAGCGCCGAACAGGTCCGCAAGCCACTCAACCGCGATGCGGTCGATCTCTGGCGCAACTATGAGCCCTGGCTCGATGAGCTGAAACAGGCACTCGGCCCGCTCATCCCCAACAGATAGAAGGACTGGCATCGAAATAAGTGCACGGTTCAGTCGCGCAATTTGCCCTTTATTGGGTTCTATAGGTTTGCAAGACGGCCCCGCTGGATTGACATATTTCTATGGTGCGATCGCCGCCTATTGCTCCGTCTTCGACGCCGGCGTCTACAATGGTCCATACCCCGTTTTTCAACGTAGCGGAGAGCGGGAGCGTGACCACTTTCTTACCATATATTGCAAGCAAATAGACAAGCCCCAAGGACTTGGCACGGTCAGCGTCATTGACGACACCCCCCTTCATTGGACGCGGTGGCCAGGCGGCGAGGGGCGCGGGCCCGCATCCCTTGCCCGTGGATACCTCCGTGACGTTGTTCATATCCTGTTGAAAGGTATCCGGAGCGACACTGTTGGACGGGTTGGGCTCATTCGAGCTTGAGCACGCTCCCAGCATCACGATCATGAGGACAGTTGCGGAACGTATCATACGAATCCCCCAAAGTCGGTCTTGGTATGGATACACCCAGCCGCCTCGCCCCCAAAAGAAAAAGGGCCGCGGATTGCTCCGCGGCCCCTCTCTTCTCGATCTCTCGATCAATCAGTAGCGGTAATGATCCGGCTTGAACGGCCCCTCGACCGGCACGCCGATATAGCCCGCCTGCTTCGGCGTCAGCTTCGACAGCTTCACACCAAGCTTTTCGAGGTGGAGCGCAGCAACCTTCTCGTCGAGATGCTTCGGCAGCACATAGACCTGGTTCTGGTAGTTCTCGCCCTTGGTCCAGAGCTCGATCTGCGCGAGCGTCTGGTTGGTGAAGCTTGCCGACATCACGAACGAGGGGTGGCCCGTCGCGCAGCCGAGGTTCACCAGGCGGCCCTTGGCGAGGACGATGATCTGCTTGCCGTCCGGGAACTTCACCAGATCGGTGCCCGGCTTCACTTCAGTCCACTCGTAATTGCTGAGCGCCGCGATCTGGATCTCGCTGTCGAAATGGCCGATGTTGCACACGATCGACATCGGCTTCATCGCCTTCATGTGATCGGCGGTGATCACATCGGCATTGCCGGTCGCGGTC